>CAYTXJ010000120.1:0-6245 GCA_964440775.1 uncultured Desulfobacteraceae bacterium | reverse complement strand
CTTTTCAAGCCTCTTCAATGATACAGAGAGCTTTGCATAACCCCTTTTTACACTGGGGGTTACACCTCCAAAAATTACCTTTAAATAACACAAAATTACAGTTTTTTTCTGAGAGCTTTGAAAAGTTCAAAGCTCTCTATAATTTGAAATAAAAATACCCCGGAAAATACCCGAATCAAAAATAAAGGGTTAAAAAAATGGTCCCCACGGGACTCGAACCCGTGTCTTCGGCGTGAGAGGCCGATATCCTAGACCGCTAGACGAGGGGACCATTTATCAACTCTAATATATTACTAATAGAGGCAAGGTCAAGGGAAATCCTGAATCTATCTAACACCCATCTTGATATATGGGGATTGTTCGGATTCATCATAATGTATCTCCATGATACTGTTGGGAATCCCATCTCTGCCCCACCCCCGCAACTGATAATACCTTTCGACCAAAAGCTCCAGCTCTTCCCTGTCTACAACCTCTTGGGTTTCAGGAAGAGGCTCTGAGTAAAATCTCTCTGGAAGCCCATCATCTTTCCTTCTCAATCCCTCTCTTATATTAAATATTCGGGTCTCCTCCACTATTCTCTTTCCCACCTCTTTAAGTCTCTCTATTTCAAAATACCTCCCTGTAATCAGCCTTAATATCTCAGAAAGCCTCTCCCAGCTATAAAACTCCCTGTAGAACCTACAGAGTATCATACAGTCATGCACTGCTAACCAGTCTTCTAATTCACAAAATAGCTCCACCTTCTTATCCACATCATCTGAATCTATCTGGCCTGTAAGCTCAGGCCTATAAAAGGTGGTTCTCAGATGACATGCTCCTCTGGGAGATGTGGCATAGGCAAGTGCCATTCCCTTCAAGATCCTGGGGTCATATCCAGGGGGTTCAACCCCCTTTACATGCATTGCCATCCCTTCTATATCCCATCTTCTGGACACCTCCCTTATACCCCTGGCTATCAGATCCCCTATCCCCTCTCTATAGGCAATGGATTGGAGCAATTTGCCGATCTCTTCAGTATCCCCATAGGCTATCTTATAATCTATCCTCCCCTTTTCAGATGCCTCAATGGTAAGTGCAACAAGATTTCCAGCACTAATCGTGTCCATACCCAATCTATCACAGAGATCATTCAGATAGATAATCTCCTCTATTGAACGCACTCCACATAGGCCACCAAATGCAAATATTGTCTCATACTCTGGGCCTTCAACCTTAAGACCCTTAAATCTTCCATCCTTAATTACAGAAAGCCTACCACATGCAATAAAACACCTGTGGCAGGCATTGGGAGTAACCTTTACCCTGCTATGCAATGCCTCAGAATTAATGTCTTCAATGTATTCTGCCTTCCCCCTTGACCAGTATCTGCACGGAAACCCCCCTATTGCCTGCATCACATCGACCATCTTAGAGGTCCCCCAATTTTTATAGGAAGATACGATAAGGTCATTTCTGCCTTTATTGGATATCTCCTTTACCAGTTCCCACATCCCTTCCCTATTGGCTATCTCCTTCCTTTCACTGCCCCTAAAGGCAATGGCCTTTATCTTTTTAGATCCCAGAACCGCTCCACTTCCACCCCTACCTGCACTTCTCCAGTTGTCATTTTCTATCAATGAAAAGCTTACAAGATTTTCTCCTGCAGGCCCTATGCATATAACCCCAGCTCTTGATCCATCTCCAATCCGATCCCTTATCCATCTCTTTATATATCTCTCTGTCTCATATGTATCCAATCCCCATAAACTGGATGCATCGTGAAATATTACACCTTTTTCATAGATCTCAATCCATATGGGCTCCTTTGATGCCCCCCTGATAACCAATACATCAATTCCTGCCTTTGCCATATATTCTGCTACAGTTCCACCGGCATATGACTCGTTATAGAGGCCACTTTGGGGAGACTTGGTATAAACGCCGTATCTGCATCCACCCCATATGGGGGTTCCGGCCACCGGGCCAATTGCAAATATGATATGATTTTCAGGACTTAAAGGATCTACCTTAGGGGGATTTTTTAAAAGCAAAAGATGGGTTCCTATTCCCTTTCCTCCAATATAGTCTTCAAAGAGGCGGTCATCCACTGACTCCTCTTTAAAGCTCTTCTGAGTTACATCTATATGGAAAATCCTATTAAAATATCCTTTCATTTCGGGGTCGCAATCCCTATATCAGAAAAATCATAAAATAGATGACTTGTTCCTTTCGGCCATAGGCGCTCTCCTCTTTTAGCCATATCTCCTTTCAAATTCCTTCATAAATTGACACAATGCCTCCACTGCCTCAATACTTACTGCATTGTAAAGTGATGCCCTACATCCACCAACAGATCTGTGCCCTTTAAGGCCTCCAAGCCCCTCCTTCAGGGCCTCACTTACAAATTTCTGCTCCAGCTCTTCGCTCTGAAGCCTGAAGGTTATATTCATGATGCTACGGCTATCGGGCTCTGCGGTGCCCCTGTAAAAACCAGATCCATCTATCACATCATATATCATCTTAGACTTTTGGGCATTTATCTCCTCCATCCTTTTTAGACCACCAATCTTTTCTTCAAGCCACTGAAGCACAAGATCAATTACATAAATGGCAAAACAGGGAGGGGTGTTAAAGAGGGAGTTCTTCTCTGAAAAGGTGGTATATTTCAACATGGTTGGAAGCTCCTCAGGCACACGTTCCAGCATATCCCTTCTGATGATTACAACCGCTACCCCTGCAGGCCCCAGGTTCTTCTGTGCCCCTGCATATATAAGACCAAAGGGTCTGGCATCAAAGGGTCTGCTCATTATATCAGATGACATATCACAGACCAAAGGCACATTTCCTGCATCTGGAAAGTGGTGCCATTGAGTGCCCTTAATGGTATTGTTTGAGGTAAAGTGAAGATATGCTGCATCAGGGTCCACAGTGAATGTCTTTGGAATATATGAGAAGTTTTTGTCCTCTGATGATGCAATTATCCTCACATCCCTACCCTGAATCTTTGCCTCCTTTATCGCCTTTGTAGACCATGTGCCGGTGTTGATATAATCAACAGGCCTTCCCTCAATTGATAGATTCATGGGAACCATACAGAACTGAAGGCTTGCACCTCCCTGGATAAAGAGGACATCAAAGTCATCACCAAGTGAAAGCAATCTCTTTATCCTTAAAACAGCATCATTGATTATCTCATCAAACTCCTTGGATCTGTGGCTTATCTCAGTTATGGACATGCCCGTTTCCTTATAGTTTAAAAACTCGTCCTGAACCCTCTCAAGCACCTCCAATGGCAGGGCGGCAGGGCCAGGATTGAAATTATATATCCTGTGTGTGCTCATCTCATAGAACCTCCTTATCTTTTAAGATATCCTTTGCCTTATTTAAGGATATATCAAATATCTTAAGATTTATATCCTGAAATCTCTCAGGACTTATCCTCTTTATGGTCTCTTTAATCCTTTCCGGGCTAAAGGGATGGGGAGCAGTAAGAGAGAAAAAGCCTATAAGGGAGAGGTTTGAACTCAGTGGTGATCCCAGCTTCATTGCCTCATCTGTTGCGGGAAAGGAAAAATACCTTATTCCTCTCTTCTCCAAAAGGCCCTTTACCTCATCTATGGGAAATCTCCCCTGCTTAGCGTTGACATAAAGTGATCCTCCGCTCTTTAAAAAGCCGAGGTTTCTGTATGCCTCATTTACATCAAGTGAAAGGAGTAGATCTGCAGAGCCAGACCTTACAAGGCTTCCCTTTATCTTTCCAAGTCTAAGATGGCTTATCACCGACCCCCCTCTCTGTGCCATACCATGGGTCTCTGCTGCCATTATGGAATATCCAGAGCTAAGTGCTGTCTCTGCCAAGACCTTTGTCATAAAAAGTACACCCTGCCCACCAAGGCCACATAGGATTATATCCATCTTTTCCATGGCTCTACTCCTCCACTATTGCACCCTTTGGACACACCTCAATACATACCCCACAACCTGTACAAAGCACAGGATCTACTGCTGTCCTTCCAAGCTCTTCATCCCTATATAACGCAGGACATTCAAACCTTTCAATACAGAGATTACATTCCACACACCTATCTGTGATCTTAATCTTTTTCCTCTTAGGTATGGCCTTATCCCTATACGCTATTACACAGGGATGCCTTGCAATAATTACCGCAATACCCCCATCTGGAGATTTTACATACTCAGAGGCCCTCTTAAGCACCTCTACCATCCCTTTTATATCATAGGGATCTACCACCTCAATGAATTCAATCCCACAGCCTCTGATCACCCTTTCAAGCTCAATCAGATTCCCTTTGCTTCCATCTGCCCTGATCCCAAGCCCTGGAGTGGGCTGCATCCCTGTCATTGCAGTGGTGAGATTATCCAGCACCACAAGTATGAATCTTGCCCCATTGTAGACCGCATTTAAAAGACCAGCAGTTCCTGCATGATAAAATGTGGAATCTCCAATGGTGGCAACCAGATCCTTATGCTCCTTGCTCTGGCTATAAGACTGATATAGTCCAGAGGCAATGGTAATGGCTGCTCCCATATCAAGACATGTATCCACTGCTCCCATATTAATTCCTAAGGTATAACAGCCTATATCAGAGGTGTATATTGCCTTTGGAAGCGCCTTTCTGATGGCATAAAAGGATGCCCTATGGGGACAACCGGGACATAGCGTTGGTCTTCTTATGGGAAGTTCAAGGGATCTTATGAGATCCTGCACTTCCCTGTCCGGTAAATGGGACAGAGGCGGAAGATTCATCTCTTCAAGTGTTTGGGAAAGGGAGCTATAGATTATATCTGGAATCAGCTCCCCTTGAGATGGGATATTACCTGTAAGCCTACCCAATACCTTCTCTCTATCTCTTAGGAGATATTCTATCAATGTGTCAGTCTCTTCCACAACCAGCACCTTTTCACACAGGCTGAGGAACTCCTGTGCCAGGCGCTCAGGGAATGGGAACGGAGTTCCTATCTTTAATATGGGGATATCATCACGGCCTTCCTCTTCAAGTATATCGCTTACTACCGCATATGACACACCACCTGCCACAATCCCTAAGGGATAACCATCCTTGCCAGTTGAGCGGATAAAATTATATTCTGAAGACTCTTCAAACAGTCTTCCAATCTCCTTTAGCTTCTTATTTAACTCACCATGAAGTATGAATCTGAACCTGGGAGTTGCCGCCCAGCGGGTGGGGTCCTTTTCAAAGGTGGCCTCCTTTTGGTCTTTGGAAATATTGTCCCATTTGAGATTTTGCCTTGCATGACATACCCTTATTGTGGGGCGAAGAATGACCGGAATTCGGAATCTCTCAGAGAGATCCAGACCAAATCTGGCCATATCCCTTGCCTCCTGTGGAGTGGAAGGGTCCAAAACAGGCACCTTTGCAAGACGTGCCATAATTCTACTATCTTGCTCTGTCTGGGAGGAGTGGGGGCCAGGATCATCGCAGGAGATAATTAAGAGGGCTCCTCTTGTTCCCATATATGCAGCGCTCATAAGGGAGTCTGCTGCCACATTTAGCCCCACCTGCTTCATGCTACATGCAGCCCTCTTGCCTGTTATGGCAAAGGAAAAGGCATTGTCCAGTGCCACCTTCTCATTGGTTGACCACTCGGTGTAGACATCCAGGCCAAGCTGCTTCTTTAATTTTACCACCCCTGGAAGGATCTCAGAGCTGGGTGTTCCAGGATAGGAGGTAACTGCATCACAACCCCCTTCAAGTAGTCCCAAGGCAATTGCCTCATTTCCCAAGAATATATCCTCTCTCATATCATCTCCGTGCTTAATTTTGTTCCACTAAGGGGGGGTAGGTAATCCCTCCCCTTATACTTTTAACCCTGTGTCTGTTTGGGCTTGGGAAGTGTTTCAATATCCCTAAGTGCCCTTTCAATCTCTTCCTGAGGAAAATCATGATCCTTGAGCTTTCCACTGAGATATGCCTCGTATGCTGCCATATCCACAAGGCCATGTCCACTCCAATTAAACAGGATGACCTTTTTCTTTCCCTCCTCTTTTGCCTTTATGGCCTCTCTTATCACTATGGGTTCCATTCCATAATATTTGAGCCCACCTGCGTGAATGAGCCAGGTATAAAGATATATCCAAGTTAATGCATGGGAGGAATCAGAAAAATTGTCACTGATTAATACCTTCATTATGCCCTATCCTTTTTCAATATCTTTGAAGAAGAAACTCTAATTTATGATGCAGAATATAATCAAGCATATTAATTTAATTAGAAAAATTA
>CAYTXJ010000119.1:0-6340 GCA_964440775.1 uncultured Desulfobacteraceae bacterium | reverse complement strand
CCGTGCTGAGGTCATCTACAGTTTTTTCTGAGAGCTTTGAAAAATTCAAAACTCTCATCAAAAGGATCTATTTAAACAGATGTTCGTAGTCTTTCCGGGCCAGGTTTTGATTTTTTGATATCCTTAACCGGAGAACTCTCTTTCCTGATCAAGGCCCTAATCTCTTTTTTATCAATCTTTCCGACGCTAGTCTTGGGGATCTCATCCACCATGTAGATCCTGTCAGGAATGGCCCAGCGAGGTATAATCCCCTTCTCCACAAAGCCCCTAATGAAGCCCTTGAGCTCTTCCTCTGAAAGGAGCCCCTTTCCTTCAGCCTTAGGAACCACAAATGCCACGGGTCTTTCGCCCCATTTTTCATGAGGCACACCCACAACTGCCACCTCAGAAACACGGGGGTGTTCTACAATGATCCTTTCAAGCTCAAGAGAAGAGATCCATTCGCCACCGCTTTTTATCACATCCTTTAGTCTGTCCACGATGAGTATATAGCCTTCAGGGTCAATGGTGGCTACATCCCCAGTGTGGAGCCATCCATCCCTCCAGAGCTCCTCTGAACGCTCTACCTCCTTGTGATATCCCTGGGTGAGCCATGGCGCCCTTACAAGGAGCTCACCACGACTCTTTCCATCCCGGGGAAGCTCCTGTCCTCTTTCGTCCTCGAGCCTGAAGGCCACAAGGGGGATGGGAAAACCTGCCTTTGTCCTGATATTTAGTTTTCTTTCCTCATCCCATTGAAGCATATGAGGCTTGAAGTTTGCAAGGCTGATCACAGGACAAGTCTCAGATAGCCCATAACCCCCTATGACCTCAATGCCAATCTCAAGTGCCTTGCGGGCAAGGGCCCTTGGAAGGGCACTCCCCCCCACATTTATCCTCCAGCCTGAGAGATCCACCTCCCTGGCAAGAGGATGTTCCAAGATCATCTGTAAAATGGTGGGCACACAATGGCTGAAGCTCACCCTTTCTCTTTCTCTAAGTCTCAGGATCAACTCAGGTTCGTATCTTCCCGGATATACCTGCTTGAGCCCAAGGAGGGTGGCCACATAAGGCATCCCCCAGGCATGCACATGAAACATGGGTGTAAGGGGCATATAGACATCCCCTGAGCGAAGGCCTATGCCATGGAAGCCTCCAAGGGCAACAGCCACAGACAGTGTGTGCAATACAAGCTGCCTGTGGCTGAAATAGACCCCCTTAGGAGGGCCCGTTGTCCCTGTCGTGTAGAATATGGTAGCTTGAATTTCCTCGGGGAACTCAGGAAACTCATACTCTTCCGATGCCCCTGAAAGGAGTTCCTCATACTCTCCCAAAAGGGGGAGGGAGATCTTCTTTAAAGGGCCTGGATTATCTTTTAGAAGAACATAGCCTTTTATGGTCTTAAGCCTTTCCTTTAGCCCCTCAAGCAAGGGAACAAAATCCTCATGCACCAGCACAATTCTGTCCTCTGCATGGTTCATGGTGTAGAGGATCTGCTCGGGGGAAAGCCTTACATTTACCGTGTGAAGCACAGCTCCCATCATGGGCACAGCATAAAAGCACTCCAGATACCTGTGTGAGTCCCAATCAAGCACAGCCACCACATCCCCTGCACCCACCCCCAGGGAGGAAAGGACTGAAGCAAGCCTGTTAATCCTCCTGTAAAGCTCTCTATAGGTGTGGCGCACATCACCTCTATAGACTATCTCCTGCTCAGAGGCCCAGTAAATGGGGGTATTGAGCAGGTGCTTTATCAAGAGAGGATATCCATAAGCTGACTGAGCCCTTCTGATAGGCTTAGGTTTCTTCATGATGAACACCTCTTAATAGTGTTTTTGCTTTTCTGGCCTGAGTCCAAAAGAGGAGATTAATCCCCACTATAATCCCTCCTGCCACCACATTCCACAGGGGCTTCGTAGGGATTGTAAATGGGATACACGCAAGAAGGAATATCCTCTCATACCATTTAAGCTCTCTGAAGGCGTATCCACACGCCCCCACGGCCAGCGCCCAGATTCCCACAAAGGAAGCGGTCAACCCCATAACAATCTCCTGGATATTACCGAAAAGTAGCATGATTTCAGGACGATAGATTAAGTAATATGGCACCACAAACTTGGCGATTCCTATTCGGAATCCCACAAGAGAGGTCTTGAAGGGATCTGTCTCTGCAATTGCAGCTGCAGTGTATCCTGCAAGGGCGACTGGAGGGGTAATGGTAGAGATCACAGCGAAGTAAAACACGAACATGTGTGCTGCAAGCTCAGGCACCCCCATCTTAGCCAAGGCAGGGGCTACTATAATCGCCACCAGAAGATAAGCGGCAGTGGTCGTGATTCCCATGCCCAGAATAATAGAGACGCACATGGCCAGTATCAGCAAGACAGGGATATTCCCCCCAGCTATCTCAACGAGCAGATACGATATCTTAAGGCCCAGCCCCGTAAGGGTCAGCACCCCCACAATAATTCCCGAGCACGCACAGGCTGCAACAATGGGGAGCACAGCTCTGGCTCCCTCATCCAGGGCAGAAAGAATCTTCCTCAGCCCCATGCGTGTCTCACTCTGCAGGGCGCTCACAATCACTACCGAAGCAATGGAATAAAACCCTGCCTTCATAGCCGTGTATCCCATAAGGAGCATTGCCACCAGAACACCGACCGGGAGTACAAGGTGCCCCCTTTTTTTCAGCACAGGCCACAGCCTTGGGATCTGATCTCTTGAAAGTCCTTTGATTCCGTATCGTTCTGATTCAAAGTGAACTATGATGAACACACTCAAAAAGGAAAGCACCGCCGGCACCAATGCGGCCACGCAGATCCGAATATAGGGGTTGCCCGTAATGCTTGCAATGATAAATGCCGCAGCTCCCATAAGGGGTGGCATGATCTGTCCGCCAGTGGAGGCCGTGCCTTCAATGCCTCCAGCCACTACAGCCGGGAAACCCATCTTCTTCATCAGGGGGATCGTAACCGATCCAGTAGTTGCCACATTGGCTACAGCACTCCCCGAAATCGATCCCATGGCCGCACTGGCAACAACAGAGATCTTAGCAGGCCCACCCGTCATTCCACCTGCTACGGCTGTAGCTGCCTCCATGAAGAAGTTTCCCACGCCTGAGCGAATCAAAAAGGAGGCGAATATCACAAATACAGCAATGAAGGTGGCAGATACCCCCAAGGGAATAGTAAATATCCCCTCTGTGCTCAGATACTCATAGGAGATAAACCTTGAGAGATTCACACCAGCATGTTTCAAATATGGGATCGGGATATATGGCCCCAAAAAGGCATAGGCTATAAAGATCACGGTTATTATGGGTAGAGCCAATCCCATAATCCTTCTGGTCATCTCCAGGATCAACAGGATCAAAATAGATCCCAAGACAATATCAATATTGGTTGCTGCACCAGCACGCTCATAAAGCAGATAATAGACCACAAAGGTGATATTTCCGCAGGATAAGATAGAAAATACTATAGCGCTTATGTCAAAACCGGATAAAATTTTAGACTTCGTATTCTTTCTGGCTGGGTAGATTAAAAAAATTAGACTCAGCGCAAAGGCAAGATGAATAGATCTTTGCTGAAGTGAAGGGAAGCGGCCAAAGCCTGCAGTATAAAGATGAAAGATGGCCATTGCTATGGCTATAATGGATGCAGCAATATCCTTTATACTTTTATTCATCTAATAATCCTTTCTAAGATTATAAGCGGGGCCTTGTCTTCATTTTTTTATGTAGATACTTACCAGATCACCTCCTGTTGCTTTGCCCTTTAGATCTATGAAATGGCCATTAATAAACAGCATTTGCCGGAATTTATACCCGAAAAAAAAAGTAGAGTTTTTAACCTCTTCCCTTATGGAATGAATGCGAACGGTCATGGGGGCGATTACCTCTTTTTTGCCCTTTTCAATATAGCCTCCATAGGGAGCCATATAGATGGTCTCCTGAAAGAGAAGCTCGCAGTGCTCATCCACTACAAAATGATCAGCCACAGGAAGCCCCTCAACGGAGTTGATAAAGACAACCCACACATTATCCCCCGAGGAGGCAGCTTTGGAGAAAATCACTGTGTTTCTTGTAAGGTTCTCTACCACCAAAACGCAATGGTCCTCCACAAGGGTCCATATTCCTCCGACGACGATGGCGGCCCCAATGGCCACAGAAGCTATCAGGGGGAGCGCCCCTCTGCCATTCCCCTTCCTCCGTAACCAAAGGGGATCTATCCTCATTTCAGGAGCCCTATCTCCCTCCAGAACCGCGCAGCCCCTGGGTGCCACGGGATAGACATTCCCTGGAACATCCGCTCAGTGGTGAGTTTCCTTGCGTTGGCATGGGCCTGTTTAAACTCATCCAAGTGATCCTTTACAACTGCCTTTACAATCCTGTAGGCCAGATCTTCATCAAAGTCCTCATGCACCACAACCAGTCCAACCCACTTCAAGGTCCCACAGTCGTAGTTCACATTGGGATAAGAGCCAGCAGGGATGATGGACTTACTGTAATAAGGATACTTTTTTGTTATCTTCTGGATCATCTCCTCTTCTATGGGAATAAGTCTGCACTTGGTCAATGTGCACAGGTCCACGAATGTGGGAGCTGGCGTGCCTATTGTGTACATGGCGGCATGGATTGTCTTGTCTTTTAGGGCCCTTGCCTGCTCAGGTGCGGAAAGAAACTGGGGCTTCAGATCCTTGTAAGTGATCCCATATTCAGCCAAAATCTTTCTGGACATCACCTCACTGCCACTGCCTGGAGGGCCAAAGCCCACCTTATGGCCTCGCAGATCTCTAATGGTGTGAATATTGGTGTCTGCCCTGGTTATGATCAACAGATCTATGCCCCAAAAGGAAAACAGGCCCTTTATCATTGCAGGTGGCTTTCCCTTGTAAATGTCAGTAGCGGTCCTGGCAAAGTAGGCAATATCAGGCATAACCATGGCTATCTCGGTCTTCTTCTCCAAAAGGAGACGGATATTCTCTCTGCTCGCTGCTGATGGGTGGGCCGAGGCCTCGGTATCAGCGATATATTTATTGATGATAGCGGCAATGGCACCTCCAGCAGGATACCAGCTTCCACCGGTGCTAGCAGTTGCTATCCTGACATACCGCTTCTCACCTCCCCATGCATAATTAAGACCATTTACTGATATCCACAAACCCAAGATAAAAAGTATGCCCAATGCTAAAACAATTCCTTTTTTCATTGCAATCCCCCCTTTTTATTTGTGTCTCCCTTGCCTGGAAACCTAGGGAATAAACCTTTATAACCCAGAGTCCTAGAAACGTTTTCGCTTGTGTCTTTTAACTTGGCAATAATCTCATCCATGTTCATAAGGTGTTTGTCTTTTGCATCAAGCGAGACATTTATTGCAGCTATTATCTTCCCTTCAGCATTTAGTAGAGGAAAAGCGATTGAGTAAAGATCCATTGAAAGCTCTTGATCACAGATACTGTACCCTCTTTTTCTCGTCTCCATTATCTCATTCCAGAGCTCCTCCTTTGAGATAATCGTCTTTGGAGTAATCTGATGTAGGGTCATCCTGCTTATCCGCTCTTTGAGTTCCCCGTCTTCCAGGCCAGCCAACAATACCTTACCAGAAGCAGTGCAATAACTTGGCAGTCTGGAACCTGCCTGAAGATCAAATTTAAGAAACCTTCTCACCTCCTTCCTGTAAAGAAAAAGGATCTCAAGGCCATCAAGCACGGCCAGGTTTACGGTTTTATCAAGCTGATTTGAGAGTTCGTCAACGTAGACCTTAGCAACTGCCCTTAAACTGGAGCTATTTAGAAAGCTAAAGCCCAGGGAGAGCATCTTGGTTGCCAGTGAATATCTTTTATCCTCACCACGATTGAGATACCCCAGGGCACACAAGGTCTCAAGGAAACGAAGGGCTGCTGTCTTGCTAAGTCCATTTTGGGTAGCAATCTCTGTAAGGCTCAAGGGTCGGAAGGCACGACTAATCGTCTCTAAAATCTCCAGTCCACGTTGAAGAGATCGGACACGGACTTTGTAACGCATTGCGTAACTCACTTTCTTATTCTGCAATTAAAAGCCCATTACCTAATCTTAATACCCTCTGTCAAGGAGAAATTTCTCTTTACTGATCTTGGACAGTTGCAAAAAAATAATTTAGTGATATCAAACACATAACATAGCCAAAAAAGTTCTTGGCACTACCATTTGCTCTTTGACATAGATTATAGCTCTCGAATGGTAGGGGGTATTGCAATGCCTTTAGATCCTGTTTGATGTCTGCCCATTCAAAGCAGTATCCGTATCTTTCAAGGGGGCTTTCCAGTTCCTTTCTCAACACCAGGGCCAGGAAACTTAAAAACACATGCCCTCTGATGTTTT
>CAYTXJ010000118.1:0-6344 GCA_964440775.1 uncultured Desulfobacteraceae bacterium | reverse complement strand
ATCTATGTCAAAGAGCAAATGGTAGTGCCAAGAACTTTTTTAACTATGTTATGTGCTTGATATCACTAAATTATTTTTTGCAACTGTCCAAGATCAGTTAAGACCAACAGAGTTGAAAAACCAAATTTCATCAATTTTCAGCATCAATTATTCCCTAAGTTATTGAAAATTTTAGATCTGTTTGATTACTTAATCTGGGCAAGGCTCTCCAGAAGAGGATCTAAAAGAGCTATTCTAATGCCTCTTCTTTTCCTATTTTTTCTTCATACATCTTCTTATCTGCCAGAGAGAGAAGCTCTTCAATATCTAATGGATTGCGCGGGTCATACTCTGAAATCCCTATGCTTATTGAAAAATTATAAGGGGGGCTATGCTCTTTTACATACCTTTCTACCCCCCTTTTTATCCTATTCTTTAATACCTCCTCTTTAATGCCATCTTGAATATCAAGTGCCATAACCACGAATTCATCTCCACCTATCCGTGCTATAATGTCAGGCTCCCTGAAGTTCTGCTTTAAGATCTTTGATACCGCAATTAGGGCATTATCACCTTCTTTGTGACCAAAGCGATCATTTATCTCCTTTAGTCCATCCAGATCCAGAAATATAATAAAGATCTTTTTCATGGATCTATTGGCCTCTTTTATCTCCTGCTCTGCTAAGGTAAAGAATCCCCTTCTGTTATAAAGGCCGGTTAGCTCATCCCTTAATGACTGTGCCTTTAATTCCTCTTCTAATCTTTTTCTTTCAGTTATATCTCTTAAGATAGCAAACAGATAGGATATGCCTTTCAGATAGAATCTATTTAGTGATACCTCCACATATACCTTGTTGCCTGTCTTTGTTATATGTTCCCATTCAAATACCTGAGATCCCTCTCTGAGAGCCTTTTTCACATGCTCTGTCCCCTTTTCTATGGATCTCCTGCCATCTGGCTGAAATTCGGGTGAAAAGCTAAAGATGCTTCTTCCAATAATCTCATCTCTTGAACATTCAAATAGCTTTTCAGTTGCCCTGTTACAGTCCACAATCTTATCTCCCCTAATTAGCATGATGGGTTCAAAGGCCATCTCAAAGAGTGTTCTATACCTTTTTTCACTCTCTCTGAGGGATCTTTCAATCTTTTCCCTTTCCTTTATATATTCATTTATCCTCTCATGCACCTTCTCTTCCAGTTCACGATGTTCCTTAATAAGTCTCTTTTCAAGCTTTTTCCTGTATGTTACCTCTTCCTGAAGCCTCTTTTTTTCACTGATATCCCTTCCAAAGAGGAGATATCCCACAGTGTCATTAAATTCATCATCAATCCTGATACAGGTAAGGAAGATATGAAGTATTCTGTTATTTCTATCGGTAATGGGGATCTCCATGGGTATTTCATGCTCTTTTGGATTCTGTGTAGAGATCGTCTTCATGGTCTCTTTTAAGGGTCTATATTTTAGTATCTTCCATATGGGATAATCGCTTACACCTCCCGTATCAATCTGAAATATCTCTTTTGCCCTTTCATTGGCCTTTAATATTCTGAAATCCCTATCCAGTAAGATCACTATATCCCTAATCCTGGAAAATATATCTTGGGTTGCAATATGGGGAGAGAGGCTCATAAATCTGTATCTAAGGATCGCATAGAAATTAAAGAATACCCAGATAAGAATGATAACAGGTGCCATGGCAGGTAAGAGGGTAATATGATAGGCAGGTAACACTAAATTGGTTATAACTCCTGTGATAAAAGAGATAATAATACCTAAGAGGATGACCTGGGCCTGTTTCTTTTCTTTAAATAGAGTGGCCTCTCTTTTCCATCTCCAGACCAGATAGATACTTGCAAAGATAAATGCAGAAAGTGTTATTATATAGAGCCAGAACCATATGGATTCTGGCATTCCCACTTCATACCATACATTTGCCTTCCTTATAAAGCCCTTAATTATCAGCGTGTCTTTCCATACCCTATAGGTAAAGATCAACCCTGGAAGATAAAGCAGATACTGAGCTTTTCCTATCTTTTTAACTCTCTTTGTAAGTATCAGATAGAGATGAAGGCAGGCAGAGAAGAAGTTACACCATCCGATTGAGGAGAGCTTATACCAAAATAGCACCCTTTGTTCCTCTGTCTCCAAGAATATCATGGCATAGGGCAGTGACCATGAAATCATCAAAAGGCAAATAAGGAGGAGGATCCTGTGTGGGTGGCTTTTAGGTGCTAATCTTATGGTATAGATGCCGAGGGCAAGATATATAAGTGTAGTTATAAGATATATGAAAAAATAAGGGAAATTCAAAACTAAGACCTTGAATATATCTTTTATTGAACCTATATTAATAAATTATGTTTTTAAAAACCATCTCTTTTTTCAATCAATTTTTTACCCTTAGTGGAAGAAAAGATGCTCTGGCAGGATAAGGTAGAGTCGGCCTTATGATATGATTTTAGGATTCCCTTTTTTTAAGACCTCCCTTATGAACTTTAACAATACCTCTAATTTAAAAGGTTTTTGAAGAAAATTTATACCAGGACTCAATACTCCATGTTTTACTATGGCATTTTCAGGATAGCCAGAGATAAAGATACATTTAAGCGCTGGTCTCTCTGCCTTGAGTCTGTCATACAGCTCTTTTCCCCCTAACTGGGGCATTATAACATCTGTAACTAAGAGGTCTATCTTCTCTCCGATTTCAGAGGATATCTTCAATGCCTCTATTCCATCTCTTGCACTTACCACCTTGTATCCATGATTTTCAAGATAATCTATCATCATCTCCCTTAGCATATCATCGTCTTCCACAACCAGAAGCGTTTCAGTGCCTCTCAGATCCTTTATTAATATAGAAGCCTCTCTCTCTTTATCTTCCGCCTCTTCAACCGCAGGGAAATAGATCTTAAATGTGGCCCCTTTTCCCTTCTCACTATAACACCAGATGTATCCATTATTCTGTTTTACTATTCCATATACGGTTGAAAGTCCCAGTCCCGTCCCCGTTCCTTTTGGCTTTGTAGTAAAAAAAGGATCAAAGATCTTATCCTTTATATCTTCATCAATCCCTGACCCTGTATCTGTTATTGCCATCATAACATAGGGGCCGGTTGGAATTTCAACACCGTGAGTCTTTGCATATCTTTCATCCAGGATCACATTACATGTCTCTATTGTCAATCTTCCACCACCTGGCATGGCATCCCTTGCATTTACACATAGATTCATGATTACCTGTTCAAGCTGGGATGGATCCAGCCTTACATTCTTTACGCCCTTTTCAAAATAGGTGACAAATTCAATATCCTCTCCCAAGACCCTTTTTAACATCCCTTCCATTCCCTTAATTATACTGTTTAGATTAAGATTTATGGGCTGTATGACCTCTTTTCTGCTAAAGGCAAGTAGCTGTCTTATGAGGGTAGAGGCCTTTTTGGAAGAGTCCAAAATGCCTTTAAGATACCCACCTATAGGGCTATCTTGAGGTAGTTTTAAAAGGGATAGCTCAGAAAATCCCATTATACTTGTAAGGATGTTATTAAAGTCATGGGCAATACTACCGGTTAGCCTTCCGATGGCTTCCATCTTCTGTGCCTGAAGCAATTGTGCCTCTAATCTTTTCCTCTCGGTAATGTCTCTTAGATTTACCACCATCCCGGTAGGATTACCATATTCATCCAGCACAAGGGATGCACTGAGTTCAATATCTAACGCTCTTCCGTCTTTGGTGAGCCTTTGGGTTTCCATCCTGATAGGTCTTTTTGTTCTAAAAATCTCTTCAATCTTCTGTCCGGTTATCTCTACCTGATCATCAGGAACAAAAGGTATCCTATCTCCTTTTAACTCTTCAATCTTCCAGCCAAAGACACTTTCAAATGCATGGTTTAGATATTCCACTTTCCCCTCTATATTATATACCACCATGGGATCTGGAATGGCCTGAAATACAGCCCTTATTCTCTGTTCGCTTCGCCTAAGTACTATCTCTTTTTCTATGCGTTCAGTTACATCTTTTAATATGGATATAAGGCATATCTTTCCCTCAAACTCAATCTGCTCAGCAGACCATATGTAGAAGATAGTCTTTCCATCTCTTCTCTTGTAAGATCTTTCATAATTTATGATTCTTCCATCTTTTTGAATCTTTTTAATCGTAGAGGTCCTCTCCTCTAAATTAGCCCAAAATCCCACCTCCACTAAATCTTTTCCAATAACCTCATCTCTCTTTAATTTAAAAAGATCAAAGAATGCATCATTTGCCTCCATAAAGATACCCTTCTCAAGAGTGCATATGCAGATAGGTTCAGGACTGGATCTAAAGGCCTTGGAAAATTTCTCCTCACTCTTCCTCAATGCATTCAAAAGCCTGTGCTGTTCGGTAATATCCCTTAAGATATTCTGAAATATGGTTCTGCCTTCTGAATACTTAGTGGCAACTGAATTTATAACCACCTCCATCCTCATCCCATCTTTTCTAATGGCCTTACATTCATAGTCCTTTACAAATCCGGCCTCACTTATCTCTCTTTTCCATCTGTCCAGAACTTCCTCACTTTCACAAAGGGCCCTCAGATTGACCTTTTCCATCTCCTCCTTTTTATATCCAAACATTTTATACCAGGCATCGTTTGCATCAATTATATTTCCATCCTCATCGCTTAAGAATATGGCATCCAATGAGTTTTCAAAAAGCGTCCTGTAGCGCTTCTCCCTTTCAAAGAGCTCTCTTTGAGATCTCAGCCTGTTCTTTCTTTCAATGAGCAGAAATATGATAAATAGAGAGATAATGGCAATAAATCCAGCACTTGCCCATATCCACTCTTTTGGAAAGGTGTATGTGGGAGGTGGTCTATTAACGATAATGGAGCCTTCAGGAAGCTTTTTTTTTGATATATCCCATCTCTTCAATTGTCTATAGTCAAACATAAAGGTAGCGGTTCCCTTTCTATTAATCGGAATATCTCTTACCCTCTTTCCCCTATATATCATAACCGCCATCATTGAAGCCGCCCTTCCGTGGATCTTTGCAGAATTCATCTTTCCACCCACTACCCCATATTGAAGCATATAATCCACCACACCATAGACAGGCACAGGAGAGGCAGTGGTTATCTCTGGATAGATTCTATCCCAAGATACATATTTCTCTTCCTTCCCCTTAACCCATATACAGAGGAGCACCACCGAGTCTGAAGAGAGATCTTTTAATCTATTCAACATCTCATCAGTAGTAAGCACTGCACCTGAAAGATATACAAACCTCTGTCCTGGAAATCTTTTTTCAACCTTTTTGACCTCTACTCTGTATCCCATCCCTGTAAGCGTTCCATCATGGACAACCACGATGTTTCTTACCTTAGGATGAAAACTCGGGATTAGCTCAATGGTATCCTGAATCCCTGCAATCTGAACAATGCCAGTAAAGTGATCTTCCAGTCCTTCAAGCATATCATCTGTAAAGTAATTCACTCCACAGAAGATAACAGGCACACCATTAAATAGATCCTCATAATATGCCCTTACAAAATAGAATGCATTGTCATCTGTTACAATGATAAGATTAGGCCTATCAGAGCTATATTTCCTTTTTATAAGTTCTAAGAAGATCTCCAGATATTTAACACCCTTATACCTTTTTGTATCCATATATTCCACTCTCAGATCCAGCTCTGGAATATGGGATGAAAGGGTGGTTGATATACTATCCACTAAAGTGTCTGTCCAAAGATAGCCCTTATGATAGGAATTTATGATTAATACCATATATCTTTTTTGTCTTGGAATCTGTGCTTCTGAGACGGAAAGAAAAAGGAAAGGGGATAATATTAATAAGATAAAAAGATTCTTCTTCATAATACTATGTCTTTACAATATAATAAACCTTAGATTATTAATTATAAATTCTTCACAAAAGATTTCACTTTTTTCTCCTTTCAACTCAGTATTATCTCTTAAATGAGACCTTTGCATAACCCTTTTTACACTGGGGGTTACACCCCCAGACCCCCAAAAAATTAACTTAAAATAACCCTAATTATAGCTTTTTTCTGAGAGCTTTGAAAAATTCAAAACTCTCTTAAATATTAAATCGGCATCTTGTATTAAAATTTTAATCATAGCACGCTAATAGGAATAGTTATTTTTGTCAACCTTTATTAGGTTCTGTTTGCATTTAAGTATAATTATCCCAAATTATGCATAAAATGAAAGATTTTTTAAGAAAAGTGCCTCCAAATGTAGTATATATGGAAGTACAATGACATCTTGAACCCAAATTATGCGTTAACGGATAAAAGGTTTTAGAATATGTCTTTGAATTCGACCTAATGGGTTATCTTGATGCTGATTTCTGGGGATTTCC
>CAYTXJ010000117.1:0-6469 GCA_964440775.1 uncultured Desulfobacteraceae bacterium | reverse complement strand
AGATGAAGCATCATATAGGCTTCCATGGGATATATTTGATAAAGAGAGTGCTGAAGTAGCACTAAAAAGCGCAAGAAGATGTTATAAAGCTGCATCTGATATTGTGAACAATACAAGAATATGGCGTTCAAAAAATAACTAAATGAATTCTTTAGAAAATAATCCAAATTAAATTTAATATGGTTTTAAAATGGCAGAGTGCCTACAAAAAGAAAATAAGATTAATATAATTAAACGAATTTTAGAGAAAGATGATAGAATTGTATTTGCTTATATATATGGTTCTTATTTATTAAAATCCAATGCCAATGATATTGATATCGCAATATATGTTAATGAAAAAAAGATTGATTATTTCATATTCCCAACCGAGTTAAAGATAAAGATGTATAAAAAAACGGGAATTGTAGCAGATCTATTTGATATCAAAGTTATTAACAATCTCTTAAGTAAAGGCGATCTTTTTACATTGCTTTACCTTAAAGATGTATTTACAAAAGGGTTATTAATTGTAGATAAAGATCCAGATCTTAGAACAGATCTTTTTGAAAAATATGGATTAAAGTATAGGGAATGTGAAGGGTTAATCGCTGAGATATTAATATGATAGATAGAGCAAGGTTAAAACGGTTTATTAATGAGATAATTAAAAATAGCAATGAATTAAAACAATTAGTTAAAGAAAATACCCTTACCCCCAATTCATTAGCCTTAAAAGCAGCTAAATATCTCCTCATTGAATTAGCAGAAGCTATCTCAAACGTAATTCAGCATATCTTAGCCAAAGAAAAAGGTATAATTGTCTCTGGATATATTGATACAATAGTGAAGGCATATGAAAATAATTTGATTTCAAAGGAGCTTTATAACAAATTAAGACCTTTCTTTGACTTTAGAAACAGTTTGATTCATAGATACTGGCAAATTGATGATGAACTTTTAATTAGAAATATCATTAAAGGGAAAGATGATTTTGATCAATTTGTGGAGGAGATTAAAAAAGTAATTGTATAATTGAGACCTTTGCAAAACCCAGGTGAAAATGCCCTATTTATGGAAAAAAGTTGTTTATAATTACTGCTATAAAAATTTAATTGTTTCTCTTAAAATTTGGAAAATTCAAAGCTCTCTATTATGTCAGGGATTGTAAATATAGCATTATCTGCCCATAGGTTAGAAGCTATCCCTTTTTATGAAAAGGCATGGGGGAAAAGTGATTTTATTATCTTAGAAGAGCCTCTATGCCCCCTATTTAAAGGGATGTTGGCAGGGGAGATTAAGATAGAGGAATATCTTAACAGTAAGAATCTATCCTTCCCTGCCTTTTCTCTTGCCAGTTACAAATTGCTTCAGAAATTTCATTCCAAAGGCAAAAAGGTAGAGCAGATTGATCCTTACTTAGAGAGATTGATCAGATTGTATCAATTGATAGAGGAGAAAAAGACATCAGAGGAGATTGCTAAAATACCAGATCTAAAAGATGTCTATCAGACAGAACACTTGGCATCTGGAAGGCTTATTGCATACTATCAGGCAACATTGGGGAAATTTGATCAAGCAGTGGCTGCGGTTAAGGAGTTTGCTAAGGCAGACGCCAAAAGGATTTCCCTAAGGGATAGGATGAGGGCAGAGGCAATTGCTGAATATCTAAATAATAAAAGTGGCTATATATTTGTAGAAGCTGGCTATATCCATCTCTTTCTTCCCTACTATCTAAAAAGATTATTGCGTAAGGGATGGAAGATTCGCTCTTATTTTTTATTGGTTGCCCCAGCACGTAAATTGGCAAAAAAGATATTAGGAAGACCACTACCATATCCACTGGTTCCTGGGGATATGCTTACACTTTGGTATATTGGGAAAAAAAGGATAAAAGAGGAATTAGAGGACCTGCTTGCAGCCCGGGTTTTGATATACAATAAACTAATTACTACAGAAGAGATGCATCCTACAAGGGATTTGCCTTTCCCCCATCTTACAGAGGAGTTTAAGATCAAGGCTATACTTAGGCCGTTAAGGTATGAGGACTGTGCTAAGCTCTTTAAGGTTATTAAATGGCTTCCAAAAGAAAAGATTTGGGCAATGATAAAAAGGCTATATCCATAATTTGGGGCTTAAACGATGAAGATAAGGTAGTGTAAAATATTTTGGGTAAATTTAAAGATTCATAAAGAAAGGAAAAGCGCTTATAAAAGTAGAGATTAGTATAATAATGGAGGCAGGGTTAAGTCATTTTCTGAGCAGAAAGCGATATGAAGGACGTCAAAAAAAGAAAAAAGAGAGCTTTGAATTTTTCAAAACTCTCAGAAAGGAGAGAGATAATGGTAGATAAAAAGGATATCAAAGAAAAAATTAAAAAAATCTATGAGGTCTTGCCTAAGTTAAACGATCAAAAATGTGGGTTTAAGACTTGCGGAGAATTTGCTAAGGCGGTTGCTGAAGGAAAGGCACCATGTTATGGATGTGTTAGTGGTGGACCGGAGGTGGCTGCTAAAGTGTGTGAAATTATGGGAGCTAGAGTTCCTGAGGGAGCGATTTCTCAATTTGCTCCGGGGCAAGGATTTTACCGACCTGGATTAATTAGAGGTCGAGGTAGGGGAAGAGGTATGGGAAGAGGCCGAGGAATGGGTCGTGGTGGTATGGGCCGGGGTTTTGGCCGAGGTCGGCGTAGAAGATAAAAAAAGAGAGCATGGGTTGATTTTTTAGTCGATGGGTTTTAAGAAAGAATACTAATGAAAGGAGGGGTGTAAATGAAAATATTGATCTGTGGCAAAGGGGGATCTGGAAAAAGCACAATTGTTGCTCTCTTAGCAAAAGAGATAGCCAAAAGAAAAGGTAAGGTTCTGGTAATTGACAGCGATGAGTCAAATATTGGTCTTCATACTCGCTTAGGGATGCAAAAACCTGAAGATTTTATGAATTACTTTGGGGGTAAAAAACTTCTATTTGAAAAGACCAAAGAGTTGAAGGATAAGTGGAAACTAAATGACATACCTAAAAATTATTTAACTGATAAAGGAAATATCCAACTTTTATCAATGGGAAAAATTTATCAATTCGGTGAAGGATGCGCTTGTCCAATTAATGCTCTTTCTTCAAAGTTTCTGGAAATTCTCGATTTAAGGGACGAAGAATTCATGATTGCAGATACCGATGCCGGGATAGAACACTTTGGAAGAGGAGTAGAAAAAGGAGCAGATATTCTCTTTGTCGTTATCGATCCATCTCGAGAATCAATTCTCTTAGCTGAGAAGGTATCTGAGCTAGCACGGCAAATTGATAAGCCTGTTTACTATATATTGAATCGGATTGCCGACCAAGAAACAAAAGAATTCCTCTTGGACTCAATAGATAGAGAGAAGTTGATAGCTATTATTCCGGAGAATAAGGAAATATTTATCTCTTGTCTTGCTGGAAATGAACTTAAAGTGGATGTTAAGGGCATTAGAGAAATTGCTGATATGCTGGAATCTAAAAAGAGGGCAAAAACAAAAGAGAGTAAGAAAAAGAAATAAAACAGAAGTATACATCTAAATGAGATTAACAAAGGAGGAAAAGATGTGCTTAGCTAAAGTTTATTGGAATGAAGAAACGGATCATCCAGTCCTAACCGATGTCGCTTATCTTAAACTTGATGGTAAGCGAATAGAAATAATGACTTTGTTGGAGGAAAGTAAAACTTTCCAAGGAAAAATAAAAGAGATAGATTTTCTGAGCTCTAAAATTATTATTGAAAAATAGGCGGTTAAGAGACCTTTGCAAAACCCAGGTGAAAATGCCCCATTTATGGAAAAAAGTTGTTTACGATTACGTTTTTATTTGATAGTATACGTGCTGAAAGATTTTATAGAAAAGGGGGGATATAATTGATGGGCTATAAGAGGTTTGACGGCGTCCTGTAAAAATAGAAAGTTTTGAAAAATTTAAAGCTCTCAAATGCTTTCTGGTTGATAAGCTTGGGATATAAAATCTCCTCTTTTTCTCTCCCACGGGCAGAGCCCTCTTGTAGCAGATAAACTTGCCTGCCAGACGGTCCTGATAATAGACCAGGATTTTTTCAAATTTCTCTTGACAATGTGACGCATAATTTTATAATATAACGTCAGGTTCACTATTACTGGGCGTAACCCTGTTCAGGTTACGCATCGGGAGGTCAAGTGATGAAAGACAAAAAACTATCAAGGCGGGAAAGGGAGAGGCTCAGGCAGCGTCAAGAGATGCTTGCCGCCGCCCTCGAACTTTTCTCAGAGAAGGGGTACCACAATGTTTCCATGCACGAAATTGCTGAGAAAGCCGAGTTCGCCATCGGAACACTCTACAAGTTCTTCCAGAATAAGGAGCACCTTTACAAGTCCCTTATCGCTGAGCAGGCCGACAGGTTTCATGAGGCCCTCACCAAGGCCATAGAAGAAGCGGATGATGTGATTGGAAAATTGCAAAATTACGTGAAGGCCAAAAGAGAGGTCTTTGCAGCCAACATCTCTGTCATTCGCCTCTATTTTGCCGAAACCCGAGGAGCGAGTTTCAATATCAAGGCAGGCCTTGATAAAGAAATCCGGGAAAGATACCGCCGCTTTATGCATACTCTTGCCTCGGTCTTTGAGAGCGGGATAAAAAGGAAACTGTTTCGAAAGATCGCTGAACCCTACCACCTGGCTGTTGCACTTGATGGTATCTGCAACGCCTTTCTTCTTCTTTGGCTTGAAGAGCCAGAAGATCATCCCTTTCCGGAGAATCCAGATGTCATCCTGAACTTTCTCTTTAAGGGCCTGGCCGAGAGGTGATTATGTGTGGGACCTTGAGAACTCAATCCCTTCCTAATTGGAGGAGCTGACCCATGAGTCATGGAAAAAGATTTGTCTCTAAGCTGGTTAAATGGAATGTGGTTTTATTGATCATGTTAGCAGGCCTTTCGCTGACAGCTTGTAACCGTGGCAAACAAACCGCGCCGCCACCACAGATTCCGGAAGTGGCTGTAGTAGCAGTTCAGCCGCAGAAGGTCATGTTGACTATCGAACTGCCCGGCCGCACCTCTCCATTTCGTATTGCAGAGGTTAGGCCCCAGGTAAGCGGTCTTATCCTGAAGCGGCTTTTTAAGGAAGGCTCGGATGTCAAAGCGGGCGAGCTTCTTTATCAGATTGATCCTGCCCCCTTTGAGGCCGCACTGGAGCAGGCTAAGGCGGCACTCGAGGCAGCGCGAAAAAATGCAGATCAGGCCCGTGCCGCCCTGGCGGCAAGCATTGCCAATGTTAAGCGGCAGAAGGCTACGCTGGCTCTGGCCCGCCTCAACCGCGAGCGATTCGAGGAGGCATACAAGGAAAGAGCAGTTTCCGCCACACAGCGTGACAGGGCGGTGACTGAAGCCCAAGTTGCCGAGGCCACACTGCGGGCCTATGAGGCCCAGGTGGAAAGCAATAGGAAGGCCATATCAGCTGCTGAGGCAGCTATAGCGCAGGCCAAGGCAGCCGTAAGATCCGCCCGCATTAATCTGGGTTATACTAAGATAATTGCACCCATTTCGGGCCGAATCGGTAAATCCAATGTAACAGAGGGTGCTATTGTAACGGCGTATCAACCCATGCCCCTTGCCACTATCCAACAACTCGACCCCATCTATGTGGATGTGCCCCAGTCCACTACCGAATTGCTACGCCTTAAGCGCAGGCTTGAAAGGGGTGCCCTTCGTCACAATGGGGCTGAACAGAAAAAAGTAAGGCTCAAAATGGAAGACGGGACCCTGTATCCATTTCAAGGGACATTGGAGTTTCGTGACGTATCAGTTGATCCGACCACCGGCTCTGTAATCCTGCGAATGGTGTTTCCAAATCCAGAGGGTGTACTCCTTCCCAGGATGTTTGTCAGGGCAATCATCAGGGAAGGGGTCAAAAAAGATGCCATCCTTGTTCCCCAGCAGGCTGTAAACCGCACACCCAAGGGGCTCCCTTATGTACTGGTTGTGGGTAAGGAAGGGAAGGTCGAGAGGCGAATGCTAAAGCTGGGCCGGGCCATTGGGAGCCGTTGGCTGGTTATCTCTGGTCTGGATCCGGGCGATCGGGTGATTGTGGAGGGGCTTCAGTTTCTGCGGCCTGGGATGCCGGTAAAGGCTGTCCCATTTAATCCGGAAAAGGGCGCTATCAGGCCTCAAACTCTGCCGCAGAAACGGCAGGGAGGAGGTGCCTAATGGTCTCGAGATTCTTCCTGGATCGCCCCGTCTTTGCCTGGGTCATTGCGATTGTGATGATGAGCGCCGGTGCTCTGGCCATTCGTTTTTTGCCTGTATCGCGCTACCCTGATCTTGCCCCACCTAGCATAATTGTCTATGCCTTTTATCCCGGGGCATCGGCGGAGACGGTGGAAAATGCGGTTACCCAGGTCATTGAAAACAAGATGACCGGGCTTGAAGGTATGATCTATCTCTCTTCTGCAAGCGACAACTCCGGTACATGCCGTATTGAGCTGACCTTCAAGC
>CAYTXJ010000116.1:0-6505 GCA_964440775.1 uncultured Desulfobacteraceae bacterium | reverse complement strand
CTTGGTTCGGGGGTAGAAGGGGGATGAGATTGCTTCGCTTCGCTCGCAATGACAGGGGTCGCAGTGTAAAAGGGGTTATGCAAAGCTTTCAAATTGGATGTTATAGAGTTGTCTAAATCTTCCTCCCTTTTGGAGCAACTCATCCATATTGCCACTTTCCACAATCCTTCCCTCTTCAAGCACAAATATTATATCTGCCCCTTTTATGGTGCTAAGTCTATGAGCAACTGCCAATATGGTGATCTTACCCCTGAGAGATTCTATTGTCTTCTGTATCATTTGCTCACTTTCGCTATCTAAGGCAGATGCTGCCTCATCGAGAAGGAGAATTGAGGGATTGGCCATTAATGCCCTTGCAAGGGCAATTCTCTGTTTTTGTCCCCCAGACAGCAGAGTGCCCCTATCCCCCACTACAGTCTCATATCCCTCTGGCTGATCCAATATGAACTTATGTGCGTATGCCATCGTCGCCGCCCTTTTAATACCTTTTAAATCAAAATCTAAGGTGCCAAATCCGATATTATTGGCAATGGTATCATGAAATAGGAGAACATCCTGACTCACTAATCCAATCTGTCTTCTAAGGGACTGCAATGTCACATCTCTTATATCCACCCCATCTATTCTGATACTTCCATAGGTAACATCATAAAAGCGGGGAATAAGGCTAAGCAGAGTGCTTTTTCCGGATCCAGTAGATCCCACAAATGCAGCCATCTGACCTGCCCTGATCTTAAAAGATATTCCTTTTAAAACCTCATCCTTTCCATTATAAGAGAAAGATACATTTATAAACTCAATACTCTCTCTATGTCTGCCAAGTGGCTTGGCATGAGGACGATCCTTTATCTCGGCCGGGGTATTTAAGATATTGAAAACCCTCTCTGTTGCTCCATGAAGGGTCTTAATTTCACTATTGAGTCTTGCAAGATTTTTAAAAGGGGAGTAGACCTGGGAGAAGGCATATACCATTGATATCAACTCACCTAAGGTATGGTGAAAACAGGATTTCCCTAAGATGAAAACCCCAGGGATAATAAGAAATACAGTGCTATCCATAAAAGGGCCGATCCCTAAGAACCACCTATTCCAATGCATCACCCTCCTATATAGCTCATTGGCCTTCTCCTTAAAATTATCTGATACCTTCCTTTCCATACAAAAACCCTGAATTATCTTAAGACACAGGATTGCCTCCTGATACATAGAGGTCAACTGAGAGGTGACTTCTTGAACCATTCTGCTGTGTTTTTTGACCTTTTTTCCAAAAAGTCTTATAAAAAAGGAGATCATTGGAGCAGTAATGATGACAATGAGGGTGATAATCCAGTTCATAAACAGGAGATATACCAAAAATACCAATGCCATAATGGGATACTGAACTAATCCGATTATGATATTGGCGATTCTCTCTTGCATCACTGTGATATCTGCAGTGGCCCTTGAGATCAGCTCACCTATCTTCTGCCTGTGATAAAAAGAGTGGGAAAGGGATAGAAACTTATCGAAGAGATCTTCTCTGAGTCTCATAATCGCCCTATTTGAAAAGGCAGCCCCACATAGTTGTCCCAGATAGGTAAATCCAGCGCGAAAAAGCACTGATAAAAAGGCAATAATTGTAATAATAATTAAAAGGAGATCTGGGGATATGTTATCTACAATAGTCTTTTGGCTTTTGGATATGGAAATCCCATCTTCAAGACTCAGCTCAATCCACGGTATCTTCCAGCTTACCTTATCTTCCTCACTTATCATCCCCTTATCTATAAAGGGCTTTAATAGATAGGCAGGAACTACCACTGATACAGATGCAAATGCAGTAAGAAGTAAAGACAAAAATATAAGGCCTTTATAGGCCTTAATATACCTATAGATATCCTTTCCTAATATTTTTTCTATCATTTAAAAATATCAGAGCACTCCGATCATCCTTGCAATAATAATCCTCTGCACCTCGCTGGTTCCTTCACCTATCTCCAAGAGTTTTTGATCTCTGTAAAATCTCTCAACATCATACTCTTTCATAAGGCCATATCCACCGTGCAGTTGTACCGCATGATTTGCACACCTATACATAACCTCAGAGCAATAGAGCTTTGCCATTGATGCCTCTTTGGTAAAGGGCTTATTATTATCAGCAAGCCAACACGCCTTATATAAAAGAAGTCTTGCACACTCTATCTCCATTGCCATATCTGCTAGTTTAAATGCATTTACCTGAAAAGAACCTATAAGCCTTCCAAACTGGACCCTCTCTTTACTGTATCTGAGAGCCATATCAAAGCATCCCTGTGCCCCACCCAGACCCATTGCTCCAATGGAAAGCCTACCCCTGTCCAATGTCTGCATCATCTGATGAAAACCTCTTCCCCTCTCTCCCAATAGATTTTCGTAAGGGACAGTACAATCGTCAAAATAGAGTTCACTAGTATTTGATGCCCTCCACATCATCTTTCCGTGCATTACTTTTGCGGTATATCCAGGGGTACCACTCTCTACCAGGATACAAGACAGCTCTGGCCTTCCATCATCTCTTGTGCCTGTTCGGCATAGCACTGTGACTCCTCTGCTTATCTTGGTGGATGCATTGGTTATAAATATCTTGCTTCCATTGATTATCCATTTATCACCCCTAAGTTCTGCAGTAGTATGGGTATTAGAAGCATCAGATCCTGCATTGGGCTCGGTGAGGCCAAAACCCCAAAGAGCCCTTCCTGCACAAAGATCCGGAAGGTATCTCCGCTTCTGCTGCTCATTTCCAAAATAGTATATAGGACCAATCCCTAAGGAATTACCCGCAGCAACTGTAGCAGCATGAGATCCATCTACCCTTGCAATCTCTTCTGTAGCAATAATATATGAAAGATAGTCAAGCCCCTGTCCCCCGTATTCCTCAGTTACCACCATACCAAATAGACCCATATCGGCCATCTTTTGCATGGTCTCATAGGAGAATTCCTCTCTCTCATCCAGCTCCTTGGCTAACGGTTTAATCTCCTTTTCAGCAAATTGCCGAACAGTATTTCTCAATATCTCATGTTCCATGGAAAGTGAGAAATCCATTTGAACTCCTTATAAAGAATCTTTTATTATGTTTTGAGGATACTTATAGGAATCAGCTAAGGAGATGTCAATCATAAAGATGAAAGATGGTAAGCTCATAATAAGGGATGTGACACTGAGAGAATTTGGTCAAAATGTGCCTACAGGATATCTTCATATATTCAATCCTATGGTAAGAGTAGAGATAGCAAAGAGACTGCTTCAGGCGGGCATAAAAGAGATAGAGCTCTTTTCTTGCATAAATCCCAGAATTGCTCCTGCTATGGATGAAGAGGAACTTGAAAAGATTGTAAATCTCTTAGGAAGAGTAGAGAATGCCCGCATAATAGTCTTGGTTCCAAATTGGAGAGGATATGAGACCTTTTTAAGATTAGAACTTGGCCCTGAAAGATATAACTATACCCTGGGGCTCTTCTTCTCTGCTGTTGAAGAACATAACAGGCTTAATCTGGGAAGGAGTATTGAAGAGACAGTCAAGGAGTATCAAAGGATAATAAAAGATGCCTGCTCAAAAGATATCAGTATCTTTGGATATATATCAGCAGTATTTGGATATATGGGAAAGGCGGGACTTATGGAGGCAGATCCCAGAGTGGTAAACCACTATATAGATATGTTATTTGATATGGGAGCTGAAATTGTAACCATCTCAGATCTTCAAGGGGTTGCAGACAAGATCAGAACAGAAAAGGTAATAGGAGAGATTCTAAAGGGGAGGAATGAGGAGGAGATCTTAAGGATTGCCTATCATCCTCACCATATCTCCTCCTCATTTGCAGTTGAAATGAGCATACTTGCTTATAGGATGGGAATCAGGCGTTTTGATGCCTCCATTGGAGGCACAGGTGGATGTATAACCGGTGCACCTGGTAATCAATCTACAGAGGATCTGATTCAAGGCTTTATCTCCAATAATATCTATATTGATATAGATCTAAAGAGCATCCTATCACTCTCCCATTTTGTAAGATCTGAACTCTATGAAAAGATTCCTCTTGCAAAATCAGCTCCTCTTTAATATCTCCTCAGGAAGCGTTACCTCCTCAGGCCAATCCTCTGGATATACCTGCCCCTCCTTTTCGCCTAACATCTCCTTTCTCTCTTTTAGACCCTTTGCCCTAAATTCCCACCTGGGCTCCTTAGGAATCCTCCCACTCAATATGGTCTCAGATCTAAGCCTTCTTCCCAGTGTCTTTTCCATGAGAGTGCCCAATTCAAGGATTCTATCCACATTTATACCATCAAGATCTATCCCCATCTCATCCATCATAACACACATATCTTCAATTGAGACCAATCCCACTATATTGGGATTTCTATAGTAATATGCCCCTGTGCCAGGCACGGGTGTCCTGTCTAAGAAATTGGCAGGCTGCCCCCCTATCCCTCCTAAGGTTCCTTCAAATATCTCAACCCCTGCCTCAAGTGCTGCCAATACATTTGCAAGCCCCCATCCTCTGGTTACATGGAAATGGGCTATATGAAGGTCTGGATTTGGTATGGCATCCAGAATCATGGAAAAGTATCTATAGACCTGGTCAGGCGGAGCAGAGCCATCATGGTCTGCGTGTTCTATATCATCAGCTCCAATACTTAGCCACCTTTTGGTAAATTCAATTGCATCTTCAAAGCGGGTGGGCCCGGAGATGGGACTCCCCCAGATAGTGGATACTGTTCCGCACATCTTGATACCCGCATCCTTACACTTTTTGATACATCTCTCTGCCTCTTTCCAATATTCAGGAAGGGTTGAGCCACTGTTTTTGTAGTGATGCTCTTCATCGGTTGATACCATCATAAGCACTCTGTCTGGACCAATCCCTTGCTGTTTCAATTCAATGGCTCTATCCACTGCCCTCTCTCTTATTGTAATTGCTGTCCATTCAATCTGATCCGGATCAAAGCCCTTTCTCTTAAGCTTTTTAATAAACCTTTCACTCCTTATCCCTTTAAGAACCTCCTCAGCATCCTTAAATTGGGGCATTATATAGGGATTACCGAGATTTGTAACCTCAATCCTCTTTACTCCTGCAAGGGCAACTTCCTGAAGATAAAAGATCTTTGCCTCTGTGGGAATCCATATCTCTTCATGTTGAAAGCCGTCTCGGACAGTTATATCCGCAATCTTTACCTTCTTTGGCATACTTGGATGAACACTAAAGAGATCATATTGTGCCATATTAGACCTCCTAAAATAATTTGTTATATGATAAATTTTGCCACCCTCTGTTCAAGGGTTGCAACTATCCCCTCTCTAAATCTGGGATCCCTATAAAGCCTCCCATCCAGCTCACCCTCCATCTTAACAAATTCAAACTCATTAAATCCACCCTCCAATCCCTTAGAAAAAAGCTCATTTAAGGCCTCAATGGACTGAGGAGCCAAAGGTCTTCCCATACTTTTTATCTCATCCCTAACTTCTCTAAGGGGTTTTCCCCATATATGGGAATAATTTTGAGGATTGGATCTGGAACTGATCTCTCTTTCCATATCTTCCATACTTGAAAGGGAGATTCTATTGTCTTCCTTTAAAACGGGAATATCTTCCTCTCTGCATGTGGCAATCTCCAATGCCTTTGGGAAAAGGAGCTTTCCACAATTCTCCTCATGTTCTTCCAATGCCTTCAGATATTCAGCCTTATCCCTCTGTGGATCATCTGTCTTTGATCTCTTTGGAAAGGGATATGGAACATCCACTACTATGTTATAGACACCCATATCTCTAAGTTTCCTGGAATCAATGTCTCTTCCGGTAGATGCCATATATCTTGCATTCAAGACCCCTGCCTTTACAATGGTTCTTCCAATCCCACTCCAACCAGGGATCAATCCTATCATGGCCTCACTGAAACAGAGCCTGCTTCTGGAATCCCCCACCAAATAATCAGCCATAAGGCATATCTCAGCAGATCCACCAAACCTGGTTCCTCCACCACATACAGATACAACCCGCATATGCTCAGAGAGTTCCCTTATACTTTTATGAAGTGATACCCCCTTTTTTATCCTACTATCTGCCCAGTTAAAGAGTCTATCAATATCTTCTGGCAAAGCCCCTTTCTCTTCAAACTCCTCCTTCTTCTTCAATGTCTCATCAAGCCTCTTAAGGCTCTCCTTTAGATCTCCCCCCGCATGAACAGGATCATGGCATGAATATAGTATCAAAAAATTGAGATCATAACTCCTGCACTTAGATAGACCTTCCAGATATGCATCAAGGGCAGGATTCCCCACCTGATGAACTGGTGGATTGTAGTAGGTAAGAACTGCACCTGGTATATCTTTGAATCTTATATGATCTATATAGAGGTATGCACTATCTTCTTCCCATTCAAAGATCCTTTCTATGTAATTATATCCATTGATTTCGTTTTTAAGCACAACTTTTATGGGCCCTTTCATCTTAAAAACCTCCTTTCTAAGGTTTTATATAGCCTAAAAT
>CAYTXJ010000115.1:0-6566 GCA_964440775.1 uncultured Desulfobacteraceae bacterium | reverse complement strand
ATCCCCTATTATCAATTACTTTTACACTTTTCAAGCACTTTTTTCGAAAATCATCCATCTTATCAGTTCAAAAATTTAAAAATTGCACACCTTTTTGAGCTAACTTATTGAAATCATTAAATACCAATCTTCGAAAATCTATCTTCACCTCTGCTGAAAAAATAGATTTTTCGCAAATCTATTTGGCATATTTTAGATAAATTTTTTTAATTTTTATCACTTAGGCTCAAATAAAGCTGTCACGTTTTTCTTGAAAAGTTTTGATAATAAAAGTCATGATTATGGATTATTTTAAGTCAACTTGGGAGGATCTGTGGGTGTAACCCTCATACAGGATTTAATTTCATAGGCATAATTTTAACATATGTCTTCTGACCTTGCGGATGCTATAGACATCCTCTTTTTCAAAGTCAAGGATCAATCGCCACTTCTGAAAGGTAGAAGCTCCAATTATTACATCCTCTGTGGCAATATGATCTGGAACCACCAGAAACTCATCTGAAAGCCTGTCCCCATCAAGGTAGAAGTCAAGGATGACTCTTTGCTCAACCATCAATTCCTCTTTTGCCTTTGCAGTTTCAAAGATAAGAGGTCTTCTTAATGGTTCAAGATGAGCCAATTCCTCTGCTAAAGACTCCTTTATAAATGACATGCTTGCACCACTGTCAAACAGGGCATCAATCTCCCTTTCCCCCTTAGAGCCTTCAAGCCTTATCCTCTTTGCCAATACCCCCATTTGAAAAACTACCTCATCATCTCTTAATTTAATCCCAGCTATGAAATAGAGTCAAATCCTTTTTAAGACATAAAAGGGCCTACTTCCTCTAAAAGGTCCAAAATATGAGATTGCTTCGCTTCGCTCGCAATGACTCTTTGCTGCTGTTACAAAGGCTAAGTAGGAAGCTTTGGTAGATATGGAAAAGGGGGCTCCAATCTTCTTAACTGATCTTGGACAGTTGCAAAAAAATAATTTAGTGATATCAAACACATAATATAGTCAAAAAAGTTCTTGGCACTACCTTATTTACATTTTTCAAATAGTGATCCAGTGTTGATAAGGCTTTTGACCCCCTCTGCCCCCAGCAACTGTCCAAAAAATGCCTAACATATCTATGGCAGAGGACAGCCGCGGACTCCCTTTGTATTTTTAAAAGACGCCGGATATCTTCAATTGAAAAAACAAATGAACTTATATCTAACTGACTTAAATGACTTGATCAGGTGGATACAATTTTGATAACAATTGGGGGAGCTTTGAATTTTTCAAAGCTCTCAAGGGAGGTTAGTTTGATATAAGGAGTTATTAATCATGGGAAAGATGGATAAAGAGACCCTTAATATGATTACGGATACCATAGACAGGATAGAGAATGATAGGCTTCCCCTGGAAAAAAAGCTTGAGATAGACAGCTCTGGTAAATTTCCTGAGGAGCTGATCCGTTTTATGTTAGGGCCTGAAGTGGCTTTGCATTTGGTATTTATCCCTGAAGAATATGGAGGGCTTGGAGCAGAGGCAACAGAGATAGCGGTGATATCTGAGAGGATGGCAAAGATGGATCTGGCAATTGCTACCTCATTTTTAGCCATATGCTTAGGGATGGATCCTTTAAGGGTTGGGGCAACTGAAAGGCAGAAAGAGAGATATATGAAGAGAATTGCAGATGAAGGCCTAATTGTTGCATATGCTGTAACAGAGCCCAATGCTGGGTCCAATGTCCAGGCCATAAAGACAAGGGCAGAGCGGGTCTTTGACGAAAAGGGGAATATCAAAGGTTATAGGCTTAATGGACAGAAGCAATTTATAACCAATGGAGGCGTGGCAGATCTATATACCATACTTGCCAATACTCCAGAGGGCCCTTCCTTTTTTATTGTAGAGAGGGGGGCAGAAGGCCTTATTCCAGGCAGCCATGAAGATAAACACGGGATAAGAGGTTCTAATACCTGCCCTATCACTATTGAAGACCTGTACGTCCCCGCAGAGGATCTGGTGGGAGAGGTGGAGGGTAGGGGTCTCAGGCAGGCAAATGAGGTGTTCGGTTACACAAGGCTTATGGTTGCAACATTTGGGCTTGGAGGTGGAATGGCCTCCTTGGAGAGGGCAATTCGTTATTCTAAAGAGAGGGTCCAGTTTGGAACCACCCTTTCAGAAAAACAGGGATATACCCATAGGCTATTGGTTCCAAATGCAGTTCGGCTTGAAGCAGCAAGGGCATATATTGAACAGACCGCCACAAGGCTTGACAGTGGTGAGAAAGGACTTCAGGTAGAGGGATCCATTGCCAAGTATTTTGCTACAGAGGCAGGAGACAGTATGGCAAATGATGGCATCCAGGCACTGGGGGGATACGGATATATAAGGGAATATGAGATGGAAAAGATAAAGAGGGATATTAAGATCACTACCATATTTGAGGGAACCAATGAGATACAGCGAAACATTATTGCCACATTCAGGATGAGAGAAAATGTTAAGACCAAAGGCGGGTTTTATATGGAAAAAGCAAAAAAGGCAATGGAGCTTGGGGATAGATACTCTCAAAAGCTTGCTCTTTCATTGGAAATTATAGGTGAAATCATTGGCTTTATAAGAAGGAATAAGCTAACAAGGCAACAGCATCTGATGTTTCTGCTCGCTGATATGATAACATGGACAGAGGTAGGAGAGGCCCTGCTTCAAAAGGTGAGAAGCTCTGATACAGATTCAGAATATGGAAATTATCTGAATGCTTGCCTTAGGCTATTTTTAAGGGAGGTGGCAGAGATAGGCTATGTAAATGGATTAAAGATCTTATCAGCGGGAAAAGATTCAAAGGAACTTAAAGATATGCTCTTTCAGCTCGATATACCCTATTTAATGAAAGGATATCTTGATGATATGGATATAGTCTGTTCATATATATTGGAGAATTACACATAGATGAGAAGGAAGAGAGTCTTTAAGAGAGATAGGGAATTCCATTCCAATCCCAGAATTGATCCTTCACTTAAGAAGATCTTTAATAAGATTGGGGTTCCAGAGAAAAGAGAGATTATTCCTGATCCATTTCAGCTTGAGGCCATCTCTAAGATAAAGGGCTCTGATCTTTTGGTCTCTGCTCCCACTGGTGCAGGTAAGACCTGGATTGCTATCCAGGTAATCCAGGACTTTCTATTCAGGGGTATGAGAGTATGGTATGCATCACCCCTTAAGGCACTTTCTAATTCCATATATTCAGAATTTTGTCATCTCTTTGGACAGAGATATTGTGGAATTATTACAGGTGACAGAAAAGAGAATCCTGATGCTCCCATAATAGTAGGAACAACTGAGATATTAAGAAATCAGCTCTATGATGCCATGCATCATGGGGTAGATACATCCACTGATCTGGTAATCCTTGATGAGGCCCACTATATGAATGATCCTGAAAGGGGGGTTGTATGGGAGGAGGTGCTTATATATCTTCCACAGAGGGTAAAGATATTGATGCTCTCTGCTACCATATCCAATCCTGAAGAGATTGCCTCCTGGCTTCAAGAGATACGGGGAAAGAATGTGGAGATAGTAAGCAGTTTTAAAAGACCTGTCCCCTTAGAGATGCTCTTTCTATTTCCTGATGGACTTGTGGTTCCCCTTTCAAAGAATGGAAGAAGACTAAATCCTGATATTGAAAGATTTTTAAAAAGAAGGCCAAAAGGGAGGAGAGAAATAGATTTTGCAAGGATAATTGGATGCTTAAGAGAATTAAATCTGCTCCCTGCAATCTTCTTTTTAAAATCACGCTTAGATTGTAATAGTGCCCTATGGAAATGTCAGCCCCATATCTATGATAGAAGAGATGAGACAATGTTTAGAGAAGAACTCAGCAGATTGATAGATAGATATCCCTATCTTAAGGATCATCCTCAGATGCGGCATCTTGTAGAATGTAGGGTGGCAGCGCACCATGCCGGGCAGTTACCCCAGTGGAAGATGGTAATTGAGACACTTATGAACAGAGGATATCTGGATGCAATATTTTCTACATCCACAGTAGCGGCCGGGGTGAATTTCCCTGCTCGTTCCGTGATACTGGTTCAAAGCGATAGATATGATGGTAAAGAGTTTAAGGACCTGACCGCCACCGAACTTCATCAGATGATCGGAAGAGCAGGTAGAAGGGGTAAGGATAAGATCGGCTTTGCCATTATTGTCCCGGGGATATATCAAGACCCAGAGCTGATCTTGGAGTTAAAAAATTCGCCTCCAGAGCCTATTGAAAGTCAGATTCATATAAATTTCTCAATGACACTTAATCTGCTGCTATCACATAGACCTTCAGAGATAAAGGAGTTACTTAATAAATCCTTTGCGGCCTTTAAAGGCAAAAAGAGGGGCAGGGAATATCAGATGAGATGGGAGGGACTGATTGAAGAGCTAAAGTCTATGATTCCCGATGCCAGATGTGACACAGATGATCCTCAGGAGATGCTGGAAAATATTAGGATAAGAGCTGAATTGAAAGAGGAGATCAGGATGCTTAAAAAGGAGATAAGAAGGAAGATAAGGGCCCAGGCCTTAAGGGAATATCTAAAGCCTGGAAGGCTCTTTCTTGCAGGAAGCTCAATATATCTCCTCTTCTTTACAAAAGAGCATAATGAAAGATTTGAGTGTCTATCTCACAATATCAATAAGCCACTTAGGATGAGAAAAGGAAGGTTGAGATTGAAGAAGATCAAGGCTGAAAGGATTAAAAAGATATTTGATCTAAGATTAGACCTGGGTCAGGATCTATCAATAGAAAGGATTCAGAGAATTATCCGTGCCATAAGAGTAGAAGATCTTCGTCCTATAAAGATTGGCTCAGATAATAGCTCCTTTAAGCTTGAAGAGATCGATAGGCTTAAGAGATTCCAGCACGAACTTCCCTGCACCAATTGTCCTCACAAAAGCGATTGTCACGGAAAAAGAAACAGGCAGCTTAAAGCCATATTGAATGAGTTTGAATCTCTATACATTTTAATGGAGAGGATGGCAGGGGGACTATGGCTTTCTTTTAAAAGGCATCTTAGATTTTTAAAAGAGACAGGTTTTGTAGATGAAGATTATAGGCTTACTCCTGATGGTATATGGGCTTCAAAGCTCAGGTTGGATCATCCACTACTTGTCTCTGAGGCTATCAGAAAGGGAGCTTTTGATGATCTTTCCCCTGAGAGTATGGCAGGATGCATGGCAACCTTTGTCTGGGATAAGACCCAGGATTTTTCCTTAAGTTTGGAAAACAGGGAAGAAATTTTAGAAATTAACAATGCATTTAAATTGATGGAATCTACCATTTCTGAATTTAGAGACCTACAATTGAAGAAGGGTTTTGAAGCTCCTCAGCTTCTATTTTGGCCTTCTGCCATACTATATCTATGGGCAAAGGGTAAAACATGGGAGGAATTAAGACTCATAAGTGGTATGGATGAAGGTGACATGGTATCTCTTATTTTGAGAACTGCAGACCATCTGAGACAGGTTGTAAATCTAAAAGATACTCATCCTTCCCTTTCCTTTAAGGCAGAAAGGGCGATAAAACTTATTTTAAGGGAACCCGCCTATATTGTATAAGAGCTTTGAAAAATTCAAAGCTCTCTGTATAAATTTTACGTTTTATAAAGGAAATTGATAGGAAAAATATAGGTTAAGCCCCTTTTCTTCTATATACCTTCTTACAATTGGGGGTGCCTGATAGGTAATAATCAATAATATCTTTTCTCCAGGAATCACCTTATTAAGTCTATTGAGCTTTTTAAGAAACTTATCTACCTCTCTTTTACTTATCTGGGATTTACATTCACCAAGTATCCATATTTCACGTCCATCCCTTTTACCTTTTCCAATAATATTAATCTCCTCTTCTTTGCCAGGAGATATTTCAATATAGTCCCTTTTTAAGGGCATAGTGATCTTTATGCCAAAATCTTTTTCAAGGAGCTTAGGTAGTCCCACAAAGGCTCTATCCTCCAGCACATACCCCACCGTGTGCTGGAGCCCTCCAAGGGACTCCCTTGTCTTTCTATGTTCTTTAATAAGCCTTTTTAATTCATTTTCGGTATTTTTTTGAGCAATAGCCAGCTCTTCTATTGCCTTTTCTACTCTTGAAAGTCTTTCCTCACTCTTTATCTGATTTAAGGATAGTTCTTCCACTCTTTTTTCAGTATTTTTCTGTGCGACAGTTAGTTCTTCCACTCTTTTTTCAGTATCTTTCTGGGCTTTAGCGAGCTCAGAGATAGTTTGCCATACCTTTTTAGAATTCTCTTCTGTCTTAGCCGTAAAGGCTCTAAACTCAGAGACAGTTATAGACTCCTCTCTTTGCCTTTCTATCTCTTCTAATAGGGCTATTAATATCTCTTTTAGATCAGGAGATACTTGCTCCAGTTTTCTAATAAATTCAACACTTATAGGCATCTTAGACCTCTTAAGAATATTCATTATCACTTCATCTGAGCCAGTTCAATAATTAAATGAGAGCTTTGCATAACCCTTCTTTACACTGGGGGTTACACCTCCCTCCGGGTCGGAGACCAGACCCCTGTCATTGCGAGCGAAGCGAAGCAAT
>CAYTXJ010000114.1:0-6752 GCA_964440775.1 uncultured Desulfobacteraceae bacterium | reverse complement strand
TTAGGAAATTATTTCGCCCCTGTCAAAATGTTACTGTTTTATGGCTTTATGGAGTTGAGCTTTAATTCCGGATCTATGGATGGAAAAGTCATATCTTAGAGGATCATCTGGAGAGATCTCTCTAAATGCTTCAGTAATCTCAATGGCAGTAATGATATCCTTTGATCTCCTCTGGGTAAGTCCATAGGCAAGTGAAAATTTATGCATATGGACATCCAATGGCACAATAAGACCAGATTTTGGAATCCCTTTCCAACCACCTGGATCCACCTCATCCTTCCTTACCATCCACCTTAAAAAGAGATTTATTCTTTTAAATGCACTCCTCCCTTCTGCTTCGGGTATTATCCTTAAATTATAAGAGACTTGATCTTTAATCTCCCTTATGAATCTCCTTATAACCGCCAATATATCCTTTGAATCTTCAAAATGGATGACAAAAAATCGGTTTAAAGAGCCATAACTTTCAATTATCACCCTAAGCCCTTTTAAGAGATAAAAGATCTCCTCTTCATCATTAAAGCGATATCTAAATCCCCTAAGAGAAGTTCTAATCTCTCTTAGATCCGATTCCATAAGAAATCTTCCAGGAGAATGCCCCATCCTCTGAAGCAGCCCTTCAATTGCCTTTATTATCTGCCCTACCCTCCCATATGCAAGATGGGATGCAATAATTCCCACAATCTCTCTATCAGTTGGATTTTCAAATCTATAGAGAAACTGAAGGGGATCTGGACAGATGAATCTCCTTTTATGATACCTCTTATACAGAGACTCAAGAAGGGTATAAAGCTCAACCTTGTCTAACACCCTATCCTTTCAGCTGCCTCTTTACATAGATCTGCGATTGTGGTGACCTTTAATCTATCATCAAATATCTCTACCGTCTGGTTGCTATCTTCCATCTCTCTTATCTTCTTACATGCCCTCTTTATGGAAAGCAATCCATATACCCATATGATTCCATGAATCATCTTTGGAGCCTCTCCTGACCATCCATAGGAACCAAAGGCTGCTTCTATCTTATTCTTAGGTCGTCTCAATTTCTATAATTTTTCAAATTGATCCTTTGTAGCCCCACATACGGGGCAGACCCAGTCATCGGGCAGTTTATCAAAGGAAGTGCCTGGTTCAATACCGCTGTCAGGATCACCTGTTTCAGGATCATAGATATATCCACACACTGTGCATTCATACTTATCCATAACCTGACCTCCAGAGAAAATTTCAGGATTTTATATAATAATAATTATTACTGTTCAATATATAATGTTATTGATTGAGAAAAGTTGATAACCTTTTTACATTTCCCAAAAAATTAATATATATAATCAGACTTAAGTTTTTGAAATGAGGAGCTTTATTTTCTTTTCTATCTGATCCCTTATTCTGGAAAGATCCTCTTTGGATTTGCCTTTTGGATCTTCAAGATCCCAATTCTCTATTGTTGAGCCATATCCAGCAGGACACTGAATTTCACAGCCCATCTGAACTATCAGATCAAATTCTGTTTGACCTATCTCGCCATAGGCCTTTGGCCTGCGGTATGCAATATCAATCCCCCTTTCTGCCATTACCTCTATGACCACTGGATCTATTCTGGAAGCTGGGCTATTACCAGCGCTTTGGACATCAAACCGCTCTTTCCCATAATATTCTAAAAATGCCTGTGCCATCTGACTTCTTCTGGCATTTTCCTGACAGATAAATAAGACCCTCTTTCTCATATTAAGAGATCTTAAAAATTCCCTTGCCTTATCTCTACACTCTTTAAAAGCAGTTGGATGATTGACTATCTCACCAGCCCTATCTACCTCTCTAAATCCCAGATATCCCTCAAAAGAGGCAGAGATTGCGTTAAAAAAATATCTACAGGTCAACTCCACACCTACAAAGAGATCTTTGCCTCTGGTTGCACCCACACTTAAAAGGAAACCTCTTCTGCTATCTGCCTTTGGCTCTTTAAGCTTAAGACGATACCTCCTTGCCCAAAGAGCCTGAACCCTATCTATCAATGCCTTTGTCTGAGAAGGCATGCCATAAAAGAATATGGGAGTGGATAAGACAACAAGATCAGCCATTCTAAGGAGATGATTTACTTCTTCCATATCGTCTGAAAATTTACAAAACCCTTCCCTTTCACAGAATCCACATCCCATACATGGAGAGATATTCATATCTGAGATATTAAACTGTCTTATTATATGACCTTGCCCCCTGAACTCATCTAAAAATGCAGATAAGAGATGGTCTGAATTGCCCCCCTTTCTTGGGCTTCCCATAATACCTAATATTACAGTCATTAACTATAGTCCATTATCTCTTTGCATTAATAATTTATTTATTAAGCTATACTATTTGTCAACCCCCTTTTGGCTCTATTACAAAATGTGTGGAATACTTTATCTAAGAAGTTTTTCCACCACAACCGAGAGCTTTGAATTTTTCAAAGCTCTCAACCATTAGGCAAGAAGATGGATTCCAATTTTATCTGGACTTAAAGGATTCAGTGCCCTTAGTCAACATCTCAGTCGAAGAGGTGGAAAAATGGAAAACTTGAGGTCAAAAGCCCACCAATTCATCGAACCTTACCTCTTGCAAGTGATGCAAATATGCCCACGAAACAGAGGACAGCAAAGACGATGAATACTGTCTTTATGCTAATTAAAAAAAGTGAATAGTATTGAGGCTCAATTTGAACCTTCCCCATGTATATGGCAAATATCAACATTGTGATACCCATGCTAAGCATCTGTCCGGTCAGCCGCATTGTTCCAAGCGTTGCAGAGGCTACTCCGTAAAATTTTCTTTCAACAGAACTCATAACTGCATTTGTATTGGGTGAAGAAAAGAGGGCAAGTCCGGAACCAAGTAAAATTAAACCAGCTACGACCAATTCCAAGGATACCTTATCGTTTAAAAAGGTAAAGAGCAAAAGACTTCCAACTGTCAATGCCATACCGGCTGAGGCGATTATTCTGGGCTCAACCCTATCAGAAAGCCTGCCTGCAAATGGTGAAAAAATTGCCATCACAACAGGTTGAGAGGTCAAAATTAGACCGGTTTTTTGAGGGCTAAGGGCTTTAATATACTGTAGGTAAAGGCATAGAAGAAAACCTACAGCAAAAGTTGCACTATAATTGATTAACGCTGCCAGATTAGAAAAGGCGAAAACCGTGTTATTTCTAAAGAGGTTTATATCCAAAACAGGATTTTCTGTCCTTACTTCCCATCCAAAAAATAACAAAAGCACAAGAATACCTCCTATTACCAACCACAAGCCTAGCATTGAAGGCAGTAGAGAAAAGCCATACATAATTGATGGAAGTGAAATGCTATAGATTGTGGAGCCGATTAAATCGAACTTCTCCCCCCTTGCCTCAGCCCATTCCCCTTTCAACTTCCAGAAAGTAAAGGTGATTATTATTAAACCAATGGGAATATTAGCAAGAAAGATGCTTCTCCAGCCAAAGTGCTGGGTTAGAACCCCTCCTAAAAATGGACCGAGAGATAGCCCTAAATAGATTGCCGCAGCATTTATTCCAAGGACTTTGCCTCTCTCTCCTACAGGAAATACTGAAGTCAGAATGGCCACACCTGTACTGAATACCATCGCACTTCCGATTCCATGCAAGATTCTGAAACAAATAAGCATGATAGCAGATATCGAGATTGCTGAAAGAAGGCACGAAATGGTATAAATCAATATTCCATATAGAAAGATTTTCTTTCTACCGTGTATATCTGCTATCTTTCCAAACGGGACGAGAAACATTGCCGCAGCCAGAAGATACGAAGTAGCCACCCAGCTTAGCAGAACCGCATCCATCGAAAATTCCTTCCCAATCAAAGGAAGCGCAATATTAACTGAAGAACCCATAAAGGGTGTCAGGAAAGATGCAAGCGTAGCAACTGATAGAGCAACCCTTTTATTTTCAATATCCTTTGCATTATCCATTTCAACTTCCGTTACAACAAATAGCAGAATTCTGAATTTTGGACAATCTGTAATTTAAGGACCCTGAGCAAATGAAAACAGGCTTTTCAGGGGTATATTGTCTCAGAACTTCAAGAAAAGATCTCTCAGACAAAGAACTATGCTCAATTTACAACTAAAAAGATTTAGATAAATAAAATCTGTAGTGTCAAATAATAAATAGGTTGAATAGAGATGAGGAGATAAAGCTTTATTAAATTATTCCATGGAGCAGGCGCCCCGTAGAAATAAAGAAGGTAAAAATGGGTTATTGAAGTATTGAAAATCAGGATTTATTCTACGGGGTGAGATTTAATATAATAAGAGGGGCAAAGCTGTTAGCAGTTTTCTTGCCGAAGGAGATGATATGTCTGATTGAATGTGACGAAGACAGGGGCAGAACCCCTGCCCCGTCACCGTCTTTAGGTTTCGGTTTGCTGTTGTCTTTCGAGCTCCTCAATACGCTTGCTGATCTCATCCAGGGCGCGTTTTATGTCTTTTGCCTCGGCCTTCAGCATTTCGGCCTCTTCAGAAGGGCTCATTTCATAGGGGCCGTAGGCACCCCCATAGGCTGGGCTCCAATAGCTTCCTGCCCAGCCGGGACCATAGCCCCACCAGCCCCAGCCTCGGCCATAGCCACGACCCCAGCCGAACCAGCCTCGGCCGTATCCGAAGCCTCGGCCATACCAGCCTCCATACCAAGGGCCGTAAGCACCTCTCCATGCAGGATTACACAACCCACGGCCTCCTCCTGTCATGGGACCAGCGCCCCAGGGACCGGTTCCATCTAATCCTGGCATATTAGACACCTCCTTTCTTCAGAAATTATCCTACCAGTATACAGGGCCATAAGCGGAGCCCCAATACGGGCCTGCCCAGCCGGGACCATAGCCCCACCAGCCCCAGCCTCGGCCATAGCCACGACCCCAGCCGAACCAGCCTCTTCCGAAACCTCGGCCCCAGCCCCTGCCAAAGCCTCGGCCTCTTCCGAAACCCCGGCCAAACCAGCCTGGATACCATGGTCCGTAAAATACCGGCATTGCAAACACCTCCTTTCTTCATCTAATATTTTCTATGAAGGGAATTGATAGGTCCAGTTCCATCAAAACGTGGCATTCTTCTCACCTCCTTTCAAAAAGGCCGCCCAACCCAGCTACGTCCTCTTCGCCTTCGGCCTCTGGGTGGAAGCTCAAAATGACCGCCTTCAATCCTCAAAACCCTTCCCATCACCAACGCCTCAGCCACAATCCTTCGAGCCTCGCCAAGGATTCGACCAAAGGTCTGACGCGAAATGTTCATACGTTGTGCAGCGGTTTCCTGATCCAATCCCTCAAAATCACTCAAACGAATAGCCTCAAGTCCTTCAACTGGAAGCACTATCTCACCCCTGCCCCAAGGGGGAACCCGATTTGGCATGAACCCCGTTACCACAGGGGGACCTTGAACAAATCTCATCTTTCTCGGCCTAGGCATATCCTGTCTTCTTTATTTTGAGCTTACGTTCATAATATAACCCTTTTCTTTCAATTGTCAAGAAATTTTATGAGCATATGCTCAAAAAATACTTCTCATTGAGCTCGGTCGCCATATCATATTTATTTTGGAATTGATTCACCTCTCTAATATTAGTATGTCTTTCAATTCATTCCAAGACAAAGCACAAAACCAAAGAGAGAAAATCAAGAATGTGGGGAAGCAAATCTTATAAGGTCTCTTTAACTTGGGATATCTAAATCGAAGGATAAATACCCTTGAAGCAGTGGCAATGGAAGTAATTAGAAAAAGGCCTTAAGGATAAGGGATAAGATACCTGCAAGCATAAATCCCATCATCTACTTAATTAACCTCATATCACCCTCAAGGGGTTCCACCCTCAGCTCTATCCTCTTTATGGATTTATGTAATTCTGACCTAATACTGCTCATAGATTCATGTAGTTCACTCCTAACACCACTAATGGATTCCTGTAGATCTGACCTGACATTGTTGATGGACTCCTGTAATTCAGCTTTTACATTGCTGATATATTCCTGTAGCTCTGACCTCTGCTGAATAAGATCACTCTTGGTGGCAAGCAAGGTATCTATTCCAGCTACCATGGTAAGATAATGGATAAGATTTAATATGAGTTTTGTCAAATGGATAATTGATGCTTATATTAACTTAGATAGATATTAATTAAAAAAATGTTACACCTTCTTCCTCTTCTTTCCCCTGGTCACTTTCAGGAAATTCCTCTTTTAGAACCTTTTTTGCCACATGCCTTTCCTTTCTTATTGTGTAGCTCTTTTCAAGGTCTTTTAAAAGCCTATCTTTGATCTGATCTTCTCCTACTATCCTATTCAGTCTCCTGCCTCCCATATCCATGAGTTCATCTTCTATGGATCTCAGTGCCTCAATTACATGTTGAGATATCTGCTTGGTAATATCTTCAAACTGTAATTTGAATATAATATTATTTATGGAATCTTTAATCTCATTTGCATCATTAATAAACTGATCAAAGGAGGAATTGACATCATTTAGGGAATTCATAACTCCAGAAAGGGAAGCTTCATATGTATTTACAATTCTTTCTAACGCCTCTGATTCCTTTTTTAACATATTTATAAATTCCTCTTGAAAGGTCTTCATAAAATTTACCATTTCAGAAAGATTTTCTCTTATCTTCTCTGCAAAATCAGAAGAGCGATCTGCAAGCCTTTTAACCTCACCAGCAACAACTCCAAAACCCAGTCCTTTTTCCCCTGCCCTTGCTGCCTCAATTGTGGCATTT
>CAYTXJ010000113.1:0-6757 GCA_964440775.1 uncultured Desulfobacteraceae bacterium | reverse complement strand
CCACTGAATATGAAGATCCAGGTTTACACATTACCTCAACTGCTCCAAGAGAAAGAGCTTCAAGCGCAAGTTGACTTCCCTTTTCTGTAAGAGAGCTTACTATTATCACTGGAAGAGGGTAGTACTTCATGAGCTTTTTCAAGAAGGTAAGTCCATCCATCCGTGGCATCTCTATATCAAGGGTAATAACATCAGGTTTAAATTTCACAATCTTGTCTCGTGCAACATAGGGATCTGGAGCAGTTCCTACAACCTCTATATCCTTCTCCTTAGAGAGTCCCTCTTTAAATATCTTTCTGACTACAGCAGAATCATCCACAACTAAGACCTTTATCTTTTTATCCATACTTTACCTGCTCTCTATTCAAATATAATAGTTAATGCCATATGGTCTTTTTCAGTTTCAAAAAGGATAATCTCTCCATCTTGAGGTATGTTTACTTCAGTCTCTATCTGGGGAATTCCAAGGTGAAATTGTCCTTCACTGTCAAGCTGTGAAATTGTCCTTCCAGTAATCATATTTAGAATCTCTTTAAATGTATCATCTATTTTTTGTGTATCTAATTGATCCTTTTCTGTTCCAAGAAATGCAATAGAAAGCTCTTTTAAGGCATCATTTGGGATGAAAAGACTAAATTTAATATTCTGTAGCCCTTTAATTAATATGGAAGTCTGTTTTATATCAGGTTTATTTAGCCATTCTTGCACGGAGATTTTAGATTCCATAAATTGTATGATTTCAAAAAGCATCTTTTCAAACACATCAGAAATCGAATTCTTCATCGCCTGAATCCATTGCTTCTTTTCCATATCCATCCACTCCCATAATCTCATTTAATATTTTTTTTATATCTGAGGGTAAAAAAGGCTTCTTAATATATCCCTTAACCCCTCTTTCCTTGGCCTCTTTTATCCTCTTTTCACTCCCTTCTGTGCTGATTATCACAACAGGAATCTCTTTCATTAATTCATCCCTTTTCATCTCATCAATTAGCTCAAGGCCATTCATATTTGGCATATTAATATCAGTTAGAACTAAATCAACCCAACTCGTGTCAAGCACACTCAATGCCTCCCTTCCATCTCCTGCTTCATAGATCTGACCCACGTCAAAGCCAGAGATCTTTATGGCCTTTTTTATAATTGATCGCATTGCTGAAGAATCATCCACAATTAATATATTAAAAGACATTTTTATCCTCTCTATGTGAGGTTAATAAGCTTTTCAATTTCATCCATCTTTTCATAGAACCTTAACATAATCTCAGGGATATCTTTATGTGTTATATTTAGACGTCTTAACTGGTATCCATAAAAACGATAGGCCAGCCCGTCTAATCCCACCCCTATCCCCAGCATCATACATATATAGTCTGAAAGAAGCAGGATAGAAAGAGACTTATCATCAGAGCTTATATCTTCACTATGATGATTCTCAATCAGATGCACCATCTTTGATGGCAGATTCCAGCTTCTTGCTACCATACCTCCCAAAGTTGGATGATCTATACCAAAGATCTCCCTTTCTGCCTCAATAAAAGATCTATCCCCACTCTTTACCATCTCTAAGATCTTATCCAGATAGTCATCCATTAGCTCATTAAGCACTACCTTGCCTATATCTTTTAGTAATGAGGCTGTAAAAATAAAAGAATTTTCCTTGAAGGCTGTCATCTCTGATATCTGCTCAGAAAGAATAGCTGAAGATATAGAATGTTTCCAAAGCTCCTTTTCTTTTAGATCATATCCGCTTTGTGATCCTTTCATGTTCCATGAGCTAAACTCCATTAAGACCATATTCAAAACCCTGTCTATACCCAACTGAACTACCGCCTGTCTTACCGAACCTATCTTTTTTGCCCTTCCCCACAGTGACGAGTTACATATCCTCAAAAGCATTCCTGTTATTGCGGGATCATAACTTATCAGCCTTACCGCCTCTTTAATGTCCTTTTCCTCAGAGTGTAAAATCTCTATCATCCTGCTTGCAACTGGTGGAAAAGGTCTCAGCCTTTTTATCCTTTTTTCAATCTCTTCTAACTTTAACATATCCTTTTATACCCTTCTCCTCCCCTTTTTATCCATATGCTCCCATCTGAAATAATCATCTTTATGGTTCTATTATATGTTCCACCTACATCTTCGTAATCTATCATCACATTGTTTTTCCAAAATAGCTTTCTAAGAATCAGATAATTTCTTTTTCCGATATTGAAGAAACCTTTTTGATCCATTATCTGAGCTCCTCCTGCTACCGCTACCTTCATTCTGCCCTTCTTAGCCCCCAATTTATATGCGCTCTTAAAGAGGGCAGGAATACCGGTATCACCGAACATGTATGGATTCTTTTTAGCCCTATTTCCATCAAGGGATGCCTCAGGTAGCATATAGTGTAACAGACCTCCCACATGGGCTACAGGATCATATATTGCAACCCCTATACAGCTACCCAATGAATAGGTTATTATCATGTCTTCAGGTTGATCACTGACCTTCATATCTCCTACTCCTACTACCAGTTCCACAACTATCTCCCTAAGGCCAGATCAAATATTCCTGCAACATCCAAAATAAGCCCCACTCTTCCGTCTCCTAATATGGCACCTCCTGCCACTCCTTTTACATTTTTAAGCCACCCTCCAAGACTCTTTATGACCACCTCTTCCCTTCCCAAGAGCTCATCCACCATAAGGCAGATGAGTCTTTGCTGATTTTCGACAACCACCATCAATTTATCCCACGGGTTTTCCGGCCTTCCTCCACCATCTAACCCAAGAAGTCTCTTTAATCGAACCAAAGGAAGTAGTGTATCTCTTACCATTATCATCTCACCTCTATTTTCAATGGTATGATAGTGTTCCTTAGAAGGTTTAAAGGTCTCCTGCACATTTAAGGTGGGAATAATAAATCTCTCTTCATCCACCCTTGTTATCATACCGTCAATTATGGCAAGGGTAAGTGGAAGCCGGATATAGAATCTGGTTCCCTTACCTTTCCACGATTTCACATCCACCTTTCCCCTCAGTTTTTCAACAGTATTCTTTACCACATCCATTCCCACTCCTCTTCCTGAAACATCTGTTACCTTTTCTGCGGTGGAAAGGCCTGGTTGAAAGATGAGATCATAGATCTCTAACTCTGTAAGACGTTGATCTTCAGTAACTATCCCATCGGCTATGGCCTTTTTAAGGATCTTTTCAGTATCCAGCCCTCTTCCATCATCTTCAATCTCTATAACAATATTTCCACCCTTATGATAGGCCTTAAGATAGATTGTTCCCTTCCTGGGCTTGCCTAAGTTCTCTCTTTCCTCTGGAGCTTCTATACCATGATCTATGGAATTTCTTATCATATGAACCATAGGCTCATATATCTCTTCAACCATATTTCTATCAATTTCGGTATCTTCTCCTGTCATAACGAGTTCCACCTCTTTGCCAGACTTCTTGGATAGGTCTCTTACCAGCCTTAACATCTTCTGGAAGGTATGTTTAATAGGAACCATCCTCAGAGACATGGCAGTCCTTTGAAGCCCGGAGCTTATCTGATTTAGCTGATTAATGATCTGATCAAATTTTCTATCTTTACTCTTTGTGCTCAATTGGTGTTGCTTTAACATGGATTGTGCAATAACAAGCTCACCAACCATATCAATGAGGTTGTCCAGCTTTTCTGTCTCAACCTTGATCTGAAGACTTGCCCATTTTCCGGAACGCTTTTGATCCCTGAGGGCTGAAATCACCTCTTTGGGAGGCACCTTCTTATCCTCTACCAGGATCTCTCCTATCCTTTTTGTGCTCTCCTCTTTCTGCCTATTTAAAGCCTCCTCAATATCTTCCTCCTTTAACAATCCTCTTTCTTTTAGTATCTCACCAAGGGGTTTATCTTTTTGCTTTTCAGCCCTTTCAATGATCATCTTTATCTTATTAATTAATTCCTCGTATGACTTATCTCCCTCCGAAGGATGGCCTGAATCAATCGTGTTTTTAATATTCTCTATCATACCTCTTAGCGCATCTACACTTTCAAGAATGGTATCTATGATCTCCGCATCCAGTGCCATCTCTCTGTTTCTAGCCATATCCAGCAGGTTTTCGGTGATATGAGAAAGAGAATTTATCCTTGAAAAATTCAGGAATCCTGAAACACCTTTTATGGTATGAAAGGCTCGAAATAAGGCATTTATGGAATCCATATCTTCAGGATTGTCTTCAAGATCTAGTATCTTTACTTCCGCTTCAGAAAGATTATCAAGTGATTCTGATATAAAATCATATACTATATCCTTTTCCTCATCTCCTATATCCCTTCTTTGGCTTTCAGCTACTTGGACTTCTTCCAATTTTTCAGCCTGAACCTCTTCTTCCTTTTTATCTTCGGCCTTATATCCCAGCTCTTTTAATACCTTATCCATATCGCTACCAATCTTTCTGCCCATTTCAAGATCTCTCAAGATGTGCTGAAGGGTCTTAACCCCATTTGAAAAGGGTGAAAGATCTTCTTTTTCAAACAGAATCAGCTTTTCTACATACTCTTTTAAGGCATTTACAATGGATCTTATGGAATTTTCCTCAATCTTTTCCTCTTCAATAATGTGTTGAAGATTCTCAATATCTTTTAAGATATCGCCAAGAGCCGGAATATCTCCAGGTTCAAGCATTACAATCTTTAAGGCTATCTCTTCCAATGGGTCCATGAGCTTTTTTAGATCTTTTGGCATATCCCTTCTCCTTATCTCTGATATATGCTTGATCTTATATACCTAAATGGGTGCTTAATCCCATGGAGACTCTCTGAATGCCCTGTTATAAGGTATCCTCCTTTCTTAAGGTATCTGTAGAGCCTATTTACGAGGTATTCTCTATTTTCTCTTTTAAAATAGATCATAACGTTTCTACAAAAGATAACATGAAAAGGCTCTTTAAAATTAAAATCCTCCATCAGATTGACCCTTTGAAATTGCACATATCTTTTAACATCCTCTTTTATCTTTATGTATCCCTTCCATCTATTTATACCCCTTTTAAAATATCTCTTTAAAATATCTCCTGGTAACCCCTTTACCCTGTCTATCTTATATATACCCCTTTTCGCTGTCTTGAGCATCTCTGTAGAGATATCTGTAGCAATAATCTGGAAGTCAAAACTTCTATCTTTCATCTCAAGGAGGGTGATTGCTATACTATATGGTTCTTCCCCGCTGGAGCATGCGCTTGACCAGACCCTCAGAGGTTCAATACCCACTCTATTTTTAAGAAATTCAGGAACGACTCTTTCTTTTAAAAAATCAAAGTGATCGGCCTCTCTAAAAAAGAATGTATGATTTGTAGATATCCTGTCAATAAGCCTTATTAATTCTTGTCCGCTCTTATCACTCTGAACATGCCTTAGGTATTCATTAAAGGACTTAAAGCCTCCTTCCCTTAATATCTTTCCCATTCTGGCCTTAACAAGCCCCTTTTTCCCCTCATGAAGATAGATTCCTGCCTTTTTAAATATAAGATTGCTAAGTTTCTGAAACTCTCTATCTTTAAGTTCTATCTCAAACATTATTGGATTTCCTTCGCTCTCTTTTCCCTCAGTGTCTGTCTCTGTTTCTGAAATACACACTCTATGATCTTCTCTCTATCTTCAGGAAAAATATCCACAAAGTTTATGGCAACAGAATATGCCTGTTTCTTATCAATGGTTATGGGTCTGCACCTTACCACCTTTCCAAAAAGCTCAATATATACAAAGGGAAATCTGGACAAGATAAAATTGGCATATATAAGGGTATCAGTAGGGAGATTCTGCTCTGTTACCATTCTTAGGCCTGAACCACTTATATCCACACCCGTTCCTCTAAGATAGATATCGGTCAATTCCTTCTTACCACTGCTTAATATTTCATAGATACTGTCCAGCTTATTATCCATATTAATTAAAAGCTCAATCATAGACTGAAGCACTATAGTGTCTATTGCTTCTTCCGAACCAAAAAGATTAATTCCTTGAGTAGAAAAGGATACGGACCTCCTCTTTTGTCTTTCTCTTAATCTCTTATACTCATCGTCAGAAATCACCTTAAACTTAATATCAAATTCAATAGATGCCCTTACCTCTGTTCTCTTATTATTCATATCAAACCTCTCCTGAGATCTCTTTTTTAAATAAAGGTAGCAAATCTCATGCCAGTAAAATTAAAGAATTTTAAACTATAAGGGAGAAAATAATATAAGAATTAATAACATGAAAAACTATATGTCAAAATTTTGACATATGTTATCTATTTGGCACCTCCCAGATACAAAATCTTCAATATTTACATAGATGGCATAGATATTGCTTAAATTTCTATCAAAACAACTCTAAGGAGGTTATAACCATGGCAGAACCAACATTAGCCGCCTCTTTGTCATCTGAAGAGGCCACTAAGGGGGGGAAATATCTCACATTCCGCTTGGGGGAGGAGGAATACGGAATAGGGATCTTGAAGATAAAAGAGATAATCGGCATGATGCCTATTACTCCTGTTCCAAGGACTCCAGAGTTTGTAAAAGGTGTTATAAACCTGAGAGGCAAGGTAATTCCTGTGGTGGATCTAAGATCGCGCTTTGGTATGGAGGAGATAGATTATAATGAGAGAACCTGCATAATTGTGGTAGAGGTTCAGGCGGAAGAGAGGCAAAAGATCATAATGGGTATCGTGGTGGACTCTGTATCTGAGGTACTAAATATTAAGGATGAGGAAATAGAGGATACTCCTGACTTTGGT
>CAYTXJ010000112.1:0-6776 GCA_964440775.1 uncultured Desulfobacteraceae bacterium | reverse complement strand
CTTCGCTTCGCTCGCAATGACAGGGGTCTGGTCTCCGACCCGGAGGGAGGTATAACCCCCAGTGTAAAAAGGTGTTATGTAAAGGTCTCAATAAGAGGTATTCAAAAAGTTTTTTGTAATGTTGAAGCCGGATTTAAAAGTCTTAAAAAATCTTTTAATTTTATCTCCTTCAGAGAGTCAACTATAAGATCAGCCTTATATAGCTCTTCTCTTTTGGCAGTGCCGGTAAGTGCAATTACCTTGCATCCTGCCCTCTTTCCTGCCTCAACCCCAGATGGAGCATCTTCTAAGACCAGACATCTATCAGGCATTAAGCCCATCTTTTCTACGGTCTTTAAGAATACTTCAGGATCAGGCTTACCTTTTATGATTTCATCACCTGATGTGATAAACCTAAAATGATCTCCATAGGGTAAGATCTCTAAAACAGCCTTTATATTTTCAATGGGTGCAGAAGATCCTATACCAAGCAATGCACCAGAATCCTTTAAGATCTTTATCAGATCCTCGGCCCCTTCCATCACTGGCGGTCTTTCCTTTATTATCCTTCTAAATATCCGCTCCTTTTTCTCTGCCATCTTCTTCATCTCTTCCATTTTGATATCTGGAAAATAGTTTAATATAATATCTTCGTTTGTCCTTCCAAATGTGGATGCAAACTGATCCTCTGAAATAACAAGGCCATACCCCTTTAACATCTCTTTCCATGAGATAAAGTGTGCATTGTAGCTATCAATCAATACACCATCCATATCAAATATCACACCCCATCTTTCTTTAACCATTTTCATAGCCTCTTCCCTTAATCTATCTTTAAGATATTATTTGAAGCCCCCATACATATTTTATATCATGCCTGAAAATCTCAATTAAAGGGCTCTAAGTCAAGATGGATGATATGATATTTGGCATTACGCTTATGCTTGTGGGGATGGGTGGCACCATTCTTACCCTTGTACTTATAAGTGTGACAGTAGGATTAATAAAGAGGCTCTTTCCCAAAGAGCATAGAGCAAAGGGAAGATAGACATGGTAGATGCTATATTAAATGCTCTTACATCACTCCTTATGGGAATAGGTTATCTGCTGGATCATGGACTCCCCAATGTGGTAATGATTTTAGTAAGTTTTCTTCTTTTTTACCTTGGAATAAGAAAAGGTGTTGAGCCCCTGCTTCTGATCCCTATTGGGTTTGGATGCCTTCTGGTAAACATGCCTTTAAGCGATGTGATGGATAAGGGCGGGGTTCTTAAGACCCTCTATGATATGGGAATAATAAATGAGCTCTTTCCCCTTCTTATCTTTATTGGGATTGGTGCAATGACAGATTTTGGCCCCCTTCTTGAAAATCCCAAGATCTTGTTGCTGGGTGCAGCAGGTCAATTCGGGATATTTATAACCCTTTTGCTTTCGTTGTTTTTGGGTTTTTCAAAGCTCCAATCTGTCTGCATAGGAATAATTGGGGCATGCGATGGTCCAACAGCAATCTATGTAACTTCCAAATTTGCACCTGAAATCTTGGGCGCTGTTTCAGTGGCTGCATATTCCTATATGTCCCTTGTTCCCATAATTCAACCACCCGTTATGAGGATACTGACAAGCAAAAGAGAAAAAGAGATTGTGATGGGAAGTATGGGCAGGGGAGTTTCAAAGGAGACAAGAATCCTTTTTCCCATTATAGTAACACTGATTACAGGACTCATAGCTCCTATGGGGCTTCCCCTTATGGGCATGATAATGCTTGGAAACTTTATGAAAGAGAGCGGTGTGGTTGAAAGGCTTACAAAGGCATCTCAGGAAGAGATCGCCAATGCAGTAACCCTCTTTTTAGGGCTTGCAATTGGTGGAACCATGGAAGGTCATGCCTTTTTAAAGGTTGAGACCCTCATAATATTTTCACTGGGATTCTTGGCCATCTGTTTTGATACAGTTGCAGGGGTTATGTTTGGAAAGCTTATGTGTTTGCTGAGCGGTGGAAAGATAAATCCTCTGATAGGAGCAGCTGGAATATCTGCATATCCCATGGCAGCCAGGGTGGTTCAGATAGAAGGGCAGAGATATAATAAGACAAACTATCTTCTCATGCATGCAATGGGTGCAAACACAGGAGGGCAGATAGGATCTGTTATGACTGCATCCATAATACTATCTGTATTGAAAGGGCTACAATTGATCTAATAGTCTATTTTTGCTCTCTTGGTATCTTATCGATATTTAGAATTAGCTTAGTAGTATTTTCCACCCTTTGCTATGGGATATCTTCTCCCATATCCAGATGCCTTTGAGGTGATCTTAAGCCCTGGAGGCAACTGTCTCCTCTTATATTCATTTATATTGAGCCTTCTGAAGACATCTAAGACAATATCTTGTTCAAATCCCCTTAAAATGAGCTCTTCCATAGAGAGATTTTTGACCACTGAGGCATCCACAATGGAATCCAAGATCTCATAAGGAGGAAGGGTATCCTGATCTGTCTGGTCAGCTCTTAGCTCTGCAGTAGGAGGCCGTCTGATGATCCTCTCTGGGATTATCTCCCTTTCCCTGTTTATAAAACGGGCAAGCCGATAGCAAAGGGTTTTAGGAATATCGCATAAGACTGTCAGTGCACCTACCGTATCTCCATAGAGTGTGCAATAGCCTGTTGCAATCTCTGCCTTGTTTCCAGTGGTTAGCACTAATGCCCTGAATTTATTAGAGAGTGCCATAAGGAGATTCCCCCTTATTCTTGCCTGGATATTTTCCTCTGTCTCATCCTCTCCAAGCCCCTTAAAGACTGGTTCCAATACCTTAAGATAGAGCTTAAATATCTCATCTATGGGAATTTCAAAGAAGTTGATATTTAAATTATCTGAAAGCCTCTTTGCATCCTCTCTGCTCATGGAAGATGTATAACAGGATGGCATGCTCACTCCCATAACATTTTCTGAACCCAGTGCCTCAGCGGCAATCACTGCCACAAGTGAAGAGTCTATCCCCCCACTTAGTCCCACTATCACCCTATTAAAACCACACTTTATTACATAATCCCTTGTTCCCAAGATAAGTGCATTTAAAATGGACTGCTCTTCTGAAGGGTATGGCCATTGAATCTCTTCATATTCTAACTCAGTATCATATATAAGTATGTCTTCTTCAAATCCTTTTGCCAGCAAAACAGGCCTTGCCTTTTCATCCACTACCATGCTGAGTCCATCAAATATGAGATCATCATTTCCACCCACCTGATTGCAGTATATACATGGGATCTTATAGATGGAGGCAATCTTCTTTAACATCTCCATTCTCTTTTTTCCCTTTTCCACAGTATATGGAGATGCAGATATGTTAATCAGCAGCTCCATTCCTCTCCTTTTCAGTTCAGATACCGGATCCCTTTCATAGTGAGGAACCCCTTCAAGGTCTCCAAAATTCCAGATATCTTCACAGATAGTAACTCCTATCCTCTTTCCCATGAGATCAAATAGGAGGCTTTCTTGAGCACTTTCAAAGTATCTTGCCTCATCAAATAGATCATAGGTGGGAAGCAATATCTTTCCCCCCTTAGAGATTATCCTTCCTCCTGAAAGAAGGGCAACCGCATTAATGAGACGCTTTCCGCTGTGTCTGGAATTCCTCTCCACATATCCACATAGCACATAAATACCCTCTGATAGCTCAGCCACCTTTTCTATGTATCTCAGGTTGTCTTCAATAAATGCAGGCTTTTCCAAGAGATCCTTTGGAGGGTATCCCATAATTGCAAGTTCAGGAAATACAGCAAGATCACAGCCCTCTTCCTTTGCTCTTTCAATCCCCTTTTTAATAAGTAAAAGATTATATTCAAAATGCCCCACTATTGGATCTATCTGAAAGATCGCTATCTTCATATTTTAAAGCCTTGTAACAGCCTCTCTTATCTTCTCTATTGTCTCATCCATATATATAGATATGGGAATCGAGATACACCTTGATAGAATCTCTGAAGTCTTTGGAAGCTCATCACTATGGTATCTCATTCTAAGAGATCCGTCTCTATCCTTAAAAGGATAGCCATATCTCTGGATGCTTTTTTGACCATGCAGGTGTTCCCAATGGGAAAAATTGTGCCACAGGTTTTCACCCCAATAGATTATAGGAATATTGTATGATCCCATAATATCTTTGAATCTTTTAAGCTCATCTTCATTATCTATAAATATGCTTAGAAATGTTGCAGTATCTCCTTCAGGGTCAGGAATGTGTCTGAATCTTATAAGATCTTTTCCTGAAAGCAGCTCCTTGATTATCTTTTTGTTTTTCCTCTGCCTTTTAAGTATGATACTATCCAGTTTCCTTAACTGGGCAATACCAATTGCCCCCTGAAGTTCCATCATCCTAAAGTTAAACCCAATAAAGTCTCTTCCTTCAAGCCCCCTTGGAAGCTCCGGGTTATGGTCGTGCCCATGATCATGATACTGCGATGCCTTTATGTATAGAGATTCATCATCAGTAATTAGCATACCTCCTTCACCTGTGGTTATGGTCTTGACAGAGTCAAAAGAAAATGTTCCCACATCTCCAAAGCTACCCAGTGTCTTTCCCCTGAATCTGCCGCCGCATGCCTGTGCAGTATCTTCAATTACATACAGATTATGCCTTTTAGCTATCTCCATGATCTTATCTATCCTTGCCTGGGCACCGCACATATGAACCGGCATGATAACCTTGGTATTGGGACTTATCCTCTTTTCAAGATCATCGGGGTCCATACATAATGTCTCGTCGATCTCTGAAAACACAGGAATTGCCCCCATATCTAAGATGGCTTCCCATGTGGCAACAAAGGTAAATCCCTGAGTTACCACCTCATCTCCTGGCCCTATGCCTAAGGAGGCAAGGGCTACTTTTAGTGCAGCTGTTCCACTTGAAACTGCAAGAGCAAAACGCGTTCCACAATATCTGGCAAATTCCTCTTCAAATTGTTCAACCTTATAGACACCACCTCTTTCAGAGTGAAATTCGTATCTGAAGAGGACCTTTTTTGAAAGGATCTCTAATACCTCACGCCTTTCCTCTTCTCCTATTGTCTCATATCCCGGCATCTCTACCTCCTATGCTATCTTTCCATGCATTGCATTTCTATAGATGGATTCTACACTTACTCTATCAAGGCTTATAGGATTGTTTTTCATGGGACGCTCCACCTTAATTGCAGCATCTGTCATATCAGGGATTGCCCCCTCTGGCACCTCTAATTCTTTAAGGCTGGAAGGTAGCCCAATATCTCTTAGCATCTTTTGTATGAAAAAGGGTATATCATATACTGAACACTCCTCATCTTTTTTAAAGATAGGGATTATTTCCCGATATTTTTCCCTTCTATGCTCAATGTTATATCTCAATACATAGGGGAGCATAACCGCATTTGCAATCCCATGGGGTATATCAAATAGGCTTCCCAATGGATAGGCTAAGGCATGCACCGCTCCAACTCCTGCCATGGAAAGCCCAAGCCCTGCCATAAGACTTCCCTTCATCATGTCTTCCCTTGCATTAATATCAGATCCATCTCCCACCGCATCTCTTATATTTTCCCATATGAGCTTAATGGCCTCAAAAGATATGGGTCTGCTGAGGAAGTGGGAACTCTTTGAGGTGAAAGATTCAATGGCATGGGTGAGGGCATCCATTCCGGTATATGCGGTTATAAAGGGCGGAAGAGTATAGGTCAATTCTGGATCCACTATGGCAACTGTTGGATAGAGATATGGGCTATTTATCCCTCCCTTTCTCTTCTCTTCCCTAATTGTAAATACAGAGGTAAATGTCACCTCACTTCCTGTGCCTGCAGTGGTGGGAATCATTATGGAAGGCAATCCAGAACTCTTAAGCAGATTAAGACCTATATATTCAGTTGCCTTTCCAGGGTTATTAACCAATGCAGCCACTGCCTTTGCCACATCCAGTGTGCTTCCTCCTCCTATTCCAATCACACATTCCACTGATTCCTCTTTAGCTATTTCAGTTCCTCTGTCTGCAAGCTGAGGAGAGGGTTCGGGAGTGATCTCAAAGTAGGGCACATATTCTATCCCTTCTTTTTTAAATATCTCTTCTACTCTCTCCTTAATCTGAAGCCCTGAAAGCCCCTTGTCCATAACCCAGAGTATCTTCTCTGCTCCTATCTCCCTTATCTCATCAGGTAATCTCTCTATACTTCCCTTACCCCATACTATCCTTTTAACACCTTCAATATTTATCATCTATCTCTCCCTGAAATCTTAAAAATATCTTTTGATTACATTATGCATATAATTCGTTCAAGTAAAATAAAAAGACTTTACAAAATACCTCTTCTCTGTAATCTCTATCTAAGATATTCTGATTCCACAGGAGTTGATTTTATGAAGAAGATAGAGGCAATTATTAAGCCTTTTAAGCTGGAAGAGATCAAAGAGGCTCTTACAGAGATAGGGATTAAAGGCCTTACCATCACTGAAGTGAAGGGATTTGGAAGGCAGAGGGGACATACAGAGGTATATAGGGGGGCAGAATATCAAGTAGATTTTGTCCCCAAGATCAAGATTGAGGTCATAGTAGAAGACGATCTATTGGAAGATGTTATTAATACTATCATAGAGAAGGGCAGGACAGGAAAGATCGGTGATGGAAAGATATTTATCCTTCCTCTGGAAGAGGCAATAAGGATTAGAACAGGGGAGAGGGGAGAAGATGCCATATAGTCCTCCTTTCTTCCATCCACTATATTTCCATCCCATTATTTTTATTCCAGTAACTTCTTGAATATTGTATAGTAAATT
>CAYTXJ010000111.1:0-6932 GCA_964440775.1 uncultured Desulfobacteraceae bacterium | reverse complement strand
TACGGCTTTTTTCTGAGAGCTTTGAAAAATTCAAAGCTCTCATATGATAGATAGAGATAGCTAAATACCTTAGCATCATTTAATATAGAAGATATATAACAATATTCATTGGGTTGATGGGCGCTGTCAGGCATTGTCACCCACACTGCAGCAGGTAATCCCCTCTTTCTAAAAAAGGCAGCAACGGTTCCTCCTCCAATACCCATAGGCTTAGGCTCCTTCCCTTTTACATATCTTATAGCCTCCTTTAACATCTTAACCACCAAGGAATCTTTTGGGGTGGGCGAAGGGGCATCTTGGAGATAATGGGTCTCTATCTGAATCTCTGCACTGAAGGAGGAAGAAATCTCATCTTTAATTCTCCTTATCTCCTCAATAACTTCATCAACCCTGTAAGAAGGTAGTATTCTACAGTCCATATAAAATATGTCTCTTCCCGGTATGGTATTTACATTAGGAACATTTGCCTCTATCTTGGTAGGTTCAAAAGTTGAATAAGGGGGGCTAAATAGGGGATCTTTTAAATTAAATTTCTCTTGTAACCTCTTTTTAAGTTTCAAGATCAGATGAGCAGCAATAAGAAGAGAATTCTTACCTTTTTCAGGGGTGCTTGCATGACACTGTTTTCCCAGAACTGTAAACTTTATCCATAACATGCTCTTTTCTGCAATCTCAATCATAGTTCCATCCTCATTTCCTCCATCTGGAACAATTATGATATCTTCTGGAGAAAAGAGCTCCGGCCTTTTATCTAAGAGATATTCAAGGCCATAACGGCTTCCTGTCTCTTCATCTGAAACTAAGACAAGGCAGATATCATTTTCTGTATTTAGACCCTGCTCCTTTATGGCCTTTATAGCCAAAAGGGGGCTAATTATTCCGTGATTATTATCTTCTACCCCCCTTCCTATTAGAATATCATCTTTAACAACCAGGGTATATGGATCGGTCTTCCAAAGAGAGCTATCTCCAGGGGGGACAATATCCATATGTCCGAGAACCCATATCCTCCTTTTACCTTTACCACTGCCTTTCCAGATAGCTACTATATTAGGCCTATAACCTCTGCTCACCCTGTCATCCATTGCTCTAATATCTTCAAGCATATCAGGGGAGAGGCTTTTAAGCTCATGCCAAAGAAATTCTGCCTTTTCGTGCTCTCCGTCTCCCCCATTTTCAGGGCCAAGAGCAGGTCTGCAGACCATCTCCCTTTGAAGATATATGACGTAGGGTCTAAGTTCATCTATCCTTTTAAATACCTCTTTAAGGACTTTGTCTTTTCTTTCTTCCATAATTTCCGACTACTCCACTGTAACACTCTTTGCAAGATTTCTTGGCTTATCGATATCTCTATTGAGAAGCCTTGCACAGTGGTATGCCAATAATTGGCATGGAATAACAGTGAGTATGGGGTAGAGATATTCCAGGGTATGGGGAACCTCTATAATATCATCAGCCAATTCCTTAACCTCTTTATCCCCCTCTGTGGCAATAGCTATCACAGGGCCTCTCCTACTCTTTATCTCATTAATGTTGTTTATCATCTTCTCATACATGGAATCCTTTGGGATGAGTGCCACAGTGGGCATATCAGGATTGATAAGTGCAATAGGACCATGTTTCATCTCTCCAGCAGCATATCCCTCTGCATGGATATAGGCTATCTCCTTCAATTTCAAGGCCCCTTCCATTGCAATTGGGTATTGATATCTTCTCCCCAAATAGAGCCAGTTATTGTACCTATAATATTTCTCTGCGATAGCACATATATGATTGTCTTTTGATAAGACCTTTTTTACAAGATCTGGTAGCTCTTTAATTGCCTTTATGGCCTCAATTCCCTCAGTAAGGGATAGCTTTTGGTGTCTTCCAAGCAAAAGGGCAAGGAGGGTGAGTATGGCAAGCTGTGAGGTAAAGATCTTTGTGGATGCAACCCCAATCTCTGGCCCTGCATGATTGTAGATACCAGCATCTGTCTCTCTTGCAATGGAGCTTCCCACCACATTTACTATTCCCAAGAGCCCCGCTCCCTTTCTCCTTGCCTCCCTTATTGCGGCTAAGGTATCAGCTGTTTCCCCTGACTGGCTTATTGCAACAATAAAGGTATTGGGCGGAAAATTCAGCTTTCTGTAACGAAATTCTGAGGCAAGCTCTACTTCCACATCCACCTCAGTTAGTGTCTCAAACAGATACCTTCCCACATATCCCGCATAATATGAGGTGCCACATGCCACCATAACCATGTGACGGCATTCTTTTAAATTATCCCAAACAGGCATAATACCACCCAGTCTGGGAACCCCTTCACCGGAGTCAAGCCTTCCCCTTATCGCATTTTTTATGGTCTCTGGCTGTTCAAAGATCTCTTTTAACATATAATGGGGAAATCCGTTTAGCTCAGCATCTTTTAATTCCCACTCTATTGTCTCAGGCATCCGCTGCACATAGGCCCTGTGAGCAGTAAATATGTTATATTTATCTGCCTTAATTGTTGCATATTCATTGTCATTTAAATAGATTACTCTATCGGTATATCTCATCATAGCTGCAATATCTGATGCTGCAAAATTGCTTCCTTCACCTATTCCTATTATTAAAGGACTCCCCCTTCTTGCAATAACGATCTCATCTGGAATGTCTCTATGGATCACAGCTATTCCAAATGTCCCCTCTATCTGAGCCATTGTCTTTCGAACAGCCTCTTCCAGATCTCCACTGAAATTCAAAGCGATTAACTGAGCTATAACCTCAGTATCTGTCTCAGTGCTAAATAGTATTCCCTGTTTTTGAAGCCTCTTTTTAAGAATAGCATAATTCTCTATGATACCATTGTGAACCACATATATCTTCTGGTGCATGTCAGTGTGAGGATGTGCATTCAATTCACTGGGCTCTCCATGGGTTGCCCATCTGGTATGTGCTATTCCACAGGTGCCTGATATAGATTTATCATTTAATTTCTTTTCAAGCTCTTCTATCTTTCCAACCGCCTTGAGGCACTGTATATCTTTACCATTATGGATGGCAATTCCTGCAGAATCATATCCCCTATATTCCAGTCTTTTAAGACCTTCCATGAGAATCGGTCTTGCCATCTCTTTCCCGATATAGCATACAATTCCACACATATGCCCACTCCCTCTTAATTTATGCTAAATTATATAATTACCCGCCCCCTTGTCAAAATAATATCTTAAGATCCTTGAAGCTATCGCGTTTGCAAAGACTCACTATGGTCAACCTATCTTGGGATCTTTGGCATGATTCTTTCTATTCCATTCATATAAGGCCTTAGGGCCTCTGGTATTATAACAGAGCCATCCTTTTGTTGATAATTTTCAAGGACTGCCACCACCGTCCTTCCCACGGCAAGGCCAGAGCCATTCAGGGTGTGGACATATTCGCTCCGTTTTGCACCCCTTCTTTTAAAACGGATCTGTGCCCTCCGTGCCTGAAAATCTTCAAAATTGCTACATGAGGATATCTCCTTATATACATTTTGCCCAGGAAGCCATACCTCCAGATCATAGGTCTTAGAGGCAGAAAAGCCCAGATCACCTGTGCATAGTGATACAACTCTGTAGGGAAGATTGAGCCTTCTCAATATCTCTTCTGCATTACGGGTAAGGGATTCAAGCTCATTATATGAACTTTCTGGAATACTGAATTTTACAAGCTCTACCTTATTAAACTGATGCTGCCTTACCAATCCTCTGGTATCCTTTCCATATGAACCTGCCTCTGATCTAAAACAGGGGGTATAAGAGACATAATATAGAGGGAGATCCTCCTCTCTTAGGGTCTCTTCTCTGTGTATATTGGTTACAGGAACCTCTGCTGTAGGTATAAGCCAGAGATCCCAGGCCTCCACCTTGAAGAGGTCATCCTTAAACTTTGGAAGCTGTCCTGTCCCTGTCATGGATGCGGTATTTACCATAAAGGGGGGCAGGACCTCTGTATATCCATGCTCTTTGGTATGAATATCCAACATAAAATTTATGAGCGCCCGTTCGAGCAAGGCACCCTCCCTAATATATAGTGCAAATCGGGCTCCTGCTATCTTTGATGCCCTTGAAAAGTCAAGTATCCCAAGTTTTTCACCTATATCCCAATGAGGCAGGGGATCAAAATCAAAATCTCTTGGCTCTCCCCACATTCTCACCACCGCATTATCCTTTTCATCTCTACCTATGGGGACAGAATCATGGGGAATATTGGGTATGGTCATCAGTATTCCTTTAAGCTCTTCTTCTATGGGATCAAGCTCTGATTCCATCTTTTTAATCTTAACTGAAAGCTCTTTCATCTCTTCATAGATCTTAGAAGTATCCTCTCCCTTTCGCTTTTTCTCTCCTATCTCCTTATTCATTGTGTTTCTTTTAGCTCTCATCTCTTCAAGATCCCTTATTATCTGCCTTCTCCTTTTATCCAAGGATTCAAATCTTGAAAGATCCGGTTCATATCCTCTCTTTTCCAGCATATCTTCAACTATGGGAAGATTATCCCTTACAAATCTCAAATCCAGCATAACTGAGCATCTCCTTTCTTATTGGTCTATTTTTGATGTTATAGATTACATATATGCTTAAATTGGTCAATGAAACCTTGAAGGGGTTCTTTTGTTGTATTTCAAAAAGATAAATGATAACAGATAAGACAAATAAGATTAAAAAGGTATAAATTAGATGGGAAATAAAAATAATAAAAGTTTTTTTAAAACCTTATGGAATGCATTTAAATCTGTAAAGCTTACCTTTTTTATACTTATTATACTTGCAATTATATCTATTGTGGGAACACTTATTCCCCAACAGGAGGAAGGAGAGAGATTTTTAAATAGAATTCCTTCTGGTAAGGCAAAGGTGATAAGATTCTTAAGACTTCATGATATGTATCATTCCATATGGTTTAGAACTATTGTAGGGATATTGGCTATGAATCTGGTGGTATGTTCGCTAAGCAGGCTGCCCAATACAATTAGACTTGTAAAATTCAGACCAAAAGAGCCAAGAGAGAGATTGTTTAAGGATATTCCAGAGGATCAAGTACTTACATATAGACTGGAAAATGAAAAGATCTTAGGAAAGATAAATAGACTTTTAGATAAAAGATATAATAGGAAAATTAACCTTTCGTCAAATGACTCAGTCTATATCTATGCTGATAGGGGAAGATATTCCTATTTTGGCGTATATTTGGTGCACTTAAGCGTGCTTTTAATAATAATCGGTGCAATCTTGGGATCTATCTGGGGATATGAGGGATATATGAATATTGCGGAAGGAGAAGCGAAAGGGAAGATATTTTTAAGGAATAGCATGAAATTAAGGCCTCTTGGATTTCTGGTAAGATGCAAAGACTTTTCCATAAGTCTCTATTCAGATGGAACTCCTAAGGAATACAGATCAGATCTTCAATTCATAATGGATGGTAAGGTTGTAAGAGAGGGGGCTTTATTGGTAAATCATCCCATTGAATTTAAAGGGATTAATTTTTATCAATCCCACTATGGCCTTATTCCTTCAAGGGATGCCAATATCATTATAAGATATGGAATAAATGAAAAGCAATATAATCTCAGTGTGGGCAAAAGTGAAGATCTCCCTCAAAATGATGGAAAATTTATGATCCTAAGATTAGATACAGATCTAAAAGGTATTATGGGACCTGCTGCGCTGATATCGGTATTTAGAGAGGGAAAAGAGATAAGGTTTTGGATATTTAAAAACTTTAAGATATTAAAGAGACGATTTCCGGATGAGATGTTTTCATCCCCCATTTTAAATCCTTCACTTGTAAAACCCTACACATTTATCCTGAAGGATATAAGTGCAAGATATTATACAGGGATTCAGATAACCTATGACCCTGGTATTCCAGTGGTCTGGATAGGATTTGTGTTATTAGTTGTAAGTCTTATAATAATCTTTTTTACATCTCATCAGAGAATATGGATTAAGATTATACCTAATATTAAAAAGATTGAGATAACTGGAACTTGCAATAAGCATCCTGTCTCTCTTGAAAAGGAGATCAGGTATCTATATGAAAGGTTAAAGAGATATTCTGAAGGAGATAAGTAATGAATAGTGGAGAGATATTGAGCTATGTTACCTTCTTCTACTTTTTCTGTTTCCTCTTCTATCTGATTATGGTCTTTACATTTAAAGATATATTTGGATTAATGGGTACATATCTCACCCTCTTTACCCTGCTTCTTCATTCATATGGTATAGTACTTAGATGGATTGAATCATATAAGATGGGAATAGGACATGCTCCACTTACAAATCTATATGAATCGCTGATCTTTTTTGCTTGGGCCATAATACTTCTATATCTGATAGTGGAGTTTAAGACAAAAAATAGATCTCCAGGGGTCTTTACCACACCTGTTGCATTTCTCATAATGGTATATGCATCCTATGGTGGTATGGAATCCAGGATCACTCCGCTCATCCCGGCGCTAAAGAGTAACTGGTTAATCGCTCATGTAGTTACCTGTTTTGTAGGGTATGGCGCCTTTGCCTTGGCATTCTCTTTAAGCATTATGTATCTTATAAAACAGAGAAAAGACAATTCTAATACTTCTATCTTAAATATTATTCCACCTGTTTATATCCTTGATGAACTCACCTATCAGATAATTGCCATAGGTTTTGTCATGTTGACATTGGGGATCATAACAGGTGCGGTATGGGCTCATTATGCATGGGGGAGGTATTGGGGATGGGATCCCAAAGAGACCTGGTCGCTGATCACCTGGCTTATCTATGGGGCGTTTTTACATGGTAGATATGTAAGGGGATGGAGGGGGAGGCTGCTTGCGGTATTATCCATAGTGGGCTTTTTAAGTGTGATCTTTACCTATCTTGGGGTAAATCTTTTGCTTTCAGGCCTGCATAGCTATGCCACAGGCTAAGATCCAGAGT
>CAYTXJ010000110.1:0-6955 GCA_964440775.1 uncultured Desulfobacteraceae bacterium | reverse complement strand
TATGAGGAGATCTCTATGGAGATAATACAATTAGTGACAGGGGTAATGGCAGTCTTTACCTATATCATATATTGTCCATTAAAAAAGGAGGCCATTGTCATAGACCCAGGAGGTGATGAAGATAGAATTGTTCAGCTTGTAGATGATATGGCACTCAGGCTTATCTATATTGTAAATACCCATGGTCATACAGATCATACCTGCGGAAATTTAAGAGTTAAGGAGCTTACAGGTGCAAAGATCCTTATGCATGAAAAGGATGATATGCTCTTCAATTCTCCTATGGGGCAAAGGAGGGCAATGGAGATGGGCTTTACCCCTTCACCACCTGCTGATATAAGGCTTAAAGATATGGATATTATAAGATTTGGAACTGCCAAGCTCATGGTCTTACATACTCCGGGACATTCACCCGGCTCCATATGCCTTTATGGAGATGGCCATCTTTTTACTGGAGACACCCTATTTGTGGGTGCAGCAGGAAGGACAGATCTTCCTGGAGCCTCTCTGGATCAGCTAATCCAGTCCATAAAAGATAAGATCCTCACCCTTCCAGATGATACCATAATAATGCCAGGGCATGACTATGGGGATCAGCCAACTTCTACCATTGCAAGGGAAAAGGCCACAAATCCATATATAACCGATTTTATCCTCTATTAGCCTTTTGAATCCGTTTCCACTGATCCTTTAAAGAGACTATTCTATTAAAGACAGGTGCTCCAGGTGTAGAATCAAGATGATCCACATAGAAGTAACCCACCCTTTCAAACTGATATCTTTCCCCTGACATTGCCTCTCTTAGGGATGGCTCCAGCTTACATGACCTTAAAACAATCAGGGACTCTGGGTTAATGAAACGATCAAGTTCTGATACATCCACATCCATTGGATTTTCAATGGTAAAGAGATGGTCAAATAGTCTTACCTCTGCTTCAAAGGCATGCCTTTCTGAGACCCAATGCAGTGTGGCACGCACCTTTCTTCCATCTGGGGCATCTCCACCTCTTGTCTCTGGATCATAGGTGCAGATTATCTCTTTTATATTTCCATCGCTGTCTTTTTTTACATCAATACACCTTATAAAATATGCATATCTGAGTCTCACCTCTCTTCCAGGGGCAAGTCTGTAAAAGTTCTTTGGCGGATTCTCCATAAAGTCATCCCTTTCTATGTAAATAACCTTAGAGAATGGCACCTTCCTTGTTCCCATAGAAAGATCTTCTGGGTTATTGATGGCATCCAGATACTCTATTCTATCTTCAGGATAGTTCTCTATTATAACCCTAAGTGGATTTAAGACAGCCATCACCCTCTGGGCAGTCTTATTTAGCTCTTCCCTTATACAGTGTTCAAGAAGGGATATATCCACAATACTCTCTTTTTTAGAGATACCAATACGTTCACAAAACTTCCTGATAGAACTGGGTGTATATCCCCTTCTTCTTAGGCCAGCAATAGTTGGCATCCTGGGATCATCCCAACCCCATACATGTCCCTTTTGAACAAGCATATTCAGCTTTCTCTTACTCATAACCGTATGTGTCAGATTTAATCTTGCAAATTCAATCTGTTTTGGGTGATGAATCTCAAGCTGTTCTATAAACCAATCATAAAGGGGACGATGATCTTCAAATTCAAGGGTGCACAGAGAATGGGTTATACCTTCAATGGAATCACATTGTCCATGAGTAAAATCATATGTGGGATAGATACACCACTTCGTGCCAGTCCTGTGATGAGGCATATCAAGAATCCTATACATTACTGGATCTCTCAAATTCAGATTGGGTGAAGACATATCTATCTTTGCCCTCAGCACCTTGGAACCAGGGGGGAACTCCCCCTTTTTCATCCTCTCAAAAAGGTCTAGGTTCTCTTCCACTGACCTATTTCTATATGGGCTCTCTTTCCCTGGCTCGGTAAGTGTGCCCCTATATCTTCTTATCTCCTCTCCACTCAGATCATCCACATATGCCTTCCCCTTTTTGATGAGATCTATTGCGAATTCATAGAGCTTATCAAAATAGTCAGATGCATAATAGAGCCTGTCTTCCCAATCAAATCCCAGCCACTTTACATCCTCTTTTATTGCCTCTACATAATGGGGCTCTTCCTTTGTGGGGTTGGTATCATCAAACCTGAGATTACATTTTCCACCATATTTCTGTGCTATTCCAAAATTAAGACATATGGCCTTTGCATGGCCTATGTGTAGATATCCATTGGGCTCAGGTGGAAAGCGGGTATGCACCCTTCCTCCATATGTGCCCTTTCGGATATCCTCTTCAATTAGATCTGTTATGAAGCTGGATGGAGGATCATATAAGAGCTCTTTTTCCATAGTATATTCCCTTATCTAAGTAATTATTTTTAATAAACTCACCGTGTCAAACAATAAAATTCTTTACCTTTATTAGAAGATAAATTTGTGTTAAATTTATTTTGTATTAATTTAGATGGGAGGATAATAATATGCTTAAAATTCATAAAAAGATCCTCTTTGATGAAAATCAGAGGCCTGTTGCTGTTCAGATACCTATAGATGAATTTGAGAAGATAGAAGAGATCATTGAAGACTATGGTTTAGCTAAACTGATGGATGAGGTTAAAGATGATGAAAGATTAGGATTAGATGAAGCAAGGAGGAAAAGGTTATGGGAGCTATTATAGCAGAGAATGTAAAGAGGATTCTAAGTGAGCTTCCAGAGGGTGTGATTCTTGTAGGTGCAGCAAAGACACGGACTCCAGAAGAGATCTTGGAGGCCACAGAGGCTGGGCTTAAGATCGTTGGCGAAAATTATGTGCAAGAGGCAGAGAGGGCATATAATGTGGTAGGGAATAGGGTAAAGTGGCATATGATAGGGCATCTTCAGAGAAATAAGGTTAAAAAGGCAATTAAGATATTTGATATGATTGAAACAGTTGATTCAGTTAGGCTTGCAAAAGAGATAGATAAACAGTGTAAAAAGATCGGGAAGATTATGCCTGTGCTCATTGAGATAAATAGCGCAAAAGAGGAGCAAAAATCGGGTGTTATGCCAGAAGATGCTCTGTCAATAGTTCAGGATATATCCAGATTTGAAAACATTAAGATAATGGGTCTTATGACCATGGGCCCCTTTTTAGAAGATCCAGAGGATCTCAGACCCTATTTTAGACTCACCAAGGAGCTCTTTGAAAAGATCAGAATAGGGATAGACGGTGTTGAGATGAAATATCTTTCAATGGGAATGTCAGATTCGTATAGAGTTGCCATTGAAGAGGGTGCAAACATGGTTAGGATTGGAACCCTTTTATTTGGAAAGAGAACGTATTAAGGCATCATGTCATCAGCTGAAAAAGAGCTTATAAGATGGATGGGAAAGGCCATAACCCAACGCAATATGATAGAGGATGGAGACAGGATATTGGTGGGAGTATCTGGAGGGTCGGACAGTCTAAGCCTATTATATCTTTTAAAGAAAAGGCTTAGATGGATTCCAATAGAATATGAGTTATATGCCATACACATTGATCTTGGATTTGGTGGAAACACCCAGGATAAGCTAAAAGAATTTTTTGAATCCATCTCCGTCAAATATCGCATAGTCCCTACAGATATAGGAATCAGGGCACATTCAGAGGAAAACAGAGAAAATCCCTGTTTTCTGTGTTCATGGCATAGGAAGAGATTACTCTTTGAGATTGCTGATGAGCTTAAATGCAATAAGATTGCACTTGCCCATCATAAAGACGATGTAATTGAGACATTTTTAATAAATCTCCTCTACAGTGGCTCTATAAGCACCATTAAACCTGTTCAGGATTTTTTTAATGGCAGATTCCATATCATCCGCCCCTTTTATTTAACAGAGAAATCCCTAATTATCAGATTTTCAAAGCAGATGCAGTTCCCTACCATAGATCAGCTCTGTCCATCTTCCAAAAACTCAAAAAGAGAGAAGATAAGAGGGCTTCTAAGATCACTTTATAGAGAAGATCCCAAGATAAAAGGGAATATATTCCATGCAATCCATAATGTAAGGAGAGAATACCTTCCTTAAGAGCTTTTTAGAAGTCTTAATGCCTCATCTCTTATATCCTGGGGGGTAAAGCCAAACTTTTCAAAGAGCACCTTATAGGGTGCAGAGGCTCCGTATCTTTTAATACCCATTATGGTTGAATTACATCCAGCATATCGTTCCCATCCAAGTGGATATGCGGCCTCAATTACAATCTTTTTGATATCCGCTGGCAAGATCTCCCGCCTATAATCTTCGGATTGTGCATCAAAGAGCTCCCATGATGGCATACTTACAACTCTGCATCTTATATCCTGTGTCTTCAACAACCTATATGCCTCAATTGTGGGATGCACTTCCGAGCCGCTTGAAATGAGAATAATATCAGGGCCTTCTTCTTCTTTATTCAGGATATATGCTCCCCTGCATAGCCCCTCTTCAGAATTAAACTCTGTTCTGTCAATAATAGGAAGAGCCTGTCTTGAAAGGATCAATGCAACCGGGCCTTCCACCTCTAAGGCCACCTTCCATGCCACCCTTGTCTCATTTGCATCACAGGGCCTGATCACGGTCAACTGGGGCATGGCTCTGAGGGTGGTAAGCTGTTCTATGGGCTGATGAGTTGGGCCATCTTCACCGATTCCGATGCTATCATGTGTAAATATATATATGACCTTTAGCTTCATCATTGAAGCCAGTCTCATAGATGGTCTCATATAGTCTGAAAAGACCAAAAAGGTTCCTCCATATGGGATAACGCCTCCATGAAGGGCCATTCCGTTTAGTATTCCTGCCATGGCGTGTTCTCTTACCCCAAAATGGATATTTCTTTCGCCATAATTTCCTCTTTGAAACCTTCCCTCTCCTTCAATAATGGTCTTATTGGACCCGGATAGATCTGCTGATCCACCCATTAAGTTAGGGACATGCCTTGCTATAATATTTAGTGTCTTTCCAGATGCAACCCTGGTTGCCATTCCTTTGGAATCCGGAGAAAACCTTAATAGCTCCCTTTCCCAGCTAAGATCAATCTTCCCTCTCATCCACCTATCCCATTTAGATGATAGCTCCGGGTATCTCTTTCTGTATTCAGAAAAGGTATGATTCCACTCCTCCTCCCATTCTCTTCCCCTTGAAACAGCCCTCCTGAAGTATTCCAATACCTGCTCTGGCACATAGAATTCCTTATCCAGAGGCCAGCCAAGCCTCTCTTTAGTAAGTTTAAGCTCTTGCTCTCCCAGAGGCTCACCATGAGCCGATGGATGATCCTGTTTATTAGGGGAGCCATAGCCAAGATGAGTCCTTATGACAATAAGAGATGGTTTCTCTGTCTCATCCTTTGCCCTTTTTATGGCATCTTCAATTGTCTTTAAGTCATTTCCATCAGATACACTCTGCACATGCCAGCCATATGCCTCAAACCTCTTAAGTCTATCTTCAGTGTAAGTAATATCAGTACTTCCATCTATTGTTATTCTGTTGTCATCATAGAGGTATATGAGCTTTCCAAGCCCGAGATGCCCTGCTAAGGAGCCAGCCTCATGGGAAATCCCTTCCATAAGGTCTCCATCGCTTACAATGGCATATATGTGGTGATCCACTATCTCAAAACCGGGCCTATTGAAATGCTCTGCCAAGAATCTTTCTGCAATTGCCATTCCTACCCCATTTGCAAAGCCCTGACCCAAAGGGCCTGTAGTGGTCTCCACACCTGGTGTAAGCCCATATTCAGGATGACCAGGAGTTATGCTCCCCCATTGTCTAAAACTTTTGAGATCTTCAAGGCTGATATCATATCCTGAAAGGAATAGGAGCGAGTATAGAAGCATACTTCCATGTCCAGCACTCAGAATAAATCTGTCTCTATTGGGCCATCTGGGATTTTGAGGGTTGTGTTTGAGGAATTTGGTCCATAACACAAATGCCATAGGCGCAGCACCCATACATATTCCGGGATGACCTGAATGGGCCCTCTCTATACATTCTCCAGAAAGCACTCTAATGGTATTGATACATAATGATTCAATATCCTTCATTTATCATAACCTTTAGCTATGAGAGCTTTGCATAACCCCTTTTTACACTGGGGGTTACACCCCCCTCCAGGTCGGATGACCCTCCCGGTCGGAGACCAGACCCCCAAAAATTAACTTAAAATAACCCATAATTACAGTTTTTTCTGAGAGCTTTGAAAAATTCAAAGCTCTCAGCTATGTTTAAAAGAGGCATAAAATATCTTTTTATTGAGGGGGATTGTCAACCATATTTTCCCTTATCCAATTTATCAAATTACCCATATCCTCTTTAAGGCTCTGAATTGCCCTTGCTCTATGACTTACACCATTCTTCTCTTCCATCTTCATCTGGGCAAAGGTCTTTTTATAGAGAGGATAATAGAATATGGGATCATATCCAAACCCCTCTTTTCCCAAAAGCTCATATGTTATCTCACCATCACATCTTCCCTTATAGAAGCGGGCCTTCCCAGAAGGAACTGCTATACAAATTACACAGACAAAAAAGGCGAATCTTTCCTTCTTTCCTTTCATAAGCTCCAATATCCTTTTACATCTCTCTTCATCAGTAATCTCTTTTCCAAAGAATCTTGCAGAATGCAGGCCAGGAGCACCCCCAAGGGCAGGGATTACAAGACCAGAGTCATCTGAGATAGCTGGTAGATTCAGATGCTTAGATATGGTATGGGCCTTTTTAAAGGCATTCTCCTCAAAGCTATCACCATCTTCAATGACTTCAGGAACATCTGGGAATTCCCCAATTCCCCTTAACTTAAAAGGGGTCTTCAAAAAGAGATCCTCATATTCCCTTATCTTCCCCCTGTTTCTGCTTGCAAGGACAATTGAATCCATAAACTTCCTTTTTTATTTTTTGTAGAATATAAAAGGTAAATTCCATATAGAGATTCACAAAAAGCGTTTATCTTCAAAGAAAAA
>CAYTXJ010000109.1:0-7081 GCA_964440775.1 uncultured Desulfobacteraceae bacterium | reverse complement strand
GGTGCCAATGAGACGATCCTCTGAGGTCTTTCACTAATTTCAACCGCTCTTCCCGATGCATCATAAAAAGTAGAAGGAATCGCAATCTTCTGGATGTAAATTGATAGATATAGCAAGGTGAAGGCAATAAACAGCATTTTTAAACGAAATTTCTTTTTATCCCCATTCATATCCTTTTTATCCTGAGACCTTTGAATAACCCTTTTTACACTGCGACCACTGTCATTGCGAGCGAAGCGAAGCTCCGAAGGAGCTGAAGCAATCTAAGAACCTTCGCTGATGGATGAGATTGCTTCGTCGCTAACGCTCCTCGCAATGACGGTGTAATGGGTCTTTTAAGACCCTCGCAATGACAGATTCCATTTACAGCTTTTTTATAAGAGCTTTGAATTCTTCAAAGCTCTTATCCTATAATATATAAATCTACTGCTATACTTATACAGACAGTGATCCATCCACTTATAATTATCATTGACATTCCCCTTTTTATATCAATTGCATCTGGATCTCTAAATTCTTCACCGAGCCATTCCCTATCTCTACAGCCGTCTGGATAGAGGGTAGGCCCCCCTAATCTCACATTCAATGTGCCTGCCATAAGGCTTTCAGCATGGGCTGAATTGGGTGATTCATGTTTGAGTCTATCCCTTAAAAATGTCTTTATACCACTCCATACATCCAATCCCTTAATCAATCCAGCAATAAAAAATGGAAACACACAGATCCTGGATGGAATAAAATTCATAATATCATCCGCTCTTGCACTTATAGATCCAAAATTACGATATCTTTCATCTCTATATCCCACCATGGAATCAAGTGTATTGACAGCTTTATAGAACCACATTGTCCCTATTCCAATCAAAGCAGGATCTATACCTAAGCATTTGCCAAGTCCCACCCCCAAGAGATACCAGAATATAGGTGAAAGAAAGCCATCTACAAAATTCTCTGCCATACTTTCAATGGTGGCTCTTACAATACCATGGCAATTAAGAGCCCTCACATCTCTTCCTACGATCTTAGATAGTTCCTTCTTAGCTAAGGTGATATCTCTTTTCTCCAAGCCAAAATAGACAGCATATATATGTGCCTTTAGATCTTTAAGGGCAATGGCAAAATAGCAAAATAGGGCTGAAACAAAGAAATAAAGTATATTATGAACCGTCTTTGAAATATACAGAAGGCCTGCGACAATCCCAACTGAAATACCTGAAACAGATAGAAAAAGAAGCATTCCTCCTCCCTTTCCATTCCAACCTCTTCTTTTAAGAGCATCTTCAATATAGACTATAATATGACCAAGAAGACGCACTGGATGAAAGCTAAACGCTGGATCACCTAAGACCATATCCAGCAGAAATGCAGATGCCAATATCAGCGCTGAAATACGAGATTCACCTCCTTTAAAAGACATAGAAGCCTGTTGTTTTCATCTCTCTTTCGGATTGCCAAACGAAAAAAATTCCCTTCAAGTCCCTGAAAATTTCTGCAATCCCTTACATAGCATCTGTTTTTAAGTAGATGGCAGATAAGATCATCTAAATTGTCGGTGCAATTCCATCTGCAGAGCAGAAAATTACACACAGATGGATAGGGAAGAACACCGTCTATCTTTTTTAATATCTCATATACCCTATCTCTCTCCTTAAGGACTTCTCTTCTGGATTCCTCTTCATATTCCTCACATCTGATAAGTAGCCGTGCTATCTCCTCTGCAACTCCATTTACAGTCCAGGGCTCCTTAAGTCTTTTGATCCTTTCAATTACATCTGGGTGTGCTATCACTGCTCCTGCCCTTATCCCTGCAAGGGAGTAAAACTTGGTAAGGGAGTGAACCACCACCAGATTATATCTCTGGGGTTCAAAGAGAAGGCTTTCATGTTCCCAATCTTTTAAAAATTGTATAAATGCCTCATCAACCAAGATCCATTTACTTGGGAAATTATCTGCTAAATAGAGAATCTTTTCTTTTTTAAAAAGGGTGCCAGTTGGATTATTTGGCCGCCCTAACCAGATAGCATCTGCATCCTTAAGTGCAGACTTAATTGTATCCATATCAGGTAAAGAAAATGAATCTTCAGAAGATAGAAAAACAGGAATAATTTCAGCACCTGAAATTGTAGATGCGCGTATATAGTCATAATACGAAGGCATAATTACCACAGCCCTTCTAATATGGAGAGCGCGCGGAATTAGATAAATAAGCTCAGTAGATCCATTTCCAGAAAGACAGCACTCTGCCTTAATCCCAAACCTGTATCTATAGAAGTCAACTATTCCTCTCCCTTCAGGATGGGGATATCTATCTATCCTTTTAAATAGTTTTAACCAGTTTTCCTTTATAATCTGTGGTGGACCAAAGGGATTAAGGTTTACACTGAAATCCAACACATTATCCACCCTGAGGCCAAATCTCTTGAATTCTGCCTCTGGCATACCACCATGAATCGGCTTTAGAGATTCATGCATCATTTTAAGAGCTATAGGGCCTTTTTTGAGGCTGATTCCAAGGCCCGATCATATGTCTTTATATATTTTATCCCGTATATTTGACATACAGCCAAATGCAAAAGGTCTCTTGGTGAAAGCCAGGGAAAGCTTTCTAAGAGCTGTCTTGCATGAATAACCGTCTGCTCTTCAATTGGCAATATCTCATCACTTACACCCCGTGCCAGTTTTAAGGCAGAATCTAAAGTAGAGATCCTATTTACAGGAAGATATATATGGATTAATTCCTGAAGCACCTCTGCAGAGGTTACAAGCTTCTTTCTACTCTTCTTTGAAGAGATAAAGAATTCCTGTGCCTCCTCTCTTAAAGGGTGTGGCTTACCAACGGCATAGACAAATACATTAGTATCAACAAATATCACTCCCTTCCTCCTTTTGCATATCCTACCTCAATCAATCTCTTGTATTCTTCCCAATCAGGCTCTCTCCCTTTCTCTTCCATATTGCATTTTTGAAAAAAAGACCTGAGGTCTTCAGGATCAGACATCTTTTCTTGACTCTGCCTTTCCTCAAGAAGCCTCTTTCCTGCCTCCCTAAGCCATGCACTCAGAGATTTACCATCCCTTTTGGCCTGTGCTCTAAAGAGTGCTGCTTCAGATTCATCTAAAATAACCTGAACTCTTATACTCATATCTATCTTTTCTCCTCATGTGTATTATTAATACATCTTATATCATATATAACCTTGTGTCAAATTTTTCAGAATATGGTCTTTTGCTAACTTTGTATTGCCATCTGGATGATTCTATCCACCTCACAATGGGTTTCAAAGTGATCTGCAAGCTTATCATATTCCTTTTCGCGTGCTGATATTCCTCGCTTAGGCCTTCTCTGCTTAAGTCCCTTTACCCTTCTGATCTGATTTAAAAATTCGGCTCTAAATCCAGAGGAGTCCAGAATACCATGCACATATGTTCCAAAGATCCTTTCATCTTCACTTACCCATCCATCAATCCAGGCCGCTTTTTTGCCAGGTCTATGGATTTTTAAAAATGGCCTTCCACTACGTTCCACAACCCTTGTTCTTCCCATATGTATCTCATAGCCCTTTATCCTTTTCCTATTTATCAGACAGATACCTACAACTTCTCTTACGATCTTTTCTCTTTCAAGCACAGTCTCAACAGGCAAAATCCCTAATCCTTTGATTTTCCCCTTATCTGATTCCACTCCCCAGGGGTCTTTAATCTCTTTTCCCATCAATTGATATCCTCCACAGATACCCAAGATCCACTTTCCACGCTTTTTAAATTCTCTTATCTTCCTTTTCCATCCCGTTCGCTCAAGCCAGATCCCATCTGAGATCACATTTTTTGATCCTGGCACTATGAGCATATCATATCGTGTATCCAGTTCCTTTAGGCTGGAAAGATAATTCAATACCACATCAGGCTCCCTTTCCAATAGCTCAAAGTCTGTGAAGTTGGAAATGGAAGGAAGTCTTACAACCCCAATGTTTATAGCATCTTGTCTCAATGGCCTTGATCTTTTCCTGTCTTTCTGAAGTATCATTGAATCTTCAGGATCTATCATGATATTGTGATAATAAGGGATCAGTCCAAGCACAGGCTTTCCCGTAGCTTTTTCAATATATTCAATACCTGATTCAAACAGTCTTGGATCACCTCTAAACTTATTTATTAAAAAGCCAATAACCATATCCCTTTCATCTCTATCCATAAGCTCCATTGTTCCAATGATCTGGGCAAATATTCCTCCTCTATCAATATCAGCAACCAGTATGCATCTTGCGCCCACCTCCTTTGCCATGGGAAGATTTACAAGATCTCTATCTTTTAGATTCATCTCACAGCAACTCCCAGCACCTTCAAGCAAGACAATATCATATCGCTGAGAAAGAAAATTGTAGGAGTCCAAAATGGGTCGTTTCAAAATAGGCTTAAGCTGATAGAATTTCATGGCATCCATCTGTTTGAATACCTTTCCATGAATCACAACCTGAGACCCCACTCCACTTGAAGGCTTAAGCAACACAGGATTCATATGTATGGAAGGGAGGAGCCCAGAGGCTTCTGCCTGCACCACCTGGGCCCTTCCTATCTCACCCCCTTCTACTGTTACATAGGAATTGTTAGACATGTTCTGTGCCTTAAAAGGGGCCACTTTAAATCCCCTTCGACTAAGGATTCTGCAAAATGCAGTCACCGCTATAGACTTTCCCACATCACTTCCTGTGCCAAGAAACATCAATCCCTTTGCCAATGGCCCCTCTCCTTCAGATAATAAAAAATACAGCTCTTGATCTAATTTCTCAAACTATGGCTAAAATACCATATTAATTCCTCCTAAAAATGTGGCTTCAGGCATTGGATAATAATTAAATGAGTTAACCCAACTGGAATAAAATCCATAGTCGCTGTATTTCTCATTAAAGATATTTTTTCCATTTATAAAAAATTCAATATTCTTAAGCCTATAACTCAGATAGATATCAAGAGTATCATAACTTTCCATCTCTTTTTGAGTATTTCCATAGTCATTTCCAAAATACCTTTTTCCTACGAAACTGTATTGGGTCTTTATTCTCAGTCCCTTTATTGGAAATATATTTATACCCAGATTGCCTTTCCATTCAGGCACAAGTGGAATTCTCTTACCTTCATTGGGCCCTTTGTCAAATTCTGCATTTAGATACCCTATTCCTCCATAGATACCCAATATATTAAAAGGCCTTATATTAAGATTAAGTTCAACACCAGTATGTCTTGTATCCTGCAAATTTTCATTTTGAAATGTGACATTATTCCATGCTATTTCATCGCTTACATCCAAAATATAGGCTCTTAGATCCCCTCTTATCTTATCCTTTAAAAACTTTAATCCTATCTCATACCCAATTGCTGTCTCCTGTTTTAAATTAGTGTTTACTGCACCTGTAAAAAGTAGCATATATTCATCCACAACTGGATATCTGAAGGATCTAAATATTCTCCCATAGATCTTAGAATCCTTTATAAAGCTGTATGCTAATCCAACATTCCATGCCCATTCTCCATCATCAAACTTGACTCCCACCTCATTTCCTCCAACAACTCCCCCAAGTTTAGTTGTTACCGATTCGTATCGTATACCTGAATTTAAAACCAATGAGTCAGAGAGGTTAAACTCTTCTTGGATATATCCAGCAAAGGTATCTCTTGAATGATCATATATCCCCTGTCCACTATTACGATTGGCCTCATAGTCAACACCGTAGATATCAATACCTGCGGTAAGTCGATTTTCGTGATCATGAATGAAACTATCCAAAATATATTGAAAAACAAGGCCATGAGTAATGATATTAAAATCCATAATGCTATTCCAAGAGATAATTTCACTTCTTCTATCTTCATCTCTTCTGTTCAAAGTAATATTAAATAGACCCTTTTCTTCAAAATCAGCTTCAATTGATACAGATAATGATATATCTTCATCTTCACCTCCATCATTGGGAGTTATAGATTGCCGTCTGTCCTGATTCATCTGTGCCTCTGTAAGGGAACCAGGAAGCTCATAATCTGCATAGGCTGAATCCATCCGAAAGCTCAAAGATATAGGTCCTTCTGTTTTATGTCTTAACATTAGATAAAAATTCTCACGATTTGCCTGTGAATTCTCTCTATATCCATCTGTAGTAAATTGACAAAATCCCATCTGTATGCCTGATCCCTTTTTATTAAATCCGATCTCTATGTCTGCCTTACCTGTTTCAAGACTCCCACCTAATAACTTAAAATCTACCCTTTGATCCTCTTTTATCCTTTTAGTAATGATATTTATAACCCCACCAATTGCATTATCTCCATAAAGGACAGAGCCAGAGCCATGAAGTATTTCAATCTTTTCCACATTTTCAATGGGAATACTTGTCCACCTTATTCCTGATTGGTCAATGGGATTTACTCTTCTTCCATTTATTAAAACCACCACATGTCTATCTGCACTTTCTCCAAAACCACCCATGTCAACCACCTGATTATTACCGTTTCCGTTTAGATCCCTTACTGTAATACCACCCAAAAATTGTAGAAGCTCCGGTATAGACTGTGCACCGCTTGCTTCTATCTCATCCTTATCTAATACGGTTACCATGGCAGGGATCTTCTCTACCTTCTGTTCATACCTTGTGGCAGTTACCACCACCTCTTCAAGTGTTGGCACAGACTTCTCTTCCCCATTTGCTATCATCGTACCTAAAAAAGAAAATACAGATAGCAGATAAAAGACCATTAATACCCTTTTCATCTTTTAAACCTCCTTCTCAAAAGTCTTTCATTATCTGTTTCCCTTCCAAGTAGCGAAAATTATGCCTCTTAAGCCATCTCTTAAGCTCCCTTAAGATTGAGGGATCCCTTATGTGAAACATCTCCCCCAAAAACATGAGCTCTTCCATGATCTTCCAGTAGATATACATCTTTAAAACCTCCCATAAAATTAAAAATCCCTGAATCAGCCTTTTAAGCTGATTCAGGGATTTCCCGTTTTTATCCTCTGAACCACCCAGAGGCCTGCCTTAATCCCCGAAGGCTATGACCTCTTTAAGACCCAGGCAGGTCTTCTGACTCGT
>CAYTXJ010000108.1:0-7376 GCA_964440775.1 uncultured Desulfobacteraceae bacterium | reverse complement strand
CCCTCCTTAGGATCTTTCCATAGATCAGATTATCTCTTTCAATCTTACAAATTTGATGCACCCATGATCAAGTCTTATGATCCTTGACAGAAAATCCCATAGAGTGATATTTTTCAGCCAGAATAGAGAGCTTTGAATTTTTCAAAGCTCTTAGAATAATTTTTGAGGGAGAACCCTTTTTATGACATTTCAGGAGCTTATATTTAAATTGGAGCATTTCTGGGCAAAGCAGGGCTGCGTGATTCAACAGCCCTATGATATAGAGGTGGGAGCAGGCACATTTAACCCTGCCACACTTCTAAGGGCCTTAGGGCCTGAGCCCTGGGCAGTTGCATATGTGGAGCCATCCAGAAGGCCCACTGATGGACGCTATGGAGAAAACCCCAATCGCCTGTGCCACTACTATCAATATCAGGTGCTCATAAAGCCCTCTCCATTGGAGATTCAGGAGATCTATCTTCAGAGCCTAAGATATATCGGAATTGACCCGTTGGAACACGATATCCGTTTTGTGGAGGATGACTGGGAATCACCCACTCTGGGTGCATCTGGTCTTGGATGGGAGGTCTGGATTGACGGAATGGAGATAACCCAGTTTACCTATTTCCAGCAGGCAGGAAGCATAAGGCTTGATCCTATCTCTGTTGAGATCACATACGGACTTGAAAGAATCGCCATGTTCCTTCAGGGAAAAGACAATGTGTTTGATATAAAATGGAATGAGCATATCACATATGGAGATATTCATAAGAGAGGGGAGTGGGAGATGTCCCGCTACAATTTTGAGCTTGCTGATGTGGATATGCTATTTGAGATATTTGAAATGTGTGAAAGGGAATCTCTGAGGATCTGCAAAGAGGGGCTTGTGCTCCCTGCATATGACTACTGTCTTAAATGTTCACACATATTTAATGTGCTGGAAGCCCGTGGTGCCATAAGTGTGGCTCAGAGAAACAGCTATATTGAAAGAATAAGAGAGATGGCACGGCTTATCTCAAAGCAATATCTAAAGCAGAGAGAAGAGATGGGCTTCCCCCTCTTAAATAATTCAGAAAGGAGTATTTGAGATTGCCAGAGCTATTATTGGAGATAGGCACAGAGGAGATACCCTCAGGCTATCTAAACGATGCCATTTCAGCATCTAAGGAGATCTTTAAAAAGAGACTTGAAGAGGAAAGGATTGAGATAAGGGCAGAGACCCTTTCCTTTGGAACATGTAGAAGATTGACACTCATATTTAAGGATATAGCAGATAGACAAAGTGATATGGTAAAAGAGGTTATTGGCCCTCCAAAGAGGATAGCATTTGAAAGCGATGGATCTCCTACAAAGGCGGCAATCGGCTTTGCAAAAAAGTTTAATGTATCTGTTGAAGAGCTATCCATAGTGGAGACCGATAAAGGGGAATATCTGGCAGTAAGAGATACAGTAAGAGGTAAGGCCACTTCAGAGGTCTTAAAAGAGCTTATACCCAAGTGTATCTCTCAGATCCCCTGGCCCAAGAGTATGCGCTGGGCGGATCTGAATTTTTCCTTTGTAAGACCCATTCATTGGATATTGGCACTATTTGACGGAAAGCCAATTCCATTTGAGATAGCCGGCATAAAGAGTGGAAATCTATCAAGAGGGCATAGATTTATGAGCCCAGATACCTTCACTGTAGATAACTCCACTCAGTATATGAAAGAGTTAATGGATAGATTCGTTATTGTAGATCCCCTCAAAAGAAAAGAGCTTGTAAAGGCACAGATAGAAGATGCTGCATCCAGTGTTTCAGGTTTTGCCCTCCTTGATGAAGACCTGCTTGATACTGTAACCAATATGGTTGAGTATCCATTTGCACTCTGTGGCTCATTTGAAAGGGGATTCTTAACCCTTCCAGAGCCTGTGCTCATAACCACCATGAAGCACCATCAGAGATACTTTGCACTCAGAGATAGAGATCAAAAACTGATCCCTTACTTTATAGCTGTTAACAACACCAGAGCAAGGGATATGGATCTTGTAAGAAAAGGACATGAAAGGGTATTAAGGGCAAGGCTAAAGGATGCAAGGTTCTTCTTAGAGGAGGATCTTAAGACACCCCTTAAGGACAGACTTAAAGAGCTAAAAGGGGTGGTATATCATGCAAGGCTTGGCACATCTTATGAAAAAGTAAAGAGATTTACTGAGCTTGCCAGATTTCTTGCAGAAAAACTGCTTCCTTCCCAATTGGAGGAGATAGAGCTAGTCTGTAAACTCTCCAAATGTGATCTTGTAACAGAGATGGTATCCGAATTTCCTGAACTACAAGGGATAATGGGAAAGGAATATGCCAGGATAGAGGGTTATCCTGAAAGCATATCCCATGCCATATATGAACACTATCTGCCTATAAAGGCTGGAGGGGAGCTTCCATCATCTGAGATTGCAGCCATTGTGGGGGTATCAGACAGGATGGATACCATCTCAGGCTTTTTTGCAATAGGTGAAGAACCTACTGGAACTGCTGATCCGTATGCCCTTAGAAGGCACGCAATCGCGATCTTAAGGATATGGGAAGACAGGGGATGGGACATCCCCATAGCTGAGCTTATAGATAGATCCATTGAACTCATTGGCAAAAAGATAGAGATAGACTCTTCAGAGCTCAAAGACAGAATAGTTCTCTTTTTTAAAGAGCGATTAAAGAATATGCTTATAAGTGAAGGATATGAGTCAGAGCTTGTTGATTCTGTCTTGGGTGTAGGATTTTCAAAGATCCATACCCTAAGAGTCAGGTTAGATTCAGTGGATCAATTTAAGAGGGATTCGGATCTGTTTAAAAAGCTGGTTTTAACATTTAAAAGGATCTCAAATATTTTAAAGAATAGGGAAAAGAAAAGAGATGTGGATACTTCACTATTTAAAGAACCTGCGGAAAAAGAGCTATTCAATATCTTTAGTAATAAGAGGGAGATAATCTTACAATACATATCAAAAAATAGCTTTTCTTTGGCAATAAGTGAATTATTGAAGCTAAAAGCTCCCATAGACAGACTCTTTGATGATGTGGAGATACTTTCAAAGGATGAGATACTCAAAGAGAACAGGGTTTCAATGTTACATGATATAAGAGAGCTATTCTTAGAGATAGCAGATTTTTCAAGATTCTCTATCTAATCCTTCTTCTTTGCCAGGAGATAGAGCCTGCCACGGTATCTTAGATGTCCTGAAGCGAGCTCTGCATATCTTCCAGAGCCCCAAAATATATCAGCCCTGCCCGGCCCTCTAATTGCACCACCACTGTCTTGAACCAGCATAAATCCACTAAAAGGCTCCCACTTAGATATCCCTCCTTCTGAGCCAATTACAGGTCTAATGCATCTAACAAAGCAAAGCGCTGCCTTTGGAAAGAGCGACTGATCCAGTGCAATGGATCTCATAGCTGTTAAGGGGATTCCCAGATTACCCAAAGGCCCTTCCTTAACAATTCTAAAAAACACATAAGAGGGATTAAAATTTAATACCTCATCCATTAGCTCAGGATGAGTATTTAAAAATTTCCTGATACTCTGCATGGAGACCTGCTCTATATCCATGCAGCCTTTTTCTACAAGATATCTGCCTATGGATCTGTATGGCCTTCCATTGGTGGAGGCATAGCCCACATGAACTGCCCTTCCGTCAGGAAGCACAATCCTTCCAGAACCCTGGATATGCAAGAAGAAGACATCCAAGGGGTCTTTCAGGTATAAGAGCTCATACCCTCTTCCCCCTAATATCTTTTTCACATCAATATCATATCTTGTAAAATAGGGAATCAGTTCTCTTCCTTTAAGCCTTCCCACAATCCTCTTTCCCTTTAGTGAAGGATCAAACCGGGAGAGATCCACCTTGATAAGATCCTCAGGGGTGGTATAGATTGGATATCTATAGATCTGGTCTTTAAAAAGGCTTCCCTTATAGATGGGTTCAAAGTAACCTGTAAAGAGGACTCTTCCGCTCTCTTCAACCCCTTTTGCCATATATATGTTAAAATGCTCCTTGATAAATTTGTCCAGATCCTCCCCCCCTCTGTCTTTTAAATATTTCAACAACATCTCCTGGCCTTTTATAATCTCATCTACCTTGTATCTATCTTTTCCATAGATAAAACTGGTATCAGGTGAAAGCCTTTGTAGATATTCAATGTTCTTTCCAAGGGCACATATTAGGCTTTTAAGATCCATACCATCCTTGAAAGTGGGTAGAAAAAACCTCACCTTCCTTAAGGCATCCTGAGGCCTCAGCCTCACCCTATAGCATGGTGGATAACAGGAATAGCTTATAAATATAAGAATAATTAGAAAAAGAGATAAAAAAGAGGGCAGATCGATTCTATTTAGTAAATTTTTCAATCTCACCCGGTTTGAATATATCTGAAAGGGGAATGGTAAATCCCACCTCTGGCTGATAACGCAGATAGGTGGGAATGGGGTATCTGATACCCTTTTTATGGGTCTTTTCAAGCCCCACTATCACCTCTTCCAATCTCTCCCCATATATGGCCATAATCATCTCAAAGTCCTGACATGATGCCCAGACTCTGTCACCATTTCCTGGAACCACCACCTTTGAGTCCCGATCCATATATGCTCCAATAACTCCCTCTGTGCAGGATGCGGCACGGCCTGAAAAAGAGCCCCTAAGAGGTCTTCCACTGTGATATGTGGCTCCATGAATAAGCCTCATCATCTGCGCAGGATCTACATAGATGAGAACCACATCAGGCTTAAAGACCGCCCTTTCAAGTGGAAAATAGAGCACAACAGGAGGATAACCCAGATCAAGCAAGCGGAAATTTGTAAAGATCTCTTTTGCAGCCCTTTCATCAGCTGCATAATTCATCTTAATTAAAAAATTTATAGCACCCTGACTCTCCTTCAGCCTATCCCATCCATAGGTATGCGATGCAATTGCACATCCCACATCTTCCTTTGCAAAACCAACAGTCCATCCATACCGTCTTGCCATGGCAACCCCCTGACAGGGTGCCATCTTTACTCCCAGATCCCTAAGGGGTCTTCTGGCCTTAGAAGGGATCTCACCTTCATCTTTTAAAAACTTAACTCCAACAACCAGTGTAGGGGGATTTATAAGCTCTTTGAGTCTTCGGGCCAAATCTTTCCACTTTTCCATGCTATTTTCCTTTACATAATTTCAAATCACTGTCAAATATTTAATATTAATCTGAGGATGGGCTATGAAGACCGGTGTATCTTTTTAGAGGAACTCAAATTTCCAAAGATAGTTGAGATTCTTGCAAGGTAGCCCCAATTTACCTCTTTATATGATAAACGGAAAAGATTGACTTAGGTCAAGGCAGTTATCAAAAAAGTTGTATGATATTATCTTAAACATTTAATTAAATAAGGAGGTCTTATCATGTTTTGTTTTCAATGCCAAGAGACAGCCAAAAATCAGGGTTGCACTGTAAGAGGTGTCTGCGGAAAACCTGAAGATACTGCCAATCTTCAGGATCTACTGATCTATGTAACTAAGGGAATCTCAGTCTATGGGGAGAAGGCAAAGGAACTGGGCGCACTTGATTCCTCAGTGGGTAAGTTTGTCTGCAAGTCACTCTTTACCACTATTACAAATGTGGCATGGGACAATGAAAAGATCATTGAACTTATCAATGAGGCACTAAAGATAAGGGACGAAGTAAAAGGCAGATTTCTGAGTGCATACAGAGAAAGATACGGAAAGGATTTTTCAGTTGAGCTTCCCGATTGTGCAACCTGGTCATCAGGTGATAAGGCAGAGATTATTGCTAAGGCCAATTCTGATGAGGTGCGAATCACCGCAACAAAGGATGAGGATGTGCGGTCCTTAAGGGAGCTTCTTGTAATTGGTTGCAAAGGGATTGCAGCATATGCACACCATGCGGCCGTGCTTGGATATGAAAGAGATGATATCTATGAGTTTCTGATGGAGGCGCTCTCTTCCACCACCAAGGAGCTATCACAGGATGAGATGATAGAGATGGTGTTAAAGGCAGGAGAGGTTGCACTAAACACCATGGCCCTATTGGATGAGGCAAATACCTCCACCTATGGTCATCCAGAGATTACAGAGGTAAACATAGGGGTCAGGGATAACCCTGGAATACTTATCAGCGGCCATGACCTAAAGGATATGGAAGAGCTGTTGGAGCAGACCAAAGGCACAGGCGTGGATGTATATACCCATGGAGAGATGCTCCCGGCAAATTACTATCCTGCATTTAAAAAATATGATCACTTTGTGGGTAACTATGGAAGCTCCTGGTGGCATCAAAATAGGGAGTTTGAATCCTTTAATGGCCCAATTATTATGACCACTAACTGTCTGATACCACTTAAGAAAGACAACACCTATCTGGAAAGGCTCTTTACAACCGATGTAGTGAACTATCCAGGTGCAAAACATATCCCTGAGAGAGCCAGGGGTGGAAGCAAAGACTTCTCTGAAGTAATTGAACTTGCAAAGAGATGTAAGCCACCCATTCAGATTGAAACTGGGAAGATAATTGGAGGCTTTGCAAGATCACAGGTGCTTTCGCTGGCAGATAAGGTGGTGGATGCTGTAAGATCAGGAGCTATCAGGAGATTTATCGTCATGGCAGGCTGTGATGGAAGGCATAAATCCAGGGAATATTTTACAGAGGTTGCAAAGAGGCTTCCAAAGGATACGGTGATTCTTACAGCAGGTTGTGCTAAATACCGTTACAACAAGCTGGATCTGGGTGATATAGGTGGTATCCCAAGGGTATTGGATGCAGGGCAGTGTAATGACTGCTATTCGCTTGCAGTAATTGCCATGAAACTTCAGGAGGCATTTGGGCTAAGCCACATTAACGAACTTCCCCTCTCCTTTGATATAGGCTGGTATGAACAGAAGGCAGTTGCTGTGCTCCTGGCCCTACTTCACTTGGGCGTTAAAGGAATAAGGCTTGGACCCACCCTTCCTGCATTCCTATCTCACAATGTTACAAAGGTATTGGTGGAAAACTTTGATATAAAACAGATCGGTAGCGTGGATGAAGACATTGAGGCAATGATGCAAGGAAAATAATATAGAAGGGGCAGAGTATTCTGCCCCTTCTATCCCTCTCCGATTTATCCCCCTATAATCTCTCTAATGGCTATGGCAATAAGCACTGACCTTACCTCTGCTTCTGGAAATGCCTTAAGAACAGATAACTCTATCTATAAGATCTTTGCTAATCCAAATTACTCTGAATCTTTACTTATATACCTTACTTTTTGCTTGACGTCCTTAAAACAGGGAATAGAATATAAACGTAATTATTAATAAGCTTTTCATTCAGATGGAAGAGGGAATTTTAAAGGGTATTTTAAAGAGAATTATAAGTCTTACCCCCCCCCCCCCCC
>CAYTXJ010000107.1:0-7576 GCA_964440775.1 uncultured Desulfobacteraceae bacterium | reverse complement strand
CAATCTATAAAAGCTATGAGATTGCTTCGCTTCGCTCGCAATGACAGGGGTCTGGGGGTATAACCCCCAGTGTAAAAAAGGGATTATGCAAAGGTCTCTAAATATATATAGAAATCCTTTCCTTCCTCCTAACCTTGATACCCTCTCCCCTTCTCTTTTAGTCTGTATATGTTAATTCTCCTTTCAGGCAGTATCCCCTTAAGGGGGGCCTTCCTGAAAGGAGATATCTCAAAAAATTGATATCATCTTAATTATGGAGTTTGGAAGATGGAAAAGAGATATCACAATATCTTGGATTACATTGGAAATACACCCCTTGTGCAACTAAAGAGCTTTTCCCCTAAAAGAGGGGTTGAGATCTATGCAAAGCTTGAATCATTTAATCCTGGTGGATCTGTAAAGGATAGGCCAGCACTCTTTATGATAGAAGGGGCCGAAAAGAGAGGTGAGCTTACAGGGGAAAAGATAATACTTGAGGCAACCAGTGGAAATACAGGGATTGGACTTGCATGGATCTCTGCCATAAAGGGATATAGATGCCTATTTATCATGTCAGAGTCAGTGAGTGAGGAGAGAAAAAAGATACTCAGGGCCTTTGGAGCAGATCTATATCTTACACCTTCAGATCTTGGAACTGATGGTGCCATTGAATACGCATACAGTATTGCAAGGGAAGAACCTGAAAGATATTGGCTTGCAGATCAATTTAACAATCCCTTCAATTGGCATTCTCATTATCATGGAACAGCACTTGAGATATGGAAACAGACTCAGGGCCAGGTAGATATGGTGGTAAGTGCCATTGGAACTACTGGGACCATTATGGGTATATCGAGAAGGCTTAAGGAATTTAATCAAAAGATCTTGATTGTTGGGGTAGAGCCATATCTGGGACATAAGATACAGGGGCTTAAGAATATGAAAGAGTCATATAGCCCTGGCATCTTTGAAAGGGCCAGAGTGGACTATATGGTAAATGTGGAAGATGAAGAGGCATTTGATATGGTAAGACAGATAGCAAAGAGGGAGGGGCTGCTTGTGGGGATGAGCTCTGGAGCGGCTCTTTGTGGTGCTCTTAAGGTTTCCCATCTCATTGATAGAGGGAAGATTGTGGTGATCTTTCCAGATGGAGGAGAGAGGTATCTTAGCACCCCCTTATTTATGTATAAGAGGAGATCAGGTATATTCCTGTTTAATACATTGAAAAGGGAGGTTGAAGAGCTTTCCCCCATTGAGGAAGATACGATAGAGATATTTTCGTGTGGCCCCACACTCTGCAAAGATATTGATATTGCAGAAGCTCGGAGGCTTGTCTTTGCAGACTTTCTTTGCCGATATCTGAAATCAAAGGGATATAGTGTAAGACATGTGATGAGTCTTACTGATCTGGATGACAATACCATTGAAGGTGCAATTAAAAGAGGAATTCCTCTTAGAGACTTTACTAATAATTATTTCAAGAAGTTCACTGAGGTATTGAAACTATTGAATATAAAAGTACCCGCTGAGATGGCCCGCACCACTGATCACATCAAAGATATGATTGAGATAGTAAAGGGTCTAATGGAAAAGGGCTATGCATATGAAAAGTTGAGATCCATCTATTTTGATATCTCCAGATTTAAAGAATATGGAAAGCTTTCTAAGATAGATATGGAAAAGATAAAGATAGGAAAGACAGTGGATCTTGAAAGATATGAAAAGGAAAATCCCAGAGATTTCACCCTTTTTAAGAGATCTACCCTTAAGGAGCTCAAGGAGGGTATATATTTCCATACACCCTGGGGAAATGGGAGACCCAGTTGGCATCTTGAATGTGTAACAGTGGCAATGATGAATTTAGAAAGACCTTATGATATATATACCAGTGGAGTTGAACTAATCTTTCCCCATCATGAAAACTCCATAGCAATTTGTGAGGCACTTAATGGAAGAGCGCTTGCAAATCACTGGATACATAGTGAGCAGGTAATCTCAGAAAGGGACTGGACAGTAAAAGATCTGATAGAGATGGGATATAGAGGAAAGGAGATAAGATTCTGGCTTCTTAGCAGACATTACAGAAGACCTCTGATATTTTCATTTTCCAAGCTGAAACACTTTCAAAATACCCTATTTAGGTTAAATAGCTTTATAAGAAGAGTCCATTTTGCACCTAAGGGTAGAGAGAATCCTGATATAGATCAATATATATATGATCTAAGCCATGGATCTGCCTCCTCCTTAGATAAGGATCTCAATGTGGCATGGGCAATCTCCCATATCTATAAGTTCATGCACAGGATAAATCCCTTAATTGAGACTCGTGGAATTGGAGATACAGACAAAGAAAAGATAATGAATGCACTTTCTGCCATAGATTCCATATTGGGAATAATGGATATGGAAATCAGTGAAGAAGATATGGAGATAGACAGGTTAGTTGAAGAAAGAGACTTGGCACGGAAGGCAAAGGATTGGAAGAAGGCCGATCAGATAAGGGAGAGATTAAAAGAGATGGGGATTGAGCTATTAGATACCAGATCTGGCACAATCTGGATCAGGAAGGCGGGATCTTAAAAGTTATAAGGTCTGGATTCCTCCTTGCACCTGTAAAATCCCTCTATCTCGTCTCCCAAGGAGTTTAAAAAGTCCTGAAGCTCTTTTCGGTCATTAAACATCAATACCCCCACATTTCCCTTTCTATTACCTTCTCTATCTTCCAGATCCCTTGATGCCTCTTTTAAGAATCTTTCAGTGCTATTATTGTAAAGTCTTTTTAACTCCTCTTCTGTTATGGCCTTCTTTGCCCTTCCATATGTATCATAATATACATAGAATTTCATAATCCTATTCCAAAGCTCCATGGAAAACTCTTCGCAAGCATAGCAGATGGGCAATGGCTTTTCAATATAAAGGGAATTATTACATACAGGGCACCTCATCCCCCCTTTTGCATATCTTCCCAGATCAAGACTATCAAAGATCCTCTTTAACTGAATAGACACATAGGCATCTTCCACCCTTATATACCTTATGAGCCCTTTTTGATTGTGTAATTTACCTGAAATAAATATCCTCTTTTCAGCCTCTAAGATCTCTTTTATTATATCCATAGAGTAATTTTCAGCACAGAGCGTGTCAAACCCCAATATTCTAAGATAGGGGACAAGTTCACCTTTTCCCCTTCCACATAGAAACCGTATCTCTCTAAGAGGCTCATCCCTCAACTTAATCAATGAACTTATATCAATTCTTTCAAATACTGGATATATACTGAGCCGCTCACCACCTGTTAATATGTGGTCTCTGCCCCGGGAGACCCCATTTATAAGCACAAGCTCCACCTCCTCCACTGGCACTCCCAGTGCAGAAAGTGTCTCTTCTATTGAAGAGGGACCCTTAAGTAAAAATGGAAATTCTCTTTTTCTGTATCTCTTATCCAAAAATCTATTTAGCTCTTCATACACCCTTACACGTATGGTGATATCCTCCATAGACTACCTTTCAAAGGGGATTATAATCTTTTTCATTTTAGAGGTAAGCCACTCCTTATCCCCTCTTTTCCTGCCTTCAAGATAGATATCAAGGATGACTCCTGCAAGCCTTTTCACCTTCTCTCTGCTCCTATATATAGCCTCTTCAATTATCACCCAGTCCATTTCCCTCTTAAAGAGCTTGAATCCATCCACTATTTCATGGAAGAGCCTCCTCCTTAACCCATCTAATAGCCCCACATAAAAGGCCAATGAAGCCACCCTCTTTTCTCTTAGTATATGAGATAGGGTCCCAAATTCCGAAATATCTGAGATCACATCCTTTAAGGCCCTTAAAAATAGCTCAATGGAAGTGCCATTGAACTCCTTTATCATCTCCTTCCACAGGGGATAGGGGAAAAAATTATCTTTTAAAGAGCCTATCTCATGATACATAAAGATAGGGAGCTCACCTATTACGATCTCATCTAATATATCCTTTAATCTTTCCTTTTCTTTAAGGCATACCCCATAGAAGCTCAATGCAAGATTCATTGCATCCTTCTGAGACTTCTTTATAAACATAAGCTGGTCCCATATAAAGAATCGGGAGGCATCCCTTCTTACAACCACCTCTCTTCCATCGCAAAAGGCAGGTGAGGTAAAGAGATCCCTTGCAAGCTCCTCACCTATGACTGTGACAGGGACATCAAAGAGTATGTGCCTCTCCTCTATCACTCCTACAAAAAAGGTGGGATGAAGGGAATGGGTAAGCCCTGCTCCATAATAGAGGTCATATTCTGAAAGCACCCTATTTATGGCTTCACAATCAAAAGGGTCATAGCTCATATCCATCACTTCTATCCTCTTAAACTCCCTTCCCATAAGATCATCCCAGACCTCTTCAACTTCTTCTATCCACTGCATCAGGGGTTCTGGCTCCTCTTCTTGCCATGGATTTAATCCCTTTTCCCATTTATAGAGATCCCTCAGTCTCAACACCAATGTGCATATTGAATAGTCGCCGCAAAGGATAGAGCCAGAGATGTTGCAATTATACCTTATCTGATCCACTATCTCTTTTACCCTGTGCATAGATTATTCTTGTTTAATTAAAGAGTCTTAGCTGCCTTACAGGTTCAAGATCTTCCCTAAAAGAGATGCATCTCTGAGCTTTCATGTCAGGATTCTTACAGGCGCATATCTTTACTTCCATCTGATAGCGTTGAGCTATCTCCCTAAATCGAGCGTATCCCCTCTTTCTGAGGGGTAGGGGAACAAGCCTGCTCATTGTGGAAGTTCCCACTCTCTGCCACCCGCTCTTAGGGAAATTGGAAATTATCATCTTAAAATCTCGCTGAGGAAGCTCCCTCCTAAGCTGCTTTATGATCCCTGGCCTTAGATGAAGATAGCTCAATGTAACCGTTCTTACACCCAATCTATTAAGCTCTGAAAGGAGTGAATCTATCTCTGAGGCAGTATCTGTATAAAATGGGACTATGGGATCTATACGCACCTCCACATCTAGCCCTGCCCCTTTTAGCCTCTCAATATTAGAGAGCCTCTGAGAAGGTGTGGCGGTCAATGGTTCAAATATATGGTGAAATCTTTCAGATAAAGATACAAGCCCGATTCTACATATGGTACTTTCAGGATAATCTGAAAATAGCTCAATGAAACGATCCGGGATAAAACCCTTTGTAAGAAAGGATATGGTATATCTCCTTTCAAGCAATAGTTTCATTGCGAAATATGTGGTATCTAAGATAGCAGGATGGGGTTGAAAACAATCTGTTGCGGTGTTAAATACTACAAACTTAACCAATCGCGTTCTCTTAGTCTCTCTATCCAACTTCTCTATGAGATTTTCATACAGATACACTCCATCATCTTCGTTTCCAGGATATGCCCTTGCATAACAATATACGCACCTAAATGAACAGCCTTTGGTGATATTGATAGATAATACCCTATTAAGACACCCAAATTTTGCCTTCTTAAGCACCGGGCCTTTTCTATGGATTATTTCCAATTTCATAATTATATGATATTATATAGAAAATTAAAGATTAAGGCAATAAAAATAATTATATAGAAATGGCAGATAATGTGCATTGTCTTTCAAATAGAAAGAAATCTATGAGGTGATGATATGTTAGAGGACAAAAAGAGCTTTATTGAAAGGCAGATTCAAAAAGCAGGGCTTACCATGGAAAAGGTGATAATGGGCACTTATGAAACAGAAAGGGAGGGAAAGATAGGAGTATTTTTTCAGTACAGATTTTCAGATCGCTTTGCCTATGCCCTTATCCAGCTTGCAATGCAGGATAGGGAAGTATATGAGGGATTAAAGGATCTTTCAAAAAACCTTCAATTGATTATTGCATCTGTAGAGGGAAGCTCTCAGATAAGAGATGATTCATTACATTGAGGCCCTATTCCCACTCTATGGTGCTTGGAGGTTTAGAAGATATATCATATACTACCCTGTTTACTCCCCTTACCTGACTGATGATCATATTGGAGATACGGGCTAAAAGTTCATATGGAAGTCTGCTCCAGTCTGCTGTCATGGCATCCTGGCTGTCCACCACCCTCAATGCCACCACATGTTCATATGTCCTTTCATCTCCCATAACACCTACTGTCCTTATGGGAAGCAGCACTGCAAAGGCCTGCCAGACCTTCTCATATAATCGGGCATTTTGTATCTCTCTAAGCAAGATCTGATCAGCCCTTCTCAATATCTGAAGCCTATCTTCTGTGATCTCCCCTATGATCCTCACCGCAAGGCCTGGGCCTGGAAAGGGATGCCTTGCTGTCATCTCCTTGGGAAGCCCAAGTTCCGATGCCAGTTTTCGCACCTCATCTTTAAATAGCTCCCTTAAAGGCTCAATGAGCTCAAAATCCATATGCTCTGGTAGCCCCCCCACATTGTGATGACTCTTTATGGTGGCAGATGGGCCTTTAAAAGAGACACTCTCAATCACATCCGGATACAGGGTTCCTTGAGCAAGATATCTTATATAGCCAAGCTCTTTGGCCTTCTTCTCAAAGACCCTAATAAACTCCTTTCCAATTATCTTTCTCTTTTCCTCTGGATCCTTTATCCCAGAAAGTGCCTTTAAAAAGTGTTCCCTTGCATCAATAAAGTGGAGATCCATCTTGTAATGATTTAAGAAGAGCTCTCTTACGTATTCAGGCTCTCCTTCCCGAAGAAGGCCATTGTCCACAAAGATACAGGATAGTCTCTTTCCAATTGCCTTATTCAGTAAAACCGCTGTTACTGTGGAGTCCACCCCCCCTGATACTGCACATATCACCCTATCATCCCCGATCTTTGCCCTTAGTGCTTCTATACTCTGTTTTACAAAGGAATGCATGGTCCATGTGGGTCTACACCCACATATATGGAACAGGAAATTTCTCAATATATCTTTTCCCTTAAGGGTATGATAGACCTCTGGATGAAATTGAAGCCCAAAGATCTTGCCACTGCTATCTCTGAATGCGGCATAGGGGGTTGAATCTGATAAGGCAAGTACTGAAAAGCCATCCGGTATCCTCTCAATCCTGTCTCCATGACTCATCCATACCTGTGTCTCTTCTTCTCTTTCAAACCCTCTAAAGAGATCTCTGTTATCTTTGATGGTGATATAGGTCTTTCCATATTCCCTCTGGCTTGCCTCTTCCACCTCTCCACCCAGAATATGGGCTATCAACTGCATGCCATAACATATTCCAAGGAGTGGCACATCCAGATTCAAGATATCCTTTTTAATCAGAGGGGCATCCCTCTCATATATGCTGGATGGGCCACCAGAGAGTATTATCCCTTTGGGGTTAAATCTCCTTATCCGATCAATATCCATATTGAATGGATGGATCTCGCAATATACACTGAGTTCCCTTATTCTCCTTGCTATCAATTGGGTATACTGGGAGCCAAAGTCAAGGATCAGGATCTTGTCATGAACAGAGTCATTAATCATTCTGAAACCTTTGCATACCCCCTTTTTACACTGCGACCCCTATCATTGCGAGCAAAGCGAAGCAACATGTCATTGCGAAGCTCCGAAGGAGCTGAAGCAATCTAAGAACCTTCGCTGATGGATGAGATT
>CAYTXJ010000106.1:0-7580 GCA_964440775.1 uncultured Desulfobacteraceae bacterium | reverse complement strand
TCTGTTGCAGGTATTGCCTTTCTTGGCCTTGGAATTGATCTTAAAAGCATAAAATCCCATGCACAGACACTTAAGATAAGATATGCAAAAGAGACAACCAGTATATGCTGTTATTGTGGGGTAGGTTGTGGGGTAATTGTTCATACCTCCAAGACAGGATCTGGAAAGATAATAAATATTGAAGGAGACCCCGATCATCCTATAAATGAGGGAGCACTATGTTCAAAGGGGTCTGCTTTAAGTCAGCTTGTAAATAATGAAAAGCGTGTTACCACACCTCTTTATCGTGCCCCTTACAGCAGCAGGTGGCAAAAAGTTTCATGGGAGTGGGCACTTTCCCAGATTGCCTTGAGGATCAAGAAGACCAGAGATGCAACATTTGAATTTAAAAACCAAAAAGGTCAGACTGTTAATAGGACTCTTGCAATTGCGCATGTAGGGAGTGCTGCTCTGGATAACGAAGAGTGTTGGCTGCTCCAGGCAATGATGAGGGCACTGGGGCTCATCTATATTGAACATCAGGCCCGTATCTGACATAGCGCCACTGTTGCGGCTCTGGCAGAGTCGTTTGGACGTGGCGCAATGACCAATCACTGGATAGATATCAAAAACAGTGATTGTATATTGGTTATGGGCTCCAATGCCGCAGAGAATCATCCCATATCCTTTAAATGGGTGATGGAGGCCAAAAAGAATGGTGCAAAGTTAATTAGTGTAGATCCACGTTTTACAAGGACATCAGCGGTTGGAGACTTTTATGCATCTCTTAGATCTGGAACAGATATAGCATTCTTAGGCGGAATGATTAAGTATATCCTTGATAATGATAAATACTTTAAAGAATATGTGGCTGAATACACCAATGCACCCTTTATAGTATCTGAAAAGTATCATTTTAAAGACGGACTTTTTGCAGGCTATGATCCGGATAAGAGAAGGTATGATAAGAGCTTTTGGGCATTTGAAAAAGACGAAAGAGGCATTCCTAAAAAGGATCGCTCCCTAAAGCATCCAAGATGCGTATTTCAGCTTTTGAAACAACATTATAGTAGATATGATCTGGATACCGTATCTTCTATAACAGGTACCCCTAAGGAGGATCTACTCAAAGTATATGAGATGTATTCTGAAACTGGCAAGAGGGATAAAGCTGGCACAATCATGTATGCCATGGGTTGGACACAGCACACAGTAGGGGTGCAGATAATTAGAACAATGGCAATTATTCAGCTTCTGCTTGGGAACATTGGAATTGCTGGTGGTGGTGTAAACGCATTGAGGGGAGAATCCAATGTTCAGGGATCCACTGATCACTGTCTGCTCTGGCACATATTGCCTGGCTATCTCAAAGTTCCTAAGGCATCTCAGGCAACTCTCGGTGATTATAATAAAAAATACACTCCCAAAAGCAATGATCCCTTAAGTGCTAACTGGTGGGGTAACTATCCCAAATATTCTGTAAGTCTACTGAAGTCCTTATTTGGCGATAAGGCTACTAAGGAAAATGATTTTGGATATCAATGGCTTCCTAAGGCAGATGATGGAAGGGTTTATTCCTGGTTGGATCTCTTTGATGATATGTATAATGGAAAGATCAAGGGATTCTTTGCATGGGGACAGAATCCTGCATGCAGCGGTGCCAATGCAGATAAGAACAGGAAGGCACTTGCTAAACTGGACTGGCTTGTGAATGTAAATATCTTCCCTAATGAGACAGGTTGGTTCTGGAAAGGCCCTGGAATGGATCCTAAAAAGATAAAGACAGAAGTGTTCTTCTTGCCATGTGCGGTATCAGTAGAAAAGGAGGGTTCCATTACAAACAGCGGACGTTGGATGCAGTGGAGATATAAGGCAGCTGATCCTCCAGGATTTGCTCGTGCTGATGGGGATATAATCATAGAGCTTATGCAAAAGGTAAAATATTTTTATAGAAAAGATAAGGAGGCGGTATTTCCAGAGCCCATATTGAACCTGAAATGGGATTATACCACTAACTGGAAATATGATCCGCATAAAGTGGCAAAGGAGATAAACGGATATTTCCAAAGAGATGTAGTTATTAAAGGAAAGAGCTTTAAAAAAGGAGATCTGGTTCCCAGCTTTGCATACCTTCAGGATGATGGATCCACAAGTAGCGGTAACTGGCTCTATTGTAACTCTTATACTAATAAGGGAAATATGGCAGCCAGAAGAAAGAGAGAGAAAGAGGGGATCGGCCTTAATTCTGAATGGGCGTGGTGCTGGCCTGTGAATCGTAGGATCCTGTATAATCGTGCCTCAGTGGATAAATACGGTAATCCGTGGAATCCAGAAAGAGCTGTTATCCGTTGGGATCCCAATGCCAAAGGAGGAAAAGGAGGATGGATTGGTGATGTTCCAGATGGTGGATGGCCTCCAATGCTAAAGGCTGATGGAAGCCTCAATCCTAAGACTAAGTATCCGTTCATTATGAAACCTCAAGGCCACGCACACATATTTGGGCCAGGACGTGCAGATGGACCTTTTCCTGAACACTATGAACCTATAGAGGGGCCTGTAGATAAAAATCCCTTCTCATCACAGATAACCAATCCAACCGCACCGTTATATCATACAGACCTGGATGTCTATTGTAGATGTGATCCTAAGTATCCTATTGTGGCCACCACTTATAGGGTATCTGAGCACTGGCAGACAGGAATCCTTACCAGATGGCTACCCTGGCTCCTTGAGGCTCAACCCCAGCTCTTTGTGGAGATGAGCAAAGAGCTTGCAGCCCTTAGAGGCATCAAAAATGGTGAAAGAGTCATTGTGGATTCCCCAAGAGGCCAGGTTGAGGCTGTGGCCATTGTTACTAACAGATTTAGGCCATTTAAGGTCCTTGGAAAGGTGATCCATCAGGTGGGATTACCCTGGCACTATGGATGGATTTATCCTAAAGATGGCGGAGATTCTGCTAATCTCCTGACCCCATCTACCGGTGATCCCAATACCAGAATCCCTGAGACCAAGGCCTTTATGGTCAATGTGAGGAAGAAGTAAAGGAGGTAGCTAAGGATGAATGGAAAGGCATTTTTTATAGATACAACGGTTTGTATTGGCTGCAGGGGATGCCAGGTGGCATGTAAGCAGTGGAATCAGTTACCAGCAGAGAAGACATATAATTGGGGATCATATCAGAATCCCAAAGATCTCTCCTTTAATACATATAAGGTGGTAAGGTTTACAGAGGAGCTGGGTGAGGATGGAAAGCCTGTCTGGTTCTTCTTTCCAGATCAATGTAGACACTGCTTAGAGCCTCCCTGTAAAGAGGCGGCAGAGGATATGGTAGAAGATGGAATCATTATTGATGAGACCACAGGTGCAGTGCTCTACACAGACAAGCTAAAGGAGGCTGATGCAAAGGAGATAATAGATGCATGTCCATTTAACATCCCAAGGGTAGATAAGAAGACAGGCTTTATGGCCAAGTGCACCATGTGTGTGGAAAGGGTCCATAACGGTCTTCTGCCTGCGTGTGTCAAGGCCTGCCCAACGGGGGCCATGAATTTTGGAGACAGAGACAAGATGGTTGCCCTTGCAAAGAAGAGACTTAATGAGGTTAAGGCAAAATATCCCAATGCCACTCTAACCGGGCTGGAAGATCTAAGAGTATTCTATCTTTTAAAGGATAAGCCTGAAAAATACTATCAATTTGCTAACCTACGCCCATCACCCAATCTCATAGATCGAAAGCTGGCATTGAAGCGAATTGGAAGAGAGCTCTGGAAGAGGTCAGGTCTTAAACACTTAGATAGTATAATCTCTTAAAAGGGAGAACGAGGGGGGCATCATTGCCCCCCTCAAATTTTTCATTATGTGGAAAGAACTGCAAAAGAGGATAGATGAGATTAAGGTCTTAAGACCTCAGTCAACAGAGGCCCTTGATAGGTTCAATGAACTTTTGGAAATAATACACTCACACAGATGCAAGATTGAACATCCAAAGCTGGAAAGAGAGAAGGTGAGGATTAAGGCAGAAGAGGGATTTCCACTCTTTTCAAAAGATCAGATCCCCTTTGATCTGGAGTGTGCAATTGGGATATTAGAGGATCTGATATTAAGGCATGCAGAAAGAGATGATGTGCCTAAGGATGGGATAAAAAAATTAAAAACAGATTTAGAAGGGGCAAAGAGCCTCTTTTACGGATGTCTGAAAGATGATCAAGAGATAGTTAGAATATGGGCAGAAAGATTAAAGGTTTTGCCTGAAAAGTTACAATCTTTTTCAATCTATAGTCTTAAGCCATCAATCTATGGGTTGAGAGAGAAGTGCACCTATTTTTCGTATTATAAGGGATGGGAGTGGGGATATTGCCCATTTTGTGGATCAGAGCCTGATATATCCTGTTTTAAAGACAATGGAAAGAGGTTTTTACACTGCTCATTATGCGGACATCAGTGGGAATATCCCAGAGTAAATTGCCCTTTCTGCCAGAATAAAGATCAGGAAAGCCTGGGGTATTTCTTTACAGATGAAGAGGGGCTGAGGGTGGATTTTTGCAAAAAATGTTCAAGATATATAAAGAATATTGACAGACGTATTTTAAAAGAGGAATTTCCCTTAGAGCTTGAATTTATCTCAACCCTTTATTTAGATTATTTAGCACAAAAGGAAGGCTTTAAATAGGTCCTAAGAATTGCCTCAAGCACACCCCCAGAGACTGCCAATGCCTTATCCGATATGGTAAAGCAATAATCTCTGATACCCCTTGGATCAATATCCCCTATCTTAAGCCTCTTCTTCACTTCTATTCCATTCCTAATAAGTCCCCTGATAACTCCATCAATCTCTGCATGTAGTTCAACTCCCTGCACATTCCCTAAGAGTTCCCCTCTCTTTACCATATCGCCAATGGATTTAGATGCCTTCCATATTCCATCCAAAGGAGCTCTTACAACTCTCTCTGTGGTATATCCCATAACTGGGCCAGGGATACCTGTATCAGGCTCAGCTCCTCCCTTTTCAACACATCTTCCAAGATAATGCCCCCTTTTGGTTTCAATTACATAATGGGTATCAATGCCAGCCTCAAAGCCAGGGCCAATACCAATTACCAGCGGTGCATCAATAATTTTTGTTCCGAGATTCCTCTTTGCCATAATTGCATCCACAAGCACATCAAAGGCAATCTCTCTCTTTATATTGCATTCAGGATCTATGATAATGGGGACCTTTTCCTCTCTCCAACAACCTTCTATTTCCTCCATACTATCTACAAGCACACCTTCCACTCCTTCAACTACACACTTTCCCTCATATACCGCCTCAGAAAAGGAGACCTTCCTTCTCACACATAATGGATTTTCTATCTCTGTAATCAAGACCTTAAAACCACACCTATGAAGCCTCCATCCAATGCCAGATGCAATATCTCCACCACCCCTTATACAAACCTTTAACTTCAATGCTCAGCTACTCCCTAAAAGAGATCTTATAATTATCCATATTCCAACCAGGATAAATAGAACACCTGATCCCAGTGTTACATATCTGGAGCTTAACCACTTTCCCACAAAATTACCCAGTATCACTGCAAGTGCAGTGGTGCAGAGCAATGCAAGGGAGGCACCTAAAAAGACGGAAACTTTGGAATGCCCTGTATCTGAGGCATACAAAAATGTGGCAATCTGGGTCTTATCACCAAGCTCTGCCATAAATATGGTTATAAATGTAATAAGAAATATCTTTATATCCATCTCTTTCACCTCTTAACAGATCCCTTTTTAATCATTTAACACAAATTCCCTTACTATTGTCAAAGAGTGAATTAGTATTTTTATACATCATCTTTTAGAATACCTGTAATTTATGATTAATAATTAGAGACAATTTAAGTTTCATCAAAAAGGGCTCTTTACTGAAATATTTACAAAAGCTATAAAATACTGCTAAATTTTCATTGCTTTTGTTTATTTTCAATAATTTTTTATTATCAAAAAAGAAAATTAGAGCAATTTTTATAATCTAAATAAAAGAAGATGTCTTTAACCGAAAAATATATTGACATTAAAAATATAAAAGTATAAAAATGAATCAAGGGAATGAATATATTGCTTTATTACTACAATGAAATATATATTAGAATTATTCCCTAAGACGAAAACGTCTTCTGGATGGAAAATGAACGAAAAATAGTTGAAAAAATATGCTAATGATAAGGTGATTATATACATAAAAGATTGGATTATAATTTAAGATAAAAAATAAAAAGGAGAAGACTATGAGAGTGTTTACAGCAATAGTTGAAAGATGTCCTGATACAGGGCTTTATGTTGGATATGTTCCAGGATTTCCAGGTGCTCATTCACAAGGAGAAACATTGGATGAATTAAAAGAAAACTTAAAAGAAGTAATAGAGATGTTATTGGAAGAGGGAGATGTGAAGTTAGAGTCAGAATTTGTTGGGATACAAAATATTATGGTAGCATAATGGGAAAATATCCTATTTTAAAACCTGATGAAATAGTGAGCATTCTTAAAAAATTAGGATTTAAAGAGGTGAGACAAAAAGGAGCTCATAAACAATTTCGTCATATAGATGGTAGATGTACTACAGTGCCTTTCCATAAAGGAAGAGATATTTCACCTATTTTATTGAAAAAAATAGCTAAAGATATTGATTTAACACTTGAGGAATTCTTAAAATACAAAAAATGAATTAAAACCTCTAACAATCCTCTTTAGCAGACGGCGTTACACGCCGCCACTGAGTTTGGGTGTTAAGAAAGTAAAAAAATGAAAATAGCAAGAAACTAAAGATTAAGAGACAAAAAAGGAGAAACTTATGCGGGTTATTTTAGAAATTGAAAATAATAAAGAAGGAAAGGCTTTAATAAATTTTTTGAGACAATTACCTTTTGTCAAAATACGAGAATCTCAAAAATCTAAAAAGGAGCCTAAATTGGAGGAAATTTTTGGTATCTGGAAAGATAGAGATATCACGAAAGAAAAATTAAGAGAGAAAGCATGGAGAATGTAAAAATTTTATGTGATACAGATGTAATTATAGAATACTTAAAAGGCAATGAAACTACAAAGAAGATTTTTGATAAATTAGAAAGAGCAAATATTGCATTAAGTGCTATTACACTAATGGAATTATATTATGGAGCACTTAACAAGAGAGAATTAAATAAAATCAAAAGAGCATTAAGTGAGTTCAACATATTGCCTTTGAACGAAGAGATTACGGAAATAGCAATCAATTTAATTGAAAAATATTCCAAAAGTCATGGACTGAAGATACCAGATGCTTTAATAGCTTCTACGGCTAAAAAATGAAAATAAAAAGAGGGGGATTTTTATCCGTCATCTTTTAGAATACCTGTAATTATACATAGACCAAACATTAAATATTTACAAATTTTATAAAGTTTTACAGAGTCTTCCATACTTTTATCCATTCATCAATATTTATATTATAAAAAATTATAAAATTTACAATAAAAATGAAAAATTTCAACTTTAAGATGCTAAATTTCCTTATAAATTTAGGCAATTACCACGTAAGCGTACGACCAGCTCATCTTGTATTTTTTCATTCCTTTGCAAAAATAAG
>CAYTXJ010000105.1:0-7600 GCA_964440775.1 uncultured Desulfobacteraceae bacterium | reverse complement strand
GCTTCAGGAATATTCTGAAGTTAAATACTTGGAGTATGCATGTGGTTCCTGCTTATGAGTTTATCTTGAAAATCTTTTGATAAATTCATAATAAACTAAAATTAATTTTTGCTATTGACCCCTTTATTGATAAAGCGAGGTAGTTATGGGATTAAATACAATAGAAAATTGGGAATTAATTTCTTCTAATTATCTGGGTAATTTTAGGATATTTTCTGTGTATCATGAAAGATCAAGATCTCCACGGACAGGAAAAGTTCATAGTTTTTATGTCCTTGACTCTCTTGATTGGGTAAATATTATTCCCATTACGCCTAAACGGGATGTGGTTTTGATTAGACAATACCGCCATGGGACAAAAGAGATTACTCTTGAAATTCCAGGTGGAATTATTGAAAAGGGAAAGGACCCTCAAAGAGAGGCACTCAGGGAATTAAAAGAGGAAACCGGTTATGAACCCCAAAAAGTGGTCTCTTTGGGATATGTGCATCCCAATCCTGCCTTTTTAAATAATAGATGTTTTACATTCCTTGCATTGGATGTGGAATTAAAAGGAGGGCAAGACCTGGATGAAAAAGAAGACATTGAAGTGGTTTTAAAACCCCTTACCACGATCCCAAAGCTAATAAAGGAAGGCGTTATAACACATTCACTTGTATTGTGTGCCTTTTATCGGTTATTCATGGAATATGGGCTTTGAGAAGATTCTATTACCTCATTTATCTTTCTCTCTAAGTCTCCAATTCCATCTATTATAATCTTTGAGGAGATTTAATAAGCGAGCAATTTTTGGCGGTGGGTGAGCAGTCAAGGGAGATCAGGACGACAAGGCAGAAGGGAAGCATGTAGAAAATGGAAATGGATGGTTTTGGCAGTTTGCTTATTCTATGGCTCAGGGAGATTGGTGTAAATTATTTAACTGGGGTGCATGGAAGCGATAAAAATTTTTGCGACAGGAATTTGGCCGAGTATAATGAAAGGTAAGAATATCAAAAATTTGAAAAACTTAAGATTCTCATATAATGCTCATTCTTTTCAATCCTTTTTTGAACTGATATATCCATATATTCCATCCATACTGTTTTTTATAAAGAAATCCTCCCTCCCTTTTGTGTCCCTATCCATCTTATTGTAAAGATATAGATAGGGATCTGACCCTAAAAGCCTATTAATCATCTCTGAATAGTTGCCTTTTTCAATCAATTCCCGGTTTTCTCCTATTACCTTAACCCATAGATCGATCTGAGAGATTGCATCTTCAAAGAGAGAGATCTTAAATTCTGAAATTCCAAAATGTCCAAATGCCACATATTCTGCTTTTAAGGCCTTAAGTCTTAATATCGAATCCCTGTATGTCTCATAGATAAAACGAGGAGGAGTGGCTACCCGCATATATCTTTTTCCATGTATCTTAAGATGCACTCCCAACGCCTCACCCACAAATAGAACCTCTCCAATCTTAAATGAAAGATGATGGGGGGCATGCCCAGGTGTATCAATTATCAAAGCCTCCATCTCAGAGGGAAGCTCCGTAACTATCCTGCTTTCTTCAACTCCTAAAGGTGGCCCGTAGGCATCTGCAATCTCCTTTAATACCAGCTTAGAACCCTTCCACAGTCTTGCTGGGTCAATTAGATGCTGCCTTGCCTTTGGATGGCAGAGTATCTTTGAATCTCTAAATGCAGAGGATAGATGCCCCACACATCCTGCATGATCAAGATGAATATGGGTAAGTAAAATAAGATCAACCTTATTTATACCAAGATCTTTTAAGGAATCTTTTAGCTCTGATACAGTTGATGCAGGTCCAGGGTCAATTAGCAGTGTCCATCCCCTGTATCTATAAAGCCAGGCACCCAAAAATTGGCTGAATCCTTTAAGTTCAGGCCTAAGTTCAATTAGATAGAGACCTTCTTTGCACTCCCTTATCTCTGCCTTTGATGACATACCTCAACTGTCCCCATATTCTTTGAATATCAGATGGAGTAGGTGGAAAGGGGTAGTTTCTTATATTATCCCCAGGCCTTTCATTGGCATAGGGTCTGTTACATGCAACCTGCCCATCCCTTCCCTTACAACCACTTGTCATAAAGGGCCTTCCAGAATTTACTATATCTTCTAAAAGCGCTGGATCAATTCCAAAATCAAGTATTTCACCATCATCCCCATACCTGAATTGCTCTTCTCTTGCTATACCTTCATCAATCAAAAATCTTGCAATCTGAATCATCCTGTACTGTTCCATAGGAGGGGGAGGGTGATCTTCAAGAAGAGATCCCCCTTCAGGATAAAATGAAAATAGATGTGTGCTTCCTCCCATATCCTTTACCCTCTGAATTGCCTTGCACATCTCTCGCTCAGTCTCTTCCAAACCCACTATGAAATGGGCACCTGCATTCCCCTCTCCAAAGACCTCAATACTCTGCTTCAAACAGCTCCAGTATCTTTCCCATCTGTGAGGCCCTCCTATTCCCTTTCCTCTGAATCTATCAAAGAGCTCTTTAGTGGCAAGGTCTATGGCAACACCAATCATATCAGCTCCTGCGTGCTTAAAATCATACAGATCCTCCTTTTTTAGCACAGTAGGTGATATCAAAAGTGATATTGGAATACTCAGGCTTTTATGTATAACTGAGCATACATATTTAGTATCTTCCTTAGCCTTTACATGGGTTATCATGCTTATACATATCCTCTTAATGCTTTGCTCCCTTTCCCTCATCCTCTCTATTATCAGATCTAAAGGATAGGTGGGCCAAGGAACCCTTATAAAACTCTTTTCTCTATATTCTCTTCTTCTCTTTCCAGAAAGCCCACAGTATGCACACCTTGCATAGCAACCCTTTTTATATGTAAGTAGGAGGTTTATACAATAGAGCCTTGCACCTCTGTAAAAGCTTCCGTTCTTTAACCCCAAGGTAAGTGCTGCTGCAAGACTCATTCTCAGATATTCAGGACTTTCCATCTTTATATTCCTCTCCTTAACTCTTCTCTAAGGGTCTAAAATAAGAACTTTTAAAGTATCCAAAAAGAATAAAAATGACAATATAAAAAAGGAAATATCTTGTCTTATTTAAAGATCTATAAGCTATCAGGTTTAAGTAGTTTTTAATAATAAGTTTGACAAGTTAGAGGCCGAAAATTACCATTTATTCTGGAAAATCAAAAAGGGATTTTATTAGTCATGGCACTCAGTGAGGCTGATACCAGGGCAAAGCTCATCGATCCTGCTCTCCATAAGAGGGGATGGACAGAGGATCTAATCCGTCGTGAAGAGACAGATAGAGGAATAGATATAATAGATGGGAAACCGAGGCGAAGGGAACGGGGTAGGATTGACTATCTTTTGAGGATTAAAGTAAATGCCAACGCCCAACCCATAGCTGTAGCCCTCATTGAAGCCAAGCGAAGCGGTGACCCTCCTACAAAAGGACTTGAGCAGGCTAAAAGATATGCCCGTTTAAATCATGTTCCATTTGTATACTCCTCCAATGGATATCTATTTGTGGAATATGACTTCTTTACAGGGAAAACCTCCGCACCTAAGCCTATAAATGAGTTTCCCACTCCCAAGGAGTTATGGAGGCGGTATGAAGAAGGTATGGGTTTTACCCTTGATAGTGAGAAGGCGAAACCCCTTCTTTCCACTTATCCAGGTGGTGAGGCAAGTAGACGCTATTATCAAGATGCAGCCATCCGAGCTGTCCTGGAAAAGATAGCTAAGGGTGAAAAAAGGATACTGCTTTTTCTTGCTACAGGTTCGGGAAAGACCTTCATTGCTGTTCATCTCCTTAAAAAGATCGCAGATGCTGGCCAGCTTCGCCGTGCCCTTTTCCTCTGCGATCGTGATGAATTACGCACACAAGGGCTTAATGCCTTCCAAAATGTCTTCGGTGCTGATGCAGCGGCTGTAACTTCCAAAGATCCTCAGAGAAATGCCCGTATCCTGATCGCAACCTACCAGACCCTCAATGTAGCAGGTGAAGAGGAAGATGCCAAGTTTCTTCTCGAAAATTACCCTGAAAATTATTTCAGCCACATCATCATTGACGAGTGCCATAGAAGTGCCTGGGGTAAGTGGAGCATTGTACTTCGCAGAAACCCTAAAGCCGTCCACATTGGTCTTACTGCTACTCCTCGGTATTTTGAGGGGGGAACAGCTAAAGAACGCGAAAAAGACGAGGAGATTACAGCAAATAACCTCAGATACTTCGGCGAACCCGCTTATGAATATGACATGGCTCAAGGGATTGAGGATGGGTATCTGCCTGCCTGTGAAATTATAAGGCGAGAGATAGACCTTGATCTTACAGGTGTATACAGGGAGGACATTGAACGCTTAGGAGCCAAAGATGCTATTACGGGCAAGCCTCTTTTAGTGGCAGAGGCCAGGGAACATTATGGGGCACCTTCTTTTGAAGATATCATTCAACTGCCTGACAGGGTTAAAGCTATGTGTTATGACCTCTTTGAGATGCTCCTTCAAACAGGTGGGCCTCACCAAAAGACTGTGATCTTCTGCACCCGTGATAGCCATGCTGATGCTGTCGCCGTAGAGATGAACAACCTTTACGCTGAGTGGTGTGCCAGAAATGGGAAAAAGTGTCTTCAACCATATGCCTTCAAGTGCACTGCTTCTGTGGAGGGGAGTCAATATATAGCAGATCTCAGAGGATCGGAACGAAGTCATTTTATCGCTACCACCGTGGATCTCATAACAACAGGAGTTGATGTCCCCATATTGCGTAATGTGGTCTTCTTTAAATATGTCCGCTCCCCCATCTCCTTCCAGCAGATGATGGGAAGGGGTTCAAGGATTCACCTCCCCACTAATAAACTTATGTTTCGTGTTTATGATTATACAAATGCAACTCGCCTCTTAGGCAAAAGTTTTTCAGTTCGCCCTTCTCCTACAAGAGAAACACCCAAGACAGAGAAAAAGAGGAAAGAGCAAATAATCCGTGTGGAGGGATTTGATGTCCATATCAATCCTGCTGGAACCTATGTGGTAACTAAGTCAGGAGACAGATTGACTATGGTAACTATTGAGGAATACAGCCAGATGATAGCTTCCCGCCTTAAAGATGAAGTAAAAACCATTTATGACCTCAGGGACTTCTGGATAGATTCAAATAAGAGAAAAGAGCTTATTGAGCGACTTCCCGACCAAGGAAGGGGCTTGCGATTGCTTCAAGAGTTGAAGGATCAGAAGGAATATGACCTATATGATATCCTGGCAGAGCTTGGTTATGGCATTACCCCAAAGACCCGTTCAGAAAGGGTCTGGGCCCTTCAATACAAACATGCTGACTGGTTGAAATCTCTTCCTCAAAAAACACGTGAAACCTTATTTGCTCTGGCAAAGCAGTTTGAAAGGGGTGGGACTGAAGAGCTGGAAAACCCCTATGTATTTAACGCCCCTGATGTGATCAAAGCAGGTGGTCTTGAGGCTTTAAAGGTTTTGGGTGATCCAAAGGATATCATCCTTGATACCAAGAGGAGACTCTTTGCAGCATGAAGAAAGATGAACTGAGAAAGCTTTTGGGTTCTGGGGAAACTGAAACTGTGGAATTCAAGGAAAAGCCTAACGACTCCTTTTATAAGACTATTTCAGCCTTTGCAAATACAAAGGGTGGCATAGTTCTTCTTGGTGTAAACAAAAAGGGTGAGATAGTAGGTGTGAAATTTTCGGCCAAGTTCCTGGAAGATCTGACTAACCGCATTGTAAATAAGCTCTCTATTTATCCCGAAATAGAAGCAATAGATATGGAAGGTAAACGAGTTATCGCTTTCAAGATTACTCGTTCAGGTTACCTCGTTTCCTATGAGGGACGCTTTTATGAACGGGTTGGAAATACAACCAGGAAGATGAGTCCAGAAAAACTTCGGGCTTTTCTTTTGAGAAGCAAACCTTGGGATTCCATCACGGGAGATTTTTCTATGGAAGAAATTGACGCTGAAACCATCCGTCGCTTTGTCCGTTTTGCCGTGGAGAAGAACAGACTTACTAATATATCTCTAAATGAGTCACCTCAGATCATTTTACAAAAATTGGGACTCCTGGAGGATGGGAAGCTTACCAATGGAGCGATCCTTCTTTTTGGTAGGGATCCCCAAAGGCATTTTATTAATCTTTGTGTTCGGATAGGTCGTTTCAAAACAGAGACCACAATAATTGATGACAAATGGGTCAGAGGAAATCTCTTCCATCAGTTTGAAGAAACGCTGAATATCTTAAGACAATTTATAGGAGTCCGCTACGAAATAAAGGGAATAGAAAGGGAGGACATCTGGGATTATCCAATCCCTGCCATCCGTGAGGCGGTGTTAAATGCCCTGATTCATAGAGACTATTTTAATATTGCCAATTTCAATGTAATCAAGGTTTATGATAGCCATATCTGGTTTTTTAATCCAGGTGGGCTCCCTGAAGGCATAACCATAGAACAACTAAAAAGACCTCATCAATCCTATTTACGCAATCCCCTAATTGCCAAGGTGTTTTATCTTGCAGGCTACATCGAGCAATATGGCAGTGGCACAGTTCGGATGGTAGAGTGGATGAAAGAGGCAGGGCTTCCAGAACCAGAGTATAAGGAAGAGATGGGTGGATTTTCGGCTTATTTCTACAAAGATATATACACTGATGAGAATCTCAGGAAAATGGGCTTAAACGACAGGCAGATAAAAGCCGTGATGTATGTGAAGGAGAGAAGAGAAATTACCAACAAGGAATATCAAAAGGTTTGTAACACTTCTGAAAGAACAGCCTCAAGGGATTTAGCAGACTTGGTTGCAAGGGAAATATTTGAACAGGTAGGCACTACTGGAAGGGGAACGAGCTATAGATTAAAGATGCCACAAAGACGCCAAACGGGTCATAAAGACGCCACAAAGACGCCAAATGAACATCAGAAGGTATGATAAATGGTTAAGGTAGATAAAACTAACTCCGCAATCCACGATTCACATTTCTCAATTCCAAAAGGCTGGCGGTGGGCGAGGTTAGGGGAGGTATGCAAGATAAATCCTCGACGCCCCAGAGATTTTACTCGTTCCCTTGACACTCCCACAACATTCATTCCGATGGCAGCAATTAATGAAAAGACAGGAACTGTTACTAGCCCCCAAATCGTTCCATATTATAGGGTAGCCAAAGGATATACCTATTTTGAAGAAGGAGATGTTCTATTTGCAAAGATTACTCCTTGTATGCAAAATGGTAAACATGTTATAGCCAGAAACCTTATTGATAGAATAGGATTTGGGACAACAGAATTTCATGTCTTGAGGCCACATAATTAATAATGTATTACCTGAATGGATTCATCTCTTTATCCGCCAACCTCATTTTTTAGAGGAAGCAATTTTATATTTTACTGGTGCAGTAGGTCAGCAAAGAGTCCCTGAAGAATTTTTAAGCAATTATATAATCCCTATTCCTCCTTTACCCATGCAAGAGCGAATCGTTGCTGAACTCAAAGAAAGAATGGCTCAGGTTGAAAAACTCCGCGCATCCATTGAAAAGCAGTTAGAAGCCATAAACGCCCTCCCTCAGGCAATTTTAAGAAAGGCTTTTAGGGGAGAGTTGTGAGTATGA
>CAYTXJ010000104.1:0-7818 GCA_964440775.1 uncultured Desulfobacteraceae bacterium | reverse complement strand
GCAATGACAGGGGTCTGGGGGTGTAACCCCCAGTGTAAAAAGGGGTTATGCAAAGCTCTCATAAATAGATCTTAACGAGGGGAAAGGGTTATGAAACTCAACAGAAGAAACTTTATAAAGCTTTTGGCAGGAGCTGTGGCAGGCATTCATGCTACTCCCTTACCCTGGAAGCTTACCGATGATATCGCCATTTGGACACAGAACTGGCCGTGGTTACCTGTGCCTGAAAAAGGGGAATTTAATTATCAAAAGAGTGTGTGCACTCTGTGTCCAGGAGGGTGTGGAATTGAAGTAAGGAGGGTGGATGCAAGACCTATAAAGATAGATGGAAGATCGGACTATCCCATAAATCCAGGGGGTATATGCCCCATGGGTGCTGGGGGGCTTCAGCTCCTCTATAATGAACAGATTCGTTTTACATCTCCTATGAAGAGGATGGGGCCAAAGGGAAGCGGAAAGTTTTTGTCTATAAGTTGGGAAGAGGGCTTAGAGGCTGTTATAAGGAAGATTGTTGATCTTAGAAAAGAGGGGAGGCCTGAATCCGTAGTTATTATAGATGGATTTCATAGATATTCAACCATGTCTCTTCTCCTTAAAAGATTTGCCGATGCAATAGGGACACCTAATTACCTGAGAATTCCTGATTCTTGGGATACTCAAATAATTGCAAATTATCTCATGATGGGATATGATGGGCCATTTGGGTATGATCTTGAAAATTCGGATCTTATATTGAGTTTTGGCTGTGGATTTATAGAGGGGTGGGGTTCTCCTGGAAGATCCTTTAATGCATGGAGGGTATTCAAACAGAATCTAAATGGTAAGAATACAAGATTTATCCAGATTGAGGCTCGGGCATCCAATACGGCATCTAAGGCGGATCTGTGGATAGCACCACGTCCTGGAACTGAAAGTGCACTTGCTCTTGGAATAGCCCATGTTATTGTAAAAGAGGGTTTATATAATAAGGACTTTTTAGAAAAGAATACCTGGGGCTTCAATGACTTCTATGATGAAAGAGGAGAAAAGAGGGAAGGATTTAGGAGCATTCTTAAAGGATATGATCCTAAGAGGGCAGAGGAGATAACAGGGGTTAAGGCATCACTTATTAGAGATATAGCAGTTGCCTTTTCTAAGGCAAAGAGTCCCCTTGCCATCTGTGGAAAGGGAAAAGGTGATCTAAATGGTTTGGTTTGGGATCATATGGCCATTTTAGCCCTTAATGTGCTTGTTGGTGGAATAAACCGGGAAGGCGGAATAATCCTTCATGATGAGCTTGCCTATAATCCTTGGCAGGAGGTTATAAAAGATAAGGTATCAGAGATTGGGGTTAAAAAATCCAGAATTGATGGGGTAGGAAAAAAAGAATTTCCCTTTTCAAGATATAATCCCTGGGAATTTGCAGATAAGATATGCTCTTATAGAAAGAGTCCCGCTGAGATAGTCTTAATATTCTCTTCGAATCCGGTATTTACCCTTTTAGAAAATAGGAGATTTAAAAGGGCAATTGAAAAGATCCCATTAGTAGTTAATTTTACTCCCTTCAGAGATGAGACCTCTTACTACTCTGATATTGTCTTGCCTGACTGTGTATATCTTGAAAAGATGGAGGATATTGCCAACCCACCAGGGATTCCTTATCCCCTCTACGCTGTAAGTCCACCTGTATTAGATCCTCTATATGATACCAGAAACTGTGGTGATATTTTAATTCAGTTAGCAAAGGGTATTGGTGGAACTGTATTAGAGTCTTTTCCATGGGAAGGTTTCAATGATTGTATCAAGGAGCGTCTTTCAAAGATCATAGAGGATGCAAGTGGAATTATAGGATTTGAAGGTTCAAAAGAGATATGGAAAGGATTCAGACCTAAACATATAAAAAGTAATTACCGAGGCATAGATGATGCATGGGAAAAGATTCAGTCTGCCCATATCTGGTTTAGACCCACATATAGAAAAGATATAAGCTCTTTCCTTAATACCCCGTCTGGAAGATTAGAATTTTTCTCTCAGATACTCTATAGATCTATAAAAGAGGGGGGTATCAGTGTATCTGACCCCATTAGAGGATCTTTGCCTCACTTTGATCCTGAGCTGAGTAATAACGAAAAAGGGCTTAAGATGATCCCATATGAGCTGATTCAACTATCCAGTAACTGGCTTCCAAGCCCCCCGTATATCTATAAGATATTATTTGATCATCAGTTACTTAAAGGAGATTCCTTTGTAGAGATTAATCCGCAGACTGCCAAGAGATATGGTCTTCAGGAAGGGGATAAGATAGTCTTAAAGAGCAAGTCAGGAAGTATTAAGGTCCGTGTGCATCTTTTTGAAGGTGCAATGCCAGATAGGATATTTATCCCGCTTGGATTTGGCCACTTTGCCTATGATGATTTTCAAAAAGACAAAGGAGTTAATCCAAACGATATATTGGAATGTAAAATGGATCCTATAAGTGGATATCCTATCTGGTGGACTACAGAGATTGAGATAGAAAAGATATAAAGATTTGATGGAGTAAAGAGATATGGAGGAGGAAAAGAAGGGAAGATACAGATTCGGGATGGTCATTGATCTGGATAGATGCACGGGGTGTGGAACTTGTGTAGTTGCATGTGCAACAGAGAATAATATCACAGTTAGGGCAGATGAATCTGATAAAGAGAAGAGTATATCATGGATGCAGCTATATATGATTACCAATGGAAAGCCCTTCCCATATACTCAGGTAAGCTATTTCCCAAGGCCATGTATGCACTGTGATTATCATACCCCTTGTGTATCTGTGTGTCCTCCTACTGCCACCAGAATGGACCCTAATACCGGAATAGTAAGTCAGATATATACCCGTTGCATTGGCTGTAGATACTGTCAGGCAGCATGTCCATATCATGCAAGATACTTTAACTGGTGGGATGGTTATAGACTTGCTCAGCCATTTCCCAAGGGGATGGAAAGGGGCCTTTCTCCAGAGGTCTCTGTTAGGATGAGGGGAGTAGTGGAAAAATGCACCTTCTGCCATCATAGATTCATGAGGGCTAAGACCAAGGCATATGCAGAGGGAAGAAGGGAGATTGGTGAGATGGAGTATCAGACCGCCTGTGCCGAGATATGTCCAGTTCAGGCCATTACCTTTGGAGATCTCAATAATCCAGAGCATAAGGTCTATGAGCTTTCAAGGTCTCCCTATGCATTTAGGTTATTGGAAAGACTAGGAACAGAGCCGAAGGTCTATTATCTATCAAAGCGGAGCTGGGTAAGAGAGAAGGCTGATAATTATAGGCCTGAAGAGTTTAAGAGGGTAAATATTGAGATCCATTGATCCTTTTAAGGAGGACTTGCATATGTTTGATGAGGCCTTAATAGGAGAAGGATTAAAGAGGTGTTCTCCAGGGAAGTTCTTCCTCTGGACCCTTCCATGGATAGGATTGATTGTGTGGGGATTGGTAAGTGCATTCTTCTGTCTGTTTTTTGGTTTAAATCAGACAAATATGAGTAATATCTTTGCATTTGCACTATGGATAGTGTTTGATTTAGCTGTAATTGCATTGGGTGCAGGTGCCTTTTTTACAGGTTTTCTTAGCTATATAATTGGAAAGGATGAACTTAAAGATATAATAAATGCAGCAGTAATTGTAGGCTTTATCTGCTATTCTGGGGCAGTTGCAATGCTTGGAATTGATATTGGGCAACCCCTGAGAGGTTGGTTTATATTCTGGCATGCAAATGTCCATTCAATGCTTACAGAGGTCTCCTTCTGTATCACATGCTATCTGGGTGTGCTTGCAGTTGAATATATACCAATTATCCTGGAAAATCGTAAGCTTCAAGAAGTGCCTGAATTCAGATTGTTTGGTCATAATCTACATCATATAATGGCAGTGATAGCGGCTTCAGGCACATTTTTATCCTTTTTCCATCAGGGCTCCTTAGGTGGTATGTTTGGAGTGATGGATGCAAGGCCATTTGCCAATAGATGGGAGATCTATATATGGCCAACCACCTTTTTCCTCTTTGTGCTTTCAGCTATAGCTGCAGGGCCCTGTTTTACCATATTATGTGTTAAGCTTACAGAAGGAATAACCCGCAAAAAATTGGTGCCTGAAAGAGCAATTAACACCTTATCTAAGATTGCGGGATATCTTTTGGCATTATATATGGTTCTTAAGATAGCTGATACCTTGGGATGGGTATTTGACATTGTTCCTGAGGCGGGTCTTAAATTTATGGATTTCTATCGTGAAGGGCCCTATGGAGTGTGGCTTTTCATTGCAGAGATAGGTGTATTTGGAATTATTCCTGCGATAATCCTTTTAATTCCAGGTGCAAGAAAGAATACCAAATGGCTTATAGTGGCCTGTTTAATGAATTGCACAGGGATTGTGTTAAATAGATTTGTATTTATTGTGGTAAATCTTGCAATACCTGTTATGCCTTTTGATAGATTCTGGAGCTATATACCCACATGGCAGGAGTGGGGAATAGCGCTGGCTTTAGTGGGATATGGATTTCTACTATTTTCTGTATCTTACAGATATCTGCCGCTTTTTCCAAAGGAAAAGGCATTGAATCCTGCCATATATTCAAATTAACTATTTTAATAAGGAGATGGGCCTATGACACCATTTTCTTTTGAATGGCAATGGAATATAGATCATATAATATTTTTTGGATTTCTATACCTTGCCTTAGGGGTGGTAGCAGCAGGGCTTATATATTCCTTTTTTAAATCCTGGATGGATCTTTCTAAGGAAGAAGAGCTACCTCAAGAGATTCCTTATAGAAAAAGGTATAATGAATATTAGAGATGTCGCCTCTAGCTGCTCTATTGGTTTCCTATATTCCCCATCCTTTTATTTAATTATAGGATCTCCATGATACAAAATAGAAGAAAGGTAGATAAAGTGGTCATCTTTGATTGTGATGGAGTTATGTTTGATTCCAAGAAGGCAAATAAAAATTTCTACAATCATATACTCTCCCATTTTGGCCTTCCTCCTATGACAGAGGGGCAGGTCGAATATGTGCATATGCATACGGTGATTGAGTCTCTCAGGTTTCTTTTTAAAGACACTCCCTATTTTGAAGATGCCCTGAGATACAGGGAGGTGATGGATTATAGACCCTTTATTAAAGATATGGTTATGGAAGATGGTCTTGTAGAGCTACTGGAGATGCTGCGTCCCAGATATGGGCTTGCAGTTGCTACCAATAGAAGCAATACCATAGGAGAGGTATTAAAGACATTTAAGATAGATCATTTTTTTGATATAGTTATTTCATCCTTGGATGTAAAGAATCCTAAGCCACATCCTGAATCTCTCATAAAGATCCTTAATTTTTTTAATATCTCTGCTGAAAATGCATATTATGTGGGAGATTCCCCTGTTGATAGCCAGACAGCATATGCTATCAAGGTTAATTTTATCGCATACAAACGGAAAGATCTAAGGGCCCACTTTATGATTGATCATCTGATGGAGATCATCAATATCTTATCTAATTAATCTACAACCGCTGAAATAGTTAGGGTTTCGTTCCCATTATCAGATTTAACATCTATAGTTATCTGTCCAGATTTAGCAGGGTCTGTATCTCCTGAATTATTATCATAAAGAGTTATCCAGAATTCGGTTATTCCTTCTCCACCGTAAAGTGAATCAGGTAACGTGGAAGAGGTCGCTCCAGAAAGTGCTCCTACATCTGTTGAGATACTGATCTGAGATCCTGAAACAAGAGGTCTTCCATTTTGATCAGATACTATAACTAATATATTGATGGATCCACCATCTGGAATTGAAATAGATCCATTGTCAAAATATCCATCATTGTCAGAATCCCAAAATGCCTGAACCTGAGTATTTCCTGAAAACATAATCTCCGTAGTTTTATAAAGAGCAAGAGAGATTTTTTGAGTTAACCCTGAAATGTCAGAGATTTTTGGAAGTTCATCATTCTTTGAAGCGACTGAAGGATTTTCAATACTATATAATTTTCTCTCTTCCGTTCCAAAGTAAAGGGTATCGTTATAAAAATAGATGGAGGTTATCTTCTTTTGTGGTGCTATATCATATCCAGCAGGCGTTTCAAGTGTATAATAGATCTCAATGGTTGAATTGGCACCTATTGGGTCTACCTCATCTCTTATTTTAATGGTCTTGTTATCTTCAAAATCATAATAAGAAGCAGGTATCTCAACGCCGTTTACATAGATTGTGGTATGGGTCTTATCCTGATCAGATGCATAGGTCAGGGTAAGCTCTTTTGTCTCAGATGCAGTCACATATCGTTCTTTAAAGACATTTAATGGATATGCCTTTCCTTCATCAATTTCTACCCGGTATATGCCAAGATCAGTTCCGATATAGATTGTGTTACTATCTGCTACAACTATTCGTTTAATATTCTTAGTGGGACATCCATCAATTGAGATATCAGATAGAGAATTGGAGGAGGTATTAAATCTTTTAACCCCATTAGTTGTGGCATAGTATATATAGGTTCCAAAGGCATATGCATCATTAAATGATACCCCTGTGTTTCCCTTTTTAAGACTAAAGTTAGATATATCAGCGATATAATTAATTGTCACATTATCATCAGTCTTAAAATAATTATATTTTATCTTAATCCGTTTAGTTCCAACAATCTGAGCATTATCGGTATCAATAGGGTTTCCATTTAGTGTTATACTACTGATGCTTCTTATAGTATAATCAGTTTGAAAATAATATCTTCCAACCTTTTGAGGATAATAGAGAAGGAGCAAATCATTGATTTCTAAATTATTTTTATCAAATTTAATGTTTACTGATGATCCATCTGCTGCATAAGTGATACTATAACCGGTATATTCAATTCCGTTTCTATATAGTGTAACAGTTGTATTGGATGTATCTGCAGGAGGATCTAAAGATATGTTAAGTGTTACATCTTTTTTATAATAATAAATTATTAATTCATCACCTGCGCTAAATTTATTATCTTCTGATAAAACAAGGGTCAATTTATTATCCGTTTCATAAAACCATGAACCAGTATAGGAAGAACCGTTATATAATATATTAGGCTTTCTGCTGGTCTCTGCAGAGGCATCAAGATTTATTGTTAATGTTGCTGAACCACTTTCAGCCTGGGAGACCAGATGAGTCTTTGTTACCTCTATATCATCCTGTGTTACAGAATAAATGGCTGTATTTTGAGATATCTTAAATGTCTCACTTAAAGACACCCCCTCAATTGTTGATCCATAGATCTTCCCATCTGTCGTTACAAAGAGATAATCTTTTACCGTATCTCCATTGGTATCGCAAAGGCACAATGTAGTAAAGAAATTATAAGGTAGAGATCTATTAAATTCAAAAAAGTGCATCTTATCCTTCCTAAATTCCCATATTCCATTCCCTAAGAAATAGACAAAGAATCTATTTTTATCGTATATATCTAAGAGCTTAGCAGGAGCTGAAGGAGAATTATAGAAGATATTATATTCAATTTCATAATTACCCTTAGTCTTTGCACATAGTTCCCTTTCAGATATATTCCAGGATATGTTACCTCCTAAATCAATTCTCTCTCTGATATTAATGGGATAGTAAGTTAAGGGGCTACAACTTCCATCCTCTTCAATTTCAATCGTATCTTTCCATCTATCGCTCAAAGATCTTAAATCTTTCCAATTATATCCACCATCTTCACTAAAGAGGAGGCCCCAATCCTCTGTGGCAACCACTATGAGATTTTCTTTTACCGCCATATCATTTATATATGTTCCCCAAAGCCCCTTTAACAGATCGGAAGAGCGTCGTGTAGGGAAAG
>CAYTXJ010000103.1:0-7867 GCA_964440775.1 uncultured Desulfobacteraceae bacterium | reverse complement strand
ACGGAGTCGGGTCGGATGACCCTCCAGGTCGGAGACCAGACCCTCAAAAATTAACTTAAAATAACCCAAGATTATAGCTTTTTTCTGAGAGCTTTGAAAAATTAAAAGCTCTCATACCTTATTATATTTTGGCCCCCCACCACCCTCTGGCGGAACCCATGTGATGTTCCCATAAGGATCCTTTATATCGCATGTCTTACAGTGAAGGCAGTTAGAGAAGTTTAGCTTCAGATTTAACCTGCCGCTGTCTTCATCTTCTTCCATCTCATATACATTAGCAGGACAGAATCTCTGACATGGGTTTCCGTATTCCTCTCTGCATCTTCCATAACATATGTCCAGATCCTGGATCTTTAAATGTGGGGGCTGTTGCTCTTCATGAATGGTTCCAGAATAATATACATCTGTCTCCTTATCAAAGGTAAGCTTTCCATCAAATTTAACCTCCTCCCTCTTCTTTGCTGAGCTAATCTCCTTTAGATGAATATGATCCTCTTCTGAGGAAAGCTTAGATTTCAGAATCCTTCCCCCAAATACATACTGGATAATGGCCTCTATAGCTCCCCAATACAGCCCTTTTTTAAATGCCTGATGGAAGTTCCTGGATCTATAAAGCTCCTTTCCCACATTGCTATCATAAAAAGACCTTTCATAGTTTGAAAGGGTTTCCTTGCTAAAGTCCTCTCTAAGAAGAGCATCCAAGATGGTCTCCGCAGCCAGCATACCGGATTTCATTGCCACATGCACACCCTTTATCTTCTGACTTATAAAGAGATTTGCCCCATCTCCAACTATCAGGGCTCCATCTACAGCTAACGTAGGTATAGAAAAATATCCTCCCACTGGTGCACTCTTTGCCCCATACTGAACTATCTTTCCTCCTTCAAGGAGCTTTGAGATAAAGGGATGGGTCTTAAGTCTCTGAAATTCCATATGAGGATCTAAGTAGGGATCATCATAGTCAAGCCCGGTGAGCAATCCAAGTGAGATACAGTTCTCCTTCATACCATAAATAAATCCTCCACCATAGGGTCTATTCCCATAGGGAAATCCCATTGTATGGATCACCTCACCTGGCTCCAACCTCTCTTCAGGAAGCTCCCATACCTCCTTTACCCCTACCACAAAATTAGGGGGATTCTTACCTTCATTAAGATTAAACTCTTTTATCAATCGTTTTGTTAAACTTCCTCTGGAGCCCTCACCAAATACAGTAACCTTTGCCCTGAGGTCAATCCCGGGTTCATAATTAGATTTTTTGCTTCCATCCGGAGCAATTCCCTTATCTCCAGTCCGAACTCCCACCACCTTTCCATCTTCTATAAGAAACTCTGTAGCAGCAAATCCTGGGAAGATATCCACCCCCTCTGCCTCTACCTGCTCTCCAAGCCAGGTGGTAAATCTGGAAAGGGATATTACAAAGTTTCCATGATTATTTAAAAAGGGCGGGATGAATGGAACATCTATCTTACTCTTTGAAGTGAGATAACATACAGACTCCTTCTTAACCTCCCCCTCAATGGGGGCATCCTTTTGTTCAAAGTCAGGTATCAATTCTCTTAGAGAACAGGGATCAATAACAGCACCAGATATAGAGTGTGCTCCCACATATTGACCCTTTTCAATAATACCTATCATCAGTTCATCCAATCTCTTGCCAGATCCCTCCTTATCTACCCTCTCATTGTGTTCCTTTACCAGTCTTTCTAAGTGATATGCCCCACTGAGACAGGCAACCCCTGCTCCTACAAAAAGGACATCCAGCTCCATCACTTCCCTTTCCTCTTCCACTGCCCTTGACCTCCTTTTAAGATTTTAAAAAGGTCAATCTATTAACATATATTGTATGAAGAGTTCAAGCCTTTTAGTGAAATTCCTCACAAATTATTATTAAAAAGCCCTGACTACCCGCAGGTAGCCAGGGCTATAGCTTAAAGATCAAGACCTATCTTATACTCCAGGCATATACCAGATATCTTTCTTAAAGAACTCCCACTCTTCAGTTTCAGGATTCATCTTGCAGTTTACAAAGCAGAGCCAGTTGTCATTAGCCATCTTTTCTCATCTTTTCCTGCTTAGGCTGAGGTGGATAATCACGCCAATTTCAGCCTATAGCATCTATCAGCCTTTGTAAGGGAACTGCTATTTGATCCTCCTGAACATGAGGTGAGTAACAACTGTCAATCTGAACAAGCTTAATAAGTGGCATCTTATTAGCTATGGCAACAGCAAGCTTATCAATCGTTCCGGAGACTATTTCCTCAGAGATCAGCTGTGCACCTATTAACCTTTGAGTTTTACGCTCGGCGATAAATTTATACCATGTAGGCCTGCCGTCAAATCTTTGCCTCAGCCAGGGGGTATTAACTAACACAGAGACCACATCCAACCCTCTCTCCTTGGCTGCTCTCTCTGTAAGGCCAACTGCACCTACCTGATAACCAAAAATTTTGGTAACGAATGGCATAACCGTTCCTTCATAAGAGATTTTATTTCCCAAGACTGAATTTCTACCAGCTATATAACCGGTTCGGATCGCATTTGTAGCCAGTTGAATGCGCCTCTTAGCCCCGATGATTAAGTCCCAGTTCTCCATACAGTCTCCGGTAGCATAAATATCAGGGTCGCTGGTCTGCAGATACTGATTTACCCAAATGGCTCCCGTCTCCCCCAATTGAAGACCTGCCTTTCGAGCCAGCTCTACATTAGGCCTTGTGCCAGTGCCAAAGAAGATGAAGTCCACCTCTATTTCTCGACTGGCGAGGATTATTTGTTTTCCCCTGTTTTTACTACTTATCCGTTCAATCTTAGCAGGCAAGATTAATTCTACACCATTTTCTCTCAGTCCCTGCTTAATTTTTTCGGACATGTCTTTATCTAGATAAGCGCGCATGATATCACGTCGAACCAATAAATATACTTTGTCATATCCTCTCGATTTCAAAGCATCAGCTATCTCTAAGGCAATAAAGCCGCCACCGATGATAGCAGCACGGTTGTTCTTTAAAATGGCTTCCCCAAGATCCCTGCCATCGACTATATCAGTGCTCAGTGTAAACTCATTCCTGCCGTCCATTCCTGGGAAGGAAGGTAAAGAAGGAGTAGCACCTAAAGCTAAAATAAGCTTATCGTAGTGGTATTTTTTCCCCTTGGAAATTATTGCCTTTTCATCTCTAAGGATATCAGTAACCTCGACGTTTAAGTGAAGCTTTATATTCCGCTTCTCGTAAAATGAAGGCAGCCTGAGGCCTCGATAAAGGTCTTCCCATTTATTAACAGCCCCCTTAAGAACCAGAGGCATCTCACAAGGAGGGCAACCAAGTTCCACTCTCTTGCTAAAGACGTCAATCTCCGCATCGGGGTTCAAACGCCGAATTTGAAGTGCTGCTATTGATCCGGCATCTCCGGCACCAATAATACAGGCTTTCATAATTCCTCCTATCTATCTTAAAATCTTTTAGCAAATTACTAATCCTATGTCAAGTTAATCCTCTTTTACATGCATCATTGATATGACAAGAGAATACCGTATGAAACAACTGAGTCTGCCAAAAAGGCAAGAGATGCACAGATTCAAGTGGTTATGAATATGTGTATAATGCAGGAATTTGAAAAGATTAAGAAAAATCAGATGTTATAAAATTCCTTATACCACCTTATAAACTTTTTGATACCTTCTTCTATCTGGGTCTTGGGGTAGAAGCCCAAGAGCTCTTTTGCCTTTTTGATATCCGCAAAGGTCTCTTTCACATCCCCTGGTTGCATGGGCAAAAGCTCCTTTTTGGCCTCCATACCCAGCTCCTTCTCTATTATGGATATGAATCTTAGTAGATCCACAGACTCAGAATTTCCTATATTAAATATCTCATTTACCATATCATCCATTCTGATCGCTGAGACAGTGCCTTCAATTGCATCGTCAATATAGGTAAAATCCCTCTTCATATCACCATAATTAAATACCTTTATGGGTCTTTCATTTATTATGGCATCTGTAAAAAGGAATAGTGCCATATCTGGCCTTCCCCATGGCCCATATACGGTAAAATACCTGAGCCCTATACATGATATCCCATACAGATAATGATATGCATGGGCCATCACCTCATTTGCCTTTTTGGTAGCCCCATAAAGGGAGAGGGGGCTATCCACTCTGTCATCCTCACTAAATGGCACCTTCCTGTTTGCCCCATATACAGAGGATGAGGATGCATAGACTAAGTGACTGACCTGAAATCTCCTGCAGAGCTCAAGCACATTTAAAAATCCCTGGATATTGCTTCTTTCATAGGAGAAGGGATCTTTAAGGGAATGTCTTACACCTGCCTGAGCAGCCAGATTGCAGACCCGATCCATTCTATGAGATCTAAATATATCTTCCATGCCCTTATAATCGCTTATATCCATCTTATAAAATATAAAGTTCTGTCTGGATCTGAGTATCTCAAGTCTTGCCTCTTTTAATCTCACATCATAGTATGGGTTGATATTATCGACACCCACCACCCTATATCCCATCTCAAGCAGTCTCTTAGAAATATGAAAACCTATAAAGCCTGCGGCCCCAGTAACCAAGATCGTCTCATTCATTTCCTTCCCCCATAAAACAAAAAAGGAGGCTGTATCTTAGATACAACCCCCTTATCAAATATTATACTGTTAAGTCAATATTGGTTAGCTTATTACATCATACCGCCACCTGGAGGCATACCAGGCATCTCTTCTTTTTCCTCCTTTGGCTTTTCTGCAACCATTGCCTCTGTGATAAGCAAAAGGGATGCAACAGATGCGGCATTTTGAAGTGCAAATCTGACAACCTTTGTGGGATCAATGATTCCAGAACTTAACAGATTTTCAAACTCAAGGGAATCAGCATTAAATCCATAATCATTCTTTCCCTCTTTTACCTTCTCAACCACAACTGAGCCTTCCATCCCTGCATTATTTGCAATCTGTTTGAGAGGCTCTTCCAGTGTCTTTCTTATTATTCCCACACCATACCTTTCATCTCCCTCTATCTTTAAGTTATCCAAGGCATCAATACACCTGATGAGAGCCACTCCACCACCTGGCACAATTCCCTCTTCTACTGCTGCCCTTGTGGCATTGAGTGCGTCTTCTACCCTCGCCTTCTTCTCTTTCATCTCTGGTTCTGTTGCCGCTCCCACATTGATAACCGCAACTCCCCCCACCAGCTTTGCAAGCCTCTCCTGAAGTTTTTCTCTATCATAGTCAGAGGTGGTCTCTTCTATCTGCACCCTTATCTGTTTGACCCTTGCTTCCAGATCTTTTCTGCTACCTCCTCCATCCACTATGGTGGTATTATCTTTATCAATATTTACAATCTTTGCAGTTCCTAAGTCATTTAAGGTGGCATTCTCCAGCTTCATCCCCATATCCTCTGAGATGACCCTTCCGCCTGTAAGGATTGCAATATCTTCAAGCATTGCCTTACGCCTTTCACCAAAACCAGGTGCCTTAACCGCTGCACACTGAAGGGTCCCCCTCAGCTTATTTACCACCAGAGTGGCAAGTGCCTCACCTTCCACATCTTCAGCAATAATCAAAAGGGGTCTTGCGGAACGTGCCACCTGTTCAAGGAGGGGAATAAGATCTTTCATGGAGCTTATCTTCTTTTCATGGCAAAGAATATAGGGATCTTTTAAGGTTACCTGCATCTTTTCTGGATCTGTTACAAAATAGGGGCTCAGATAACCTCTATCAAACTGCATTCCTTCTACTATCTCTAAGGTAGTTTCCATACCCTTTGCCTCTTCAACAGTGATTACCCCCTCTTTTCCCACCTTATTCATGGCCTCTGCGATGATGTTCCCGATGGTGGTATCATTGTTTGCCGAGATTGCCCCTACCTGGGCGATCTCTTCCTGATCTTTTGTGGGCTTGGATATCTTTTTGAGCCTTTCTACCACTGCATCTACTGCCTTCTCTATTCCCCTCTTTATAGCCATAGGATTGATACCTGCTGCCACCAGTTTTGATCCCTCTCTATAGATGGCCTGAGCAAGCACAGTGGCTGTGGTGGTTCCATCTCCTGCCACATCAGATGTCTTGGATGCCACCTCTTTTACCATCTGGACACCCATATTTTCAAATTTGTCTTCCAGTTCAATCTCCTTTGCAACTGTAACCCCATCCTTTGTGATTAGTGGTGCACCAAATGTCTTTTCAATTATGACATTTCTTCCCCTCGGGCCTAAGGTGACTTTAACCGCATCTGCAAGGGTATCCACCCCTCTTAGAATTGCCTCTCTTGCCTTCTGATCATATTTTATCAACTTTGGCATAAACTAAACCTCCTAAAACGATTTTTTATTCAACAATTGCCATTATATCCTCTTCCCTCATTATCAGTCTCTCTTCTCCCTCTATCTGGATCTCTGTGCCTGCATATTTACCAAAAAGCACCTTATCACCTACCTTTACCTGAAGGGGTCTGAGGGAGCCATTATCAAGCCTCTTTCCCTCCCCAACAGCGATTACCTCTCCCTGTATGGGCTTTTCCTTTGCAGTGTCAGGAATCACAATACCTCCCTTTGTCTTTTCCTCCTCTTCTATCCTCTTTATGATCACCCTATCATACAATGGCTTGATCTTCATAAGTTACACCTCCTGCTGAAAAAATTCGCTGTCAAAATAAGTCGTATATAAGAAAAGTCAAGGGGTAAAACTAAATTTACCTATTATATCTATCTATCCACCATCTAATTGTCTTTTGAATTCCATTTTCAAGACTTGTCTTGGGAAGCCATCCAAGTTCAGTTCTTGCCTTTTCAATTAAGAGACAATTTTTGGGAATATCTCCAGGCCTTGCCCCCTCCCTCTTAGGCTCATAGAGCTCTTCAGATAGATCAGGAATCAATTCTTTAACCGTCCTATATATTACCCTATAGAGATGAAGGGTCTTGGTCCCTATCCCCGATCCAATATTGTAACTCTGGCCACTTCCCATGGTGAGAGCACAGAGATTGGCCTCTGCCACATCTTCCACAAAGCAGTAGTCCCTTATCATTCCCTCTTCATCGTCAGGAAAGTGGTTAAGGACAGATACCCTTTGATTTAATAGATTATTTATAAATATGGCAACCACCCCGGCCTCCCCCTTTGGAATCTGCCTTGGGCCATATATGTTTGAATACCTAAGCACGGTGTAGTCCAGGCCATAGTGATGTCTATAAAAGCTAAGATAATATTCTGAAACAAACTTAGAGATGGCATATGGAGAAAGTGGTTTAGGGGGACGAGCTTCTGAAACCGGTATATCATCCACTTCCCCATATATGGCTCCTCCAGATGAGATAAATATGATCTTCTTAACCTTATATCTTACAGCCTGCTCCAAGATGTTTAAAAGACCTTTTATATTTATATCCGCATCACCTATGGGGTCTTTTACAGAGTCAGGCACACTTATCTGGGCTGCATGGTGATTAATAATGTCTGGTCTTATCTCTTTAATAATATCTCTTAGCATTTCAGACCTGATATCCATCTGAAAGAATGTGCACTCAGGATTGAGATTTTCCCTCTTTCCTGTGGATAGGTCATCCACTACCCATACCTTATATCCTTTATCTATATATAGATCCACCACATGGGATCCGATAAAACCTGCCCCTCCAGTAACCAAGATCTTCATAATCTTAGAGCCTCTATTTTTTGTTGAATCTTAATTTTTATTATGGTAGTTATAATAGGTCAAACAAAAAGAGAGATCTTAGGAATATTTGATATGCTGAATGAGAGCTTTGAAAAATTCAAAGCTCTCATAAAAAACTGTAAATGGAATTTGTTATTGCGAGGGTCTTAAAAGACCCGAAGCAATCTATAAAAGCTATGAGATTGCTTC
>CAYTXJ010000102.1:0-7941 GCA_964440775.1 uncultured Desulfobacteraceae bacterium | reverse complement strand
TTCTACTTTTGATATTCTTTACACTCACATCCAGTGGGGCACTTTCCTCTTTTATTAATGGAATCAAGGTCAATATGCCTTTCAGTGATAAACAGAGCCCTGTGTTTTCAGAAGATATGTTAAGGATATACCTTAAGGAGAATGGCAGAGTGGTGATTGAGGGAAAGGAGATAGAGATATCTGAAATAAAAGGGGAGATAGGCAGGTTATCTAAAGAGAGGAGGAATCTTAAGATTGCACTATATGCTGATATGGATTCCAGATACGGAGATGTTATCAGGATAATGGATATGGTAAGATCTGCTGGAGTAAAGATTCTCTATATGGGATTGAAGAGGTATTAAAGGATGAAAAGTAACAAAAAGAAGAGGGGAATAAATATCCTGTTAGTGATAGGACTGTTCTTTTTGATAGTATTTTGGCTATTTTTTGGAAAAAATGGATTTTTGAACCTCTATAGAATGGAAAAGCAGAGGGAGAGATTACTTCAAAGAATCTATCAGATACAGATGGAAAACAGAAGGATTGCCCTTGAGATAGAACGGCTTAAAAAAGATCCAAGATATATTGAAAAGGTTGCAAGAAAGGAATTGGGGCTTGTAAAAGAAAATGAGATCATATATCAATTTAAGAGGGACAAATAATTGATATGGAAGATAAGGATCTATTTTTCAAGATAGTAAAGGAAAGTAATGATCCTAAATCGGTCCATATGTGTCTATTAAAGATTAAAGAGCTATATGGAAATGCAGATATAATAAGGCTTGCAATGGATGCAGTATCCCGATTCCCTGAAGATATCCGCCTTAATGCATTCCTTGCAGAGACATTCTTGAATTTGGGAAACATACATATGGCAGAAGAATATATTGATAAAGCAGCGGAGCAATTGGGAGAGCTTTTGGAAATATTAAAGCTAAAGGGTAAGATATATCTTAAGGCAGGAAGGAGCAGGGAGGCAGAGGATATCCTTAAAGACTATTTGACACTTAAACCGAAAGATATGGAGGCAAGGGAATTGCTTGAAGGTGAAGAGGAGCATGAGTTTGAAGAAGAGCCATTTCCTACACAGACCCTTGCTGAAATATATATAAAGCAGGGTCTTATTCAAGATGCCATTGATATCTATGAAAGGCTTTTAGAGAAAGCACCTAATGATGAAGCTCTAAAAAGGAGGCTCTTAGAGCTAAAGGCCATAGGTTCCAAGGAGAAAATTCTTATAGATATATTTGAGAGATGGATTACAAAGATAAAGAACTTTTGAGATCAGAGTTTAATCTTTCAGCCACCGGAATTGGAAGTGTTCCCCACAGAGAGGTCAAAGGGGTGTGTGATACTATCTTAAAGCTCTTTCCAAAGATGCCCTTTTGGCCACAATTTCCAAAGAGAAGCCCCTATGAAGATATGAATGTGCAATTCAGCGAAGGCCTTCCCACGATATATTTTGATATGGAAGAGGGAAGGCTTATTTTGAAAAGACACTCTAAGGAGGATGAGCTTTTAAGGTTTTGGGAAAGATTCCTTGCAGAGGATCTGTCTTCTTTTTTAATTAGTTCTGAATATGCCCCTGGGCTATATTACATGGTAGAGGAGATCAAAAAAGAGCCTGATAGATTTGGGCCTTTTATTAAAGGCCAGATGGTTGGCCCCATAACCTTTATGGCAGGGGTAATGGGAGAAGAGGGGAAAACTATTCTGTTTGATCAAGAGCTCAGAGAGGCCATTACAAAGGCCATGGCATTAAAGGGGCTATGGCAGGTTAGAAAATTAAAGGAGACAGGAAAGAGGATTATCCTGTTTTTGGATGAGCCCTATCTTTCAGGATTTGGATCCGCATTTGTGGCAATCTCCAGAGATGAGGTGATTGATATTCTAAGTGACATTATCAGATATATAAAAGAGAAAGAGCAGGTACTGGTGGGTGTCCATTGTTGTGGAAATACAGATTGGGCCATGCTGATGCAGACTGGAGTTGATATCATAAGCTTTGATGCATATTCATATCTGGATCACTTTCTCTTATATAAAAACGATATTTCCAATTTTTTAGAAAGAGGGGGGTATATTGCATGGGGGATAGTGCCCACTGATAAGTTCAGTAAAGGTATAACCGTGTTTCAATTAAAAAAACAGCTTTTAGGGGCATGGAACAGAATCTGCAATGGAAATATTGGAAGGATAATTCAGAGCTCCATACTAACCCCATCATGTGGATTGGGGACGATGAAAGAGACAGATGCCATATTAGTTATGGAGCTCTTAAATAGCCTTCCAGAGGAATTCCTTCATATGGATCTTGATTGATTCAAATTTTGAATTTATCATCTCTTTCCTGAGAGCTTTGAATTTTTCAAAGCTCTCAGGAAAAAGCTGTAATTATGGGTTATTTAAAGTTAATTTTTGGGGGTCTGGGGGTATAACCCCCAGTGTAAAAAGGGGCTATGCAAAGTTCTCTTTAGTATTGAGGAGGAAAAAGGATGAGGTGTCTATGTGGGTATATGATTGATGACAATGATAAAGAGCTTTTGAGATGCCCCAAGTGCCTGAGGCTGATCTCATTTCCAAGTAGAGAACTTAAAAAGGATGAATTTGATCGCTACTTTGAGGCGGCCTATGAGATAATGGCAGAGGGTGTGGAAGGAGGATGTCCATTTTCAGGTGCAAGATAAAAAAGAGATTAGATAGTAAATCTAAGTATGAAAGACTACTATAAGATCTTAGGCATATCACCAGATGCCACAGAAGAAGAGATAAAGAGGGCATATAGAAGACTTGCCTTAAGATATCATCCCGATAGAAACCCTGAAGACCCCCATGCAGAAGAGCGTTTTAAGGAGATCACCGAGGCATATGGTGTTTTGATTGATCCTTTAAAGAGAGCTGAATTTGATAGAATCAGGGCATCTTGTGGGACTGAAGGTAGATGGCAGGCTGAATTTTCCTATTCTAAGGATAAGATATTTGAAGATATACTAAGAGATGCCAGATTTAACTCAATCTTTAATGAGCTACTCAGGGAATTTGAAAGGGCAGGGTTTAGATATGATAAGGCCTTTTTTGATAATCTCTTTTTTGGAGGAAGAGGGATATTCTTTGGTGGAGTGTTTATCTGGGGCCCTTTTGGATTTAAAAAGATAAAAGACTTCCAACCTCTTAAAAGAAGGGACACCTCTAATAGGGAGCTTAAAAGAGATACAGGGATTATCAAAAAGCTGAAAGATAGGATATCCAGGTTCTTAGCTGGACCTTCTATATCTCTTCTAAATGAGGGCATCCAGAAAGATATTATCTACAATATAAGACTGAAAGAGGAGGAGCTTAAGAGAGGAGCCTGGATCAATATCAGGATAGACAGAGGCACAGGGGAAGAGACCCTGAGGGTCAGGATCCCTCCAAATACTAAGGAAGGGACAAAGTTGAGAATACGTGGGAAAGGGCAGGTAAAAAATGGAAAATCTGGGAATCTGTACCTCAGGATAGGGGTCTTAAGATGAAAACTGGAGCTTGCCTCACTATACTGTATATCTTTTTAGCTTTCATACTTAATCTGTGCTCTTGCACCCTATTCCATGCAAGCTATGATGTGGCAAAGGGGATAACAAAGGTGGTGGTGGGCACTGGTAAGGTGATATATAAGGTGGGGGGATACACATTTAAGGTGGTAAAGGCTCCTATTCAGTGGCCGTTTACGAGAAAAGGGATAGAGTCCATAGGAGGGCTTCCTCCTAAGGAGGCAATTAAGAGGGGGAAGGTGAAAAACAGCCCCTATGTGGTAAATGGAAAGAGGTATGTTCCCATGAGTATTGAGGAGGCAAAATCCTACAGAGAGGCGGGAATTGCATCATGGTATGGATATGAAACACGGAATAAAAAGGGGGGGTATATGACTGCAAATGGGGAGGTGTTTGATCCAGAAGGACTTACTGCAGCACACAGATATCTTCCCTTGCCCTGTTTTGTAAGGGTTACAAATCTTGAAAATAGGAGGTCTATTATAGTAAGGGTAAATGACAGGGGGCCTTTTGTAAAAGGTAGAATTATTGACCTCAGTGCTGGCGCAGCAAAGAGGCTTGGCTTTTATAAAAAGGGGACTGCCAGAGTATTGGTTGAGGTGGTAAGGATTGGCTCATAAAAGGAAAGGGGGAGAGATGAAAAGACTAAATCCTGGATATATAGAGTCTATAAAAAAGATGGTAAATAATTGTCCCTACTTTACTCTGATCTCAATGGAGATAAAAGAATTGGGTATGGGAAAATCGGTGCTTGAGGTTCAGGTTAAGGAAAAGCATCTCCAGCCCTTTGAAATGGTTCACGGTGGAGTGTTTTCCTCCCTTATGGATGCGGCCATATTTTGGGCAGTCTATCCACAGATTCAGGACGGCTTAGGTCTTACCACTGTGGAGCTTAAGATCAACTATCTTGCACCTAAGTCCTCTGGAAGCCTCATTGCCAGAGGTAAGACGATAAAGATAGGAAGGACCCTCTGTCTGGGTGAGGGATTCATAGAGGATGAAGATGGAAGGTTATTAGCCCATGGCACAGAGACCATGATGATCTTAGAGGACCTTAAATTTAAGGAGCACGAAGATCTACCCCCCAAATTTTTAGACTAAAAAAACATTATTAGGAGGTAATAGATATGCAGATACTTGTGCTATACTATTCAAGGAGTGGGAATACAAAAAAGCTGGCTGAGGAGATTGTAAAGGGGGTCGAAGGGGTTGAAGGGGTTAAGGCATTGCTTAAAAATACGGATGAGGTCACAAAGGATGACTTTGTTGAATCGGATGGAGTGATTGCGGGCTCTCCCGTATATTTTGGTGTTATGGCAGCTCCACTTAAGAAGGTATTTGATGATTTTGTAGGAATCAGGAAAAGGATGGAAAATAAGATAGGGGCTGCATTTGCAACCTCTGGAGATCCCACAGGTGGAAAGGAGACCACGATGCTTTCCATCATCCAGGCACTTCTCATTTATGGAATGATCATTGTGGGTGATCCCATCTCCGCCACAGGGCACTATGGGGTTGCATGTGTGGGAGCACCAGATGAAAAGACAAAGGAAAATGCAAGAAAGCTGGGGGCAAGGGTTGCTGAGCTTTCAAAGAAGCTGAGAGGATAGGATGGACCCTTCATTTATAAAGGATCTTTTAGAGAAGGTCTCAAAGGGGGAGATCTCCGCACAAAAGGCATATGAAAGCCTTAAGGATCTTCCTTTTGAATACATGGAAGCTGCCTGTATTGATCATCACAGAGGACTTCGCAGGGGATTGAATGAGGTTATATTTGGTCAGGGTAAGGAGATAAGAGATATTCTTCGGATAGTTGAGCGGATGATGAAAAAGGGTGAAAATATACTTATTACGAAAATTGAACCCCAAAAGGCAGCTGAGGTTTTAAGACACTTTCCAAAGGCAGAATACCATGAAAGGGCCAGAATAGTTAAGATTATCAATAGACACATAGAAGAGCATGGCATAGGCTATATCCTGGTTATATGTGCAGGGACATCTGATATACCCGTTGCAGAGGAGGCAGCGATTACCGCCTCTTTTATGGGAAACAGGGTAGAGACCATCTTTGATATAGGTGTTGCAGGAATTCACAGGCTCTATCATCACAAAGACCTGATTGTAAATGCCTCTGTTCTGGTTGTGGTTGCAGGGATGGAAGGGGCGCTTCCCAGTGTGGTGGCTGGGTTGGTCTCCAGGCCAGTTATAGCAGTTCCTACAAGTGTGGGATATGGTGCAAGTTTCAGGGGAATTTCAGCCCTTCTTTCCATGTTAAATTCATGTGTTCCCGGGGTGGTAGTTGTAAATATTGACAATGGATTTGGTGCAGGATATGCAGCAAGCATAATAAACAGCAGTAACCGGGGTGCTTAGAAAGAGAGGGGATAGATGGAAGAGAGATTAATAATATCTGGAAATATTGTAGATGTGTTGAGTTTAAGGATCTATCCAGGGACTCTTTATATAAAGGATGGAAAGATAGCGGATATAGAAGAAGACCAAAAGAGTTACGATCGCTTTATTGTCCCTGGATTTGTGGACTCCCACATCCATATTGAAAGCTCCATGCTAACTCCCTCTGAATTCTCAAGGGCAGTATCAGTGCATGGAACCGTTGCAACCCTCTCTGATCCCCATGAGATAGCAAATGTGCTGGGTACAGATGGGGTGCTCTATATGATAGAGGATATGGAGGATATACCTTTCAGGATCTATTTTGGTGCCCCAAGCTGTGTCCCTGCAACACCATTGGAGACCAGTGGAGCAGAGCTCGGCCCCAAAGAGGTGGAAGATCTCCTTAAAAGAGATGATATAGTGTATCTTTCTGAGGTGATGAATTTCCCGGGAGTGATATCAGAGGCACCAGAGGTAATAGAAAAGATCCAGATAGCCAGAAGATATGGAAAGAAGATTGATGGACACGCACCTGGGCTCAGAGGGAAAGATCTTAAAAAGTATATCTCCTTTGGGATAGATACAGATCATGAATGCTTAGATGTGGATGAGGCAGAGGAAAAGCTCTCATTGGGAATGAAGATAATGATAAGGGAAGGATCTGCTTCCAAAGGCCTTAATAGATTCATGGAATTAATCGATAGATATCCCGATATGTGCATGCTCTGCTCGGATGATCTACATCCAGATGATCTCCAAAAGGGACACATTAACATATTGGTATCTAAGTGCATATCTGAAGGAATTGATCTATTTAAGGTATTGAGGTGCGTAACCTTAAATCCCATAAGGCACTATGGGCTGGATGTGGGATGCCTCCGGAAAGGAGACTGGGCAGATCTTATCATCATAGATGATCTTAAAGAATTCCATATCAGAGAGACATACATTAAAGGCAGGCTCTGTGCAAGGGATGGAAAGAGTGAGATTCCGGTAAAGAAAAAGAGAATAATAAATAGATTTAATATAGATGGAGTAAGTATTGAAGATTTACGAATAAATGCAAGGGGAGAAAGAGTAAATGTGATAGGTGCAAAAGATCAATCACTTATTACAGAGAGGCTGATTGAAAAGGTAAAGATAAAGGATGGCTATTGTATCTCAGATCCTGAAAGGGATATCTTAAAGATATGTGTTGTAAACAGATACAGAAAGGCACCTCTTTCAATAGGATTCATAAAGGGATTTGGACTTAAGCGGGGGGCGATAGCATCATCTGTTTCCCATGATTCACACAATATCATCTGCGTTGGTGTAAGGGATGAGGATATGTGTAAGGCACTAAATCTGATTATAAAAAGCAAGGGTGGGATATGTGCAATTGACGGAGACAGCTATGAACACCTCCCACTGAGTATTGCAGGTATTATGAGTGATATGGAAATTGAAGAGGTTTCCAGAAGATATAAGAGATGTAAGGATATGGCAAAAAAGCTTGGAAGCTCTTTAAAGGAACCCTTTATGACCCTATCTTTTATGGCACTCCTTGTAATCCCAGAGCTAAAGATAGGAGATAGGGGACTGTTTCTAAATTCAGGCACAATTTCGCAGATCGAACTATTTTTTTGATATTGCTTCAGCCACTTCGTAGCTTCCTGATGACGGAGCGATGGTCATTGTTAAGCGAACACAATAAGCGAAGCAATCTCTTCCTCTCTACTTGACAATAAGTCCCCTTTTTAGCCAAAATACCTAAAATAGCTAAAAATTGAGGAGCATAACAGTATGCGCAGATTTTTCTCCTATGGCCCTGTGGATTGTGAGGAACACTTTTGTGTTCCAAGGAAGGAGCTTATAGATAGGTGTGTAGAGCAGCTTGTTGGCAGACCTGAAAAGGGGGGACATTACTTTACCATCTGGGCACCGAGGCAGACAGGAAAGACCTGGCTTATGAGGCAGGTTAAGTCTGAGATAGAGAACCGCTATGGTGATAGATTCACTTTGGGGATGATGAGCATGCAGGGGGTGGTATTAA
>CAYTXJ010000101.1:0-8019 GCA_964440775.1 uncultured Desulfobacteraceae bacterium | reverse complement strand
TAAATTAATTTAAAAGAAAGGGAGAATTTTTATCTTGGGTATAAGGGCAAAGATAGGGGTTTATCTTTTAATTTCCTTTTTGTTGGCAATAGGGGTACTTGCAACCTTTACCTACCTTATTGCAAGCTCCCATATGGAAGGAATGATCAAGAAGGAATATATGAAAAATCTTCAATTGCTTGCAGATAAGATGGAAAGTTATGTAACTGAGATAAGGGACGATCTCAATTTCTTATCTACTATATTAGATATTGAGCTCAGATTTAGACACAACTTTAAAGACAATGACCATTTAACCCACCTTATTGATATATTAAAAGACTTTTTAAGTTCTGACCCTTCATATAAGGAGATTATCCTTTTTGGAGTTAAAGAAGGGGGGATATTAATAAAGAAAAAGGATGGCTCATTTGTAATCCAGTTTAAAGATACATTGCCACATAAAGAGGCCTTTTTAAAAGAGAAAGATGTCATAATAAACAGTAAAAATCACTTATTGTTAAGGTTTTCAAAACCACTTAACGACTCTAAAGGATTAGTTGTCTTGGATATAGATGCAAGTTCACTGTTGAGTCTGAAACCGGGGATACTTAAATGGGATGGTATAAATTTTTTCATTCTGGATAGCTCAGGTAGATATATAAGATATAAGAGCGAAAAGATCTCCATATTCCATGAATATCCTGAAATAAGACACTATGAGCTAAGAGATTCATCCCAGATTATAAGACTAAGAGACAGGTATATCTTTACCTATCCCATATATGTATCTTCTGATTTCCCTTTTATATTAGGGCTTGAGGTCTTAAGAGATGTGGTAGAGGTTGAGATGATAAGGTTTAAGAGGTTGCTTTCAATAGTTGTAGGAGGAATAATCCTTATTACCATATTCTTTTTCCTCTATTTTACTAAGAAGGTGACACATCCTATCAGGATGCTTTCTAAGACTATCTCAAAGATGGAAGAAGGGGATTTTGGATGTTCAGTGTGCTATGAAGGAAAAGACGAAATCGGAAGGCTTACAGAATGCTTGGATAATATGAGAGCCACTATCAAGAAGAAGACAGAGAGACTCTCCCATCTATATGAGCTTGGTATCACCACCTCAAAGGAGTCACAGGATATTGTGGATAAGATCATTAAGATAATGGGAGAACTGGTTGGAAGGGGGATGGTATCTATATCAAAGATTCAGGGAGATACTCTGTCCATGATATCTATATTTGACAGGGGAAGAATCATCCACAATGGAGACTATAGAATAAAGGGCTCTATCTGGGAAGAGATTATAGGCTATGGCAGAGAGATTGAATACTATAACCTTTTGAGCAGATATCCAAAAGAGAGATTCTTTTCAGAGTGGCAGATAGACTATATGTTTTCTGTGCCCGTGATATCTTCAAAGGAAACAGTAACAGGTATCATATCCTTTATGGACCGGGAAAAGCTGGAGCTATCTCAAGAAGATATTGAGCTTATAAAGATACTTTCCCGAAGGATCTCCTTTGAATGGGAAAAGGAAAGGGAAGAGAAGTGGCTTGACTATTCCCGCAAAAAGATATGGGCTCTTTATAAGGTGGTATCTTCCCTTAATCAACCCCTCTCTCTGGAAAAGATCCTCCAAAATGTCACAATGATCTTAGTAGATGAGGAGTTCTTTAAGGTAAAGAGAGAGGCACTCATATTCTTAATTGATAGGGAAAAGGGAAATCTGAATCTGAAATATCACCTTGGCATAACTGAAGAGATAGCCCAATATTCTCAATCCTTTAAGATTGGAGAATGCCTGTGTGGTAAGGCAGCAAGGGAAGGCAGGATCATATACTGTCCAGATTGTTCCATGAATCCGGCACATACCAGACATCTTCCAGGTCATGGCACTCATGCCGATATATGTATCCCACTTAAATCCAGAGATAGGGTGTTTGGCGTTATTCACCTTCATAGAGACATAGGTGCCGGTTTTTCCGATGAGGACATGGATATCTTTGAGATGATTGGAAACCATGTGGGAATGGCAATTGACAATGCACTGATGTTTGAAGAGATACAGAGCTACAGTATTGAGCTTGAAAAGAGGGTAAGAGAGAGAACCGTGGAGCTTGAGAGGGCAAACAGGGCAAAGTCTGAGTTTTTAGCCAGTGTAAGCCATGAACTAAGAACCCCCCTGAATGTGATAATAGGTTTTTCAGAGGTGTTAAAGGAGGGATATTTTGGCCTCTTAAATGAAAAGCAGTTAGAATATGTAGAAGACATTCTGGACAGCGGAAGGCATCTTCTTTCCTTGATAAATGATATTCTGGATCTATCCAAGGTTGAGGCAGGGAAGGTAGAGCTGGAGCTGAAAGAGCTTGTGCTTGGTGAGATTATAGACAGGACATTGACACTTATAAAAGAGAAGTCTATCAAGCATAATATAAGGCTTGAGATATCTCTGTCAGATGAGCTTGCATCCCAGACCCTCATAGCAGATGAGAGGAAATTTAAGCAGATCATGTTTAATCTGCTATCTAATGCTGCCAAATTCACACCAGATGGAGGATCCATAAGAGTTGAGGTATCAGCTGTATCAGATATGCGAAAGAGAATTGAGGAGCTAAGGAGAGAGATAGAGCATCTGGATATCCCCCATGAGGTCCCTGAAGGAAAAGGGGTTGAGATAAGTGTCATTGACACCGGCATAGGGATACCACCTGAATATCACAAGAAGATCTTTGAAGACTTCTTCCAGATAGATAGCGGTATAGAGGGGAAGACCCCTGGAACTGGCCTTGGATTGCCCCTTTCAAAAAGATTGGTAGAGCTTCATGGAGGAGTTATCTGGGTTGAAAGCGAAGGGAAGGGAAAAGGCAGTAAGTTTTCTTTTATTTTGCCTCTTAGAGGAACTTCTAATGGTTAAGAGAATCCTAATTGTAGAGGATGAATTTCGAAATAGAAAATTGCTGAAAGATCTATTAAGGAGATTTGACTATGATGTTATGGAAGCCTCAGATGGGCTTGAGGCAGTGGAGATGGTAAAGGCCTGGAGGCCTGATCTGATATTAATGGATATCCAGATGCCAGTAATGGATGGCTTTGAGGCTACAAGGATTATAAAGAATGATCCCGAAACATCTCATATCCCTATTATAGCCATAACTGCATATGCCATGGAAGGGGATAGAGAAAGGATCCTTCAGGCGGGATGTGATGACTATATTTCAAAGCCCATAGAGATTAAAGATTTTTTGGCTAAGATTGAAAACTTCCTTAAGGAGGAAGGGGATTAGGATATGCCAGACAGCAAGAGGATATTGATTGTAGATGATGAGGATATCAATCTCAAGCTATTGGAGGCAATGCTTCATCCCATGGGATACACTATTTACAAGGCCAAGAATGGTAAGGAGGCGCTCAGAAGGGTAAAGGAGAATAATGTGGATCTGATCCTTTTGGATATAATGATGCCAGAGATGAACGGATATGAGGTGGCAAAGATATTAAAGGAGGATGAAGATACCCGTCTTATCCCCATTGTGATGGTAACAGCACTGAGTGATCTGGAATCCCGCGTTAAGGCACTTGAAGTGGGAGCAGACGATTTTCTCTCAAAGCCTGTGGATAAGACAGAGTTGAGGGCACGGGTGAGATCACTTCTTAAGGTCAAGGAATATAATGATCATATGAAAGAGTATCAGAAGAGGCTTGAAGAGGAGGTAAAAGAGAGGACAAAGGAGCTCAGAAAGGCATTTGAAAAGATAAAGAGGCTTTCGCTTGATACCATCTATAGACTATCCAAGGCAGCGGAATACAAAGATGAAGAGACAGGACAACATATCAAGAGAGTAAGTAATTATGCCGCTGCTATTGCAAAGGAGATGGGATTAGGCGATAAGGTTGCTGAAGCCCTTCTATATGCTACTCCAATGCACGATATTGGAAAGATCGGCATCCCTGATCATATACTTCTTAAACCTGGAAGACTTACTCCAGAAGAATTTGAGATAATGAAGAGACACACCCTGATAGGAGCTGAGATCCTTCATGGAGCTGAGTCAGGTTTCCTGAAGCTGGGCGAGATAATTGCCCTTACCCACCATGAAAGATGGGACGGAAAGGGCTATCCACGAGGGCTAAAAGGGAGAGAGATCCCTCTGGCAGGAAGAATTGTGGCCATATCTGATGTCTTTGATGCACTTATAAGCAGGCGTCCCTATAAAGAACCCTATCCCGTAGAGAAGTCATTCAAGATTATAAGGGAAGAAAGGGGTTCCCACTTTGACCCTGAAGTGGTGGACGCCTTCTTTAAGATTATAGATCAGATCCTTTCCATTAAAGATAGATACAGGGACAAAGACTGATACCTATGGCTGATGAATCAAAAAACTATACTGAGATAATTCTAAATAGCATTGCAGATGGTGTATTTACTGTGGACAGATCCTGGAAGATCACCTCCTTTAATAAGGCCGCAGAGAGAATTACAGGGATTAATAAAAGGGATGCGATAGGCAGATACTGTTGGGAAGTCTTTAGGGCAAGTATATGTGAGAAGGGATGTGCATTAAGAGAGACCATGGAAAGTGGCCATCCCATAATAGATAGCCCTATATTCATACTTAATTCAAAGGGGGACAGGATTCCCATAAGTATCTCCACTGCCCTTTTAAGGGATGAAAAGGGAGAGGTGGTTGGGGGAGTTGAGACATTTAGGGATCTAAGTGTGGTGGAGGCCCTTAGAAAAGAGCTAAAAGGAAAACAGACCTTTCATGATATTGTAAGTAAAAATAAAGAGATACAAAAGATATTTGATATACTGGAAAAGGTTGCTGAAACCGATACCACTGTGCTTATCGCAGGAGAAAGTGGCACAGGGAAGGAGCTCTTTGCAAAGGCGATCCATTCCATGAGTCCCAGAAAAGACCACCCTTTCATAACCATAAACTGCGGTGCCCTTCCAGATACCCTGCTTGAATCAGAGCTATTTGGATATAAAAAGGGGGCATTTACTGATGCAAAGAGGGACAAACCTGGAAGAGTTGCCCTTGCCCAGGGCGGAACCCTCTTTCTGGATGAGATAGGCGATACCTCTCCTGCACTTCAGGTAAGGCTACTGAGGCTCATTCAGGAGCGGATCTATGAACCCTTAGGCAGCATAGATATAGAAAGGGCGGATGTAAGATTCATTGCTGCTACCAATAAGGACCTGGAGGCACTGGTAAGGGAGGGAAGATTTAGAGAAGACCTCTACTTTAGAATAAATGTGGTAAAGATAAAACTTCCTCCTCTTAGAGAGAGAAAAGAGGATATTCCACTTCTGATTGAACACTTCATCGAGAGGTTTAACCGAATTACTGCAAAGGACATTGCAGGAGTTACCACAGATGCCATGTCAGTGCTTATGGCCTATGACTATCCAGGAAATATAAGGGAGCTTGAAAACATAATTGAATATGCAGTGGTGGTATGTAACAGAAGATTTATTGATATAAATGATCTTCCTGAATTTCTTAGGAAAAAAAGGGGGGTGAAGCTCCAAAAGGATTTAAAAGATCTAAAAGAGCTTGAAAGAGAATTTATTAAGGATGCATTAAGAAAATACAATTGGAACAGAAAGAGAACCGCCATCTACTTAGGCATCCACCCTACAACCCTCTGGAGAAAGATAAAGAGATTGAATATCGAGATACCTCTTTAATGTTGCATTTTGGCAATAATTTTCTAATTACTGCATTTTTGCAATGCACTAGGTAATAGTCGAAATTATAAAGATATTATTTAAGAAAACGAATTGCAAATTGCATTTTTGCAATATATCTCGAACCCCTCTGTTTATTACTGATTTTTTAGCTATTAAAAATGCTTGTAATTTCAATAAATTATAATATCTTAAACTTTGGCACAGTTTATGCTGGATCCTTAAATGAAAATTTTGAAAGAGGGGGGTGATATTTTGCCAGGTTTAGATAGAACAGGGCCATTGGGTATGGGGCCCATGACAGGAAGAGGATTGGGGCTCTGTACCCCATGGGGCAGGAGATTCTGGAGGTATGGCTATTATGGCTTTGGATTGGGTCGTGGTTTTGGAAGAGGTTGGGGTAGAGGATGGAGATGGTTTGGTTGGGGTCCATGGATGTATCCCTATGGCTACTTTTGGGGGCCTAAGGAGGAGGAGATCTTAAAAGATGAGGCAGAGGCCCTTAGAGAGGAGCTAAATGCAATAGAAGAGAGGCTTAGAGAGTTGGAGGCAAAAGAGGCACAGACATAAAGGAAAGCCGTTATGAAGGTGGTGATACGGATTTGAAGATAGGGATACCCATATGGAATGAAAGGATATCCCCTGTTATGGATACTGCTTCCACCTTGTTGGTGATGGAGCTGGATGGAAGGAAGGAGATATCCAGGACCTATGTTAATTTAGAAAATTTCAGTATATGGAAGAGGATATTTCTTATAAGAGATAGTAAAATTGATGTGCTTATATGTGGGGCTATATCGCGGCCTTTCTTAGATGGTCTTAGAAGATCCCATATTCAGGTCCTATTTGGTATAATGGGAAAGGTTCAGGATGTTTTAAATGCTTTCATAGATGGGAGACTCTTTCATCCTAAATTCTTTATGCCTGGATTTAATGGTAACTGTTACAGGTATGGATTTAAAAATTTATGGGGTAAAAGAGGGGAAAAGGAGGAGTGTTAGTCATGAGAGAAAAAGTTCATTCACGTTCTACGCGATCAACAGCTCATAGTGATCTAAAGATTCAGGAGATGGAAATCAGGGATACCCTCAAGAGGATCAAAAACAAGATCCTGGTTATGAGTGGTAAAGGAGGAGTTGGAAAGAGCAGTATATCAGCGCTTCTTTCTGTTATGCTTGCAAGGAAGGGACTTAGGGTGGGTCTGATGGATGTGGATCTCCACGGGCCAAGTATTCCTCGATTACTTGGGATAAGAGGATCAGTAGAGGCGCCTTCTCATCCTGGGAAGCTCAAGCCTGTGATGTTTTTTCCTAATCTGGAGGTGATATCCATTGAGGTTCTTATGGGCTCAAACAGAGATGTGGCCACCATTTGGAGGGGTCCTTTAAAGATAGGGGTTATAAAGCAGTTTATAGCAGATATACTCTGGTCATCCCTTGACTATCTAATAATTGATTCCCCCCCTGGAACAGGTGATGAACCTCTTACAGTGGCTCAGGTCATAAATGATGCAAAGGCAATTATTGTCACTACTCCTCAGGAGATCTCCCTTGCAGATGTAAGAAAGTCCATAAACTTCTGCAGACAGGTGCATATGGATATCTTGGGTCTTGTGGAGAACATGAGCGGACTCAACTGCCCTCATTGTGGTAAGAGGATTGATCTTTTCAAGAAGGAGGGGGGAAAAGAGCTTGCCCAGAGAGAAGGGATAAGGCTTCTGGCATCTCTTCCCATTGAACCCCAGTTTTTAGAGTATGGAGACAGGGGTTCCTTAGGTATCTGGAATGAAAAGAATCTCCCATTTTTTCAAGAGTTTAACAGGATGGTGGATAAGATAATAGAGGAGACAAAAGAAGAGAGTAAAAAGGATTTGGAGTAGATATGGGATCAAGGCCACGGGGCATTTTTGAGATCAAAATACTTAAAAGAGAGCTTTGAATTTTTCAAAGCTCTCTGAAAAGAGCTGTAAATGGAATCTGTCATTGCGAGGGTCTTAAAAGACGTGAAGCAATCTGAGAATGGTTTATGGTTCGAGGTTCGGGGGGTAGAAGGGGGATGGGACTGCTTCGCTCGCATAAATAATACACTTGTTAAGGGTGAAAATATATGTAATAATTAATATCAATAAGGAAAAGAAAGAAGAGAGATGCGAGATATGTGGAGGAATACTCAGAGGCAAAGATACAGGAGCAGTGATCAGGATCATAGTGAGTGCCCAGCAGGTATTGTCTATATCCAGGCCGTAGGAATAGAGTGGTTTCCTATTCAGGGATCTTCAGTGCCCTAAGTGTGGAATGAAGATGAAGAGGGAATAGTATCTGTTAAAAAAGGGGATGCATATG
>CAYTXJ010000100.1:0-8030 GCA_964440775.1 uncultured Desulfobacteraceae bacterium | reverse complement strand
GACTTATGGAGCACCTCCTTCCTAATGCATTCATCAACCAATGATACAGATGAAAGTGCCCCCCTGATTCATATATGTTTAGGTCTGCCCTTTTGGGAAACTCCTTAAATGGAGATATGTTCTTTTGCTTTAGCCTTTTTAAATAATCCCTGTATCTATCAATCAAAGCAGGTAGATTAAGCTCCTCTCCTTCAAATACATCCCTTAAGTCATCCCCGATCCTTAAGGCATAGATGGGAACCTTTCTTCCTAAAAACTCATTGGTAAGGGCATTGTATAGCCTCTTTTGTATGAATGGATTGGAAAATATGCATACCTTGTGTTTTTTGCCAAGCTCATCTTTAACTGTATCTACATCTATTATGCCATTTAGATAAAGATAGGAGCACCAATCCATATCAAGAGAAAACTCAATATCAGAATGATTGAATATATCCAATACCTGTTCAAGATACCTACCTTTGGCCTTCTTAATAAGATTTAACACCGTGTTATTCCACTCCACATGAACCGCGTTTAGATACACATCTTCCCAAACTTCCATATCTATAGCTTTATCCATGCCAGGATTGTATTTCTCAGTAAGCAACTCACCAAACCAACACACCAAACCAGGCTGCCCCCTGGTTACTCTATATACTGCCTCTATCACCTCATCCTCTATCCCTTGACCACTCTCCTCTATGTATTGATTGTAGAGATCCCATACCTCATCACGGGTAAAGTTTTCCACATGAAGGGATCTTTGAATATTAAACGGAGAACCCCTCTCACTTTCTACCCCAAGAACTGCCCTAACTCCAATCAGTGCAAGACCATGCAGAAGATAGCTTTCACGATTCAGGTATATGTCCCTAAATAGGGTTACAAGCTGATCTATTACTTTGGATGGAAGGGAATCAAATTCATCTATAAAAAGAATTAATGGGCTTTTAAATATACCTGAATCCCTATGAAATAATGATTGAAAATCCTCCCAGGTAGAAGGGGGCTCATCTAATCTGATGGAAAATGTATCCCTGAATAGCTTTGGCACCCTATCTAAAAACCCCTCTTCATCATCATCCTTTAATACCACCCCCTGCATACTCATCATTCCCAAGGTGAATCTATCTTTATATCTCTTCTCTATCTCCTTCTTTACCTGCCTCATAAGCCATGTCTTACCAGTCTGCCTGGGTGCCCAAACAGTGAAATAATGGCCAAATTCACCGTCTTCTCCCACAAGCTGAACCATACATCTCTCTATAAGCTCCTTTCTTGGAACACAGAAGTGTCTTTTGCAATCCACAGGACCATAGGAGAAAAATCTGCGCATTACTTTTCTATCTCTCTTAATTAAATTGATTAAATATAGATTTATCTAAAAATCTTTAATCGTCAAGAGGATGATTAAAAAAGATCTCCTCTAATAACTTGACATTAAAACAGTTGTTTAATACAAACGTTTGAACTATGAGAGGGACCAAAGAAAGAATCTTAGATGTGGCAGAAGAGCTCTTCTCTGAAAAGGGCTTCAATGCAGTGGGGATAAGAGAGATCTCCAAGAAGGCAGAATGCAATGTTTCTGCCATAAATTATTATTTTGGAAATAAGGAGAATCTGTATCTGGAAGTCTTTAAGTGTAAGTTTATACCCAGGGCATACAGGGTGCGAGATGCCTTTAGAAGATATCTAAGAGCTGAAAAGAAAAAGGATATTGAGGTCATATTAAGATCCCTTGTAAGGGCCTTTATTGAGGGCCCCTTTACAGAGTCTGAGCGGATTCGCCATGCCAGACTGATGAGCAGAGAGCTTACAGGGCCTTCTATTGCTATGGATATGGTGGTAAATGAGGTTATAAGACCCTTTCTAGAGGAGCTTAGTGAGCTTTTAACTCCTCATATATCAATTGTCAAAAGAGAGGAAGCTCTTCTCTTAGACATAATAAGTATCCTTTCAATTATTATGAATTTTAATTTTTCAAAGGAGATGATAAGAAGGATCACGGGATCAGAATATTCTCCAAGGTTTAAAAAGAGGCTCATTGAACATATAGTAAGATTTGTCAAAGGAGGACTGCTAAAAGGTGAAAGCAGGGATTAGCATAGGTGGAATTGCAATCCTGTTTCTGTTCATATTTGGATGTCTTGGATCAAAGGGGATAGATAAAGAGATAAGGATTGATTTAGATATTCCGGATACATTTCAGCACTCAGATAGATATGAAATTTCATCCATAGGGAAATCTTGGTGGAAAGATTTTGGTGATCGGAGATTGGAAGAGCTTATTGATGAGCTTTTAGAAAAAAGCTGGGATATAAAGAGGGCCACTTTAAGGATAGTGGAGTTAAAAAACACTCTGATTAAGACCCATGCCCTAAGACTTCCCAGACTGGACTTAGAGCTTTTGGCAAAGAGGCAGAGTCAGTATGTGAACAGAGTGGTTCCTAAAAACTTGGGCCTGAGTTTTCAAAAAGAGAGGGAGATAGTTGATATATTCACCTTATCTGTTCCTGCCTCATATGAACTGGATCTTTGGGGGAGGCTTTCAGGAGCAGAAGATGCTGTCAGGGCACAGATCCTTGAGGCAGAGGAAAACCGAAAGACCATTATTCAGAGTCTTATTGCTGAGGCAGTAAGTCTCTATTTACAGATAAAGGCAAAAGATGAGGAGTTAAGGATTGAAAAGGAGAGGGTTAAAAACTATAAGAAGTCACTCTTGCTGGTTGAAAGTCGCTTTAAAAGAGGCCTTTGTGATATCCTGGAATTGAGGCAGGCACGCAGGGCACTGGCAGCATCAGAGGCTATGATCCCAAAGCTAAAGGAGGAATTGGGCGATCTTGAGCAAAGGCTTTCTATTCTGCTTGGAAGATATCCCAAGACAGGAGATTTTTCTAAGAGGTCGTATTGGAATTATCTTAAGACCTTAAGGCCTGTTCCTCCAGGTCTTCCCTCACAATTGCTTTTAAGGAGGCCTGATATAAGGGCTGCACAGGCAAGGCTTAAGGCACTAAGTGCAATGGTTGGAGTTTCAAGGGCAAGCAGGTTTCCAAGGATAACCCTCACTGGTAATATGGGATATGCAAGTGAAGAACTCCATAGGCTCTTTACCCCTCAGAGTTATCTATGGTCCTTAGCTATAGGTATCATTAGACCCATCTTTGATGGAAACAGACTAAAGGCAGAGCAAAAAGAGGCAGAGATAAGATACAGAGAGGGATTAACCCAATATGCAGAGACTGTGCTTAAGGCATTTTATGAAGTGGAAAGTGCACTTCTTAGGAGAAAGAAGTTATTAGAGAGGAGAGAAAGGCTTTTCACTCTCCTAAAGGAGGCAATGCTTACAGAGGAGGTGGCAGTTTCAAGATACAGAAGAGGATTAATTGATTTTTTAACCGTATTGGAGGCAAAGCAGAAGAGATTTGAGGCAGAGCAGTCCCTTGTCCGAACCGAGCTTGGAATACTTCTTACCAGGATATCTCTTATAAGGGCACTCGGTGGGGCATGGGGATAGATAATATCAATTTAAGAGTGGAGAGATCATGAAAAAGACCGGGAAGATAATCATACATATTATCCTTACCTGTGTGATACTCTATGCGGGATTTTTGGGAATGAAAAAGATAGTAGAGATGAAAAGGCCGATTAAGAGGAAAAGGCCTAAGGCCCTACCAACTCTTGTTAAGGTCATTAGGGTAAAAAGACAGAACAAGATGATGATAGTTAGAGGAGATGGAGTTGTAAATCCTATGAAGACCATAGAGATAGTGCCAGAAGTCTCTGGAAAACTCATATATGTATCTCCTAATATGGTAAATGGAGGAACTTTTAAGAAGAGAGAGCTACTTTTTAAGATTGATCCCAGGGACTATGAGCTGAATCTGAGGCTTTCAAATGCAAAAGTAAAGGATGCAGAAAGTAGATTATGGCTTTTAAAAGAGCAGGCTGAATCTGCAAGAGAGGAGTGGAAATCTGTTTATGGACATAAAAGCCCCCCTCCACTTCTTGTTAAGGAGCCAGATATTATGGCAGCCTCTGCAAGGCTTGATGCTGAGAGGGCCTCCCTTGAAAAGGCAATCTTAAATCTGGAAAGGACCACAATCCATGCACCCTTTGATGGGATAGTAGTCTGGGAAAATCTGGATGAAGGGCAATATATTATGCCGGGCAAAGCGGTTGCCTCAATCTCTTCAACTGAAGCGGTTGAGATAAAGGTGCCTCTTCAGAGTAAAGAACTGGCATTTATTGATGTGCCAGGATTTACCATATCCAATGGCAAAGGTTCCGTGGCTAAGATAATTGGAAATATATCTGGAAAAGACCATATATGGAGAGGAAGGGTGGTGAGATCTGGAGGGAGAATAGATGAAAGAAGTCGTATGATAGATGTGATAATCAGAGTGGATAATCCTTACAGAAGGCTACCCCCCCTTGCCTTAGGTCTATATGTAAAGGCAGAGATTGAAGGACATTATATGAAGGATATTATGGTCATCCCACGGGAGGCATTGAGAAGAGGGGATATAGTTTGGGTAGTGGATAGGAATTCCCGATTACGTTTTAAAAAGGTGGAGGTGCTCAGGATTGAAGGAGACGAGGTGTTTTTACGCTCAGGGCTCAGTGATGGAGAAAAGGTGGTGGTATCATTTCATAGGATCGTAACTGATGGAATGAGAGTCAGGACATTTATGGAGAAAAGTCCATGAAAGGGATTGTATCCTGGTTTGTAGAGAATCATGTTGCCGCTAACCTCTTGATGATATTCTTTCTGCTTGCAGGCGTCATAACAGGGCTTAGCATAAAGGTTGAGGTCATCCCGGAGTTTACCTTGGATAGGATAAGTATTTCAGTTGAATATCCAGGTGCATCCCCTTCTGAGGTAGAAGAGGCGGTGGTAAGAAAGATTGAAGAGGCCATTAGTGGACTTGCTGGAATAGAAAGAATTAATTCTCTCTGCAGAGAGGGGTTTGGAAGTGTAATAGTAGAGGTTATGAAGGGATGGGATATTAAAGAGCTCTTAGATAAGATAAAGGCAGAGGTGGATAGAATTACCACCCTCCCTGAAGAGGCAGAAAGACCCATTGTAAGAGAGATTACACGCAGAGTTCAGGTGATCAGTCTTGCCATATACGGAGATGCACCTGAAGAGACCATTAAACATATATCTGAAAAGATAAAGGATGATATAACCAATATTCCAGGGATTACCCTTGCAGAGCTATCAGGCATCAGAAATGAAGAGATACATATTGAGATCCCTGAAGATACATTAAGACAATATCGTCTTTCTTTGGGAAAGGTTGCACAAATTGTGAAAGCCTTTAGCCTGGATCTTCCTGCTGGCAGCATAAAGACAGAAGCAGGGGAGATTCTCATTAGGACAAAGGGTAGGAGATATTATGCCAAGGATTATGAAGACATACCCATAATCACCCAACCTGATGGAACCGTGGTAACTCTTGGTCAGATAGCAGAGATAAGCGATGGCTTTGAAGATGTGGATATAATCTCCAGATTCCAGAGAAGACCTGCTGCCATACTTCAGGTATATAGGGTGGCTGATCAGAATGCCCTTGAAGTAGCAGATAAGGTAAAAAGATATGTAAAAGAGATTAGTCCAACACTTCCAGAGGGGATTCAGATATCCACATATAGAGATATGTCTGTAATTCTTCGGAGCAGATTAAATCTGCTTTTAAAGAATATGGCCATAGGACTTATCCTGGTAAGTTTTTTGTTGGGCCTCTTTTTAGACCTAAGACTTGCCTTCTGGGTAACAATGGGAATACCTGTTTCCTTTATGTGTGGCCTTATGGCACTTCCCCACTTCAATGTGTCAATAAATATGATCTCACTCTTTGCCTTTATTATGGTGCTGGGCATCGTGGTTGATGATGCAATTGTGATCGGAGAGAATATATTCAGAAAACAGGAACAGGGGCTTGAGCCCTTTGATGCATCTGTCAAAGGAACCATTGAGGTAGGAAGACCTGTAATATTTGCAGTTCTTACCACAATGGTTGCCTTTTATCCCATTCTCTTTGGGGGGGGGATGATCGGAAAGATCGCACGTAATATCCCGATTGTTATAATATTGGTCCTATTTGGCTCACTTATAGAATCCATACTTATACTTCCATCACACCTAAGATTAAGTGGAAAGAGGGTAAAAGATAGTCCTCGGATGATGCACAGACTCTTAAGATGGTTTGTGGAAAGATGCTATATACCTATTGTAAGATTTTCCATCAGTTGGAGATATGCTGTATCCGCTTTGGGTATCCTGCTCCTTTGTCTATCCTTGGGTATATGGAAAGGGGGATGGATAAAGTTTACCTTCTTTCCAAAGGTAGAAAGCGATGTGCTTATATGCACCCTTACAATGCCAACTGGTACCCCAATTGAAAAGACTGAGAAACTTATATCCCATATAGAGGACCAGGCAATAAAGGCAATAAAGAGATATGAAAAGAAAAAAGACTCTTCACCCATATTTAAATATGTGGCCTCCCTCGTTGGAATGCATATAGGTGGACGTGGGCCAAATTCAGGTGCACTTGAATTTGGCTCTCATCTTGGTCAAATATTTGTTCAATTGGAAGAGTCTGAAAAGAGGGATATAGGAGCTGTAACACTTTGCAATGCATGGAGAAAGGAACTTGGCCATTTACCAGAGGCTGAATCCATTACTTTTCAATATGCCCTCTTTACCCCTGGCAACCCCATAGAGGTTCATCTCTCCTTGGATGACTATAATACCTTAAAGGAGGCAGCCGAGGAGCTTAAAGATGAACTAAGGAAAATTCCTGGTCTCTTTGATATCAGAGACAGCTTTCTGCCTGGCAAGGAGGAGCTCAGGATTAAACTCAAGCCCATTTCCCATAGCCTGGGAATAACTTTAAGAGATCTTGCCTTGCAGGTTAGACATGCATTTTATGGGGCTGAGGCAATAAGATTTCAGAGGGGAAAGGATGAGGTAAAGGTGATGGTCCGCTATCCAGAAGATGAAAGACACTCCCTCTACTATGTGGAAAATATGCGTATAAGAGATATAAAGGGTAGAGAGATCCCTTTTAGTGAACTTGGAGATGTAAAGTTTTCAGAGGGATATACTACTATTGAAAGGGTAGATGGAAGAAGGGTGATTAAGGTCATGGCAGATGTGGATGAGGATATTTCCAATGCAAATGAGATCAGGAAAGAGCTATCAAGCAGTTTTTTACCCCAACTTAAAGAGAGATATCCAGGATTGAGATATTCCATGGAAGGGGAAGGTAAGGAACAGAAGGAATCATTATCTTCGGTAATCAAGGGATTTGTAGTTGCACTGTTTGTTATATATGCATTGCTTGCCATTCCTTTTAAATCATTCACCCAGCCCTTTATAGTTATGTGGGCAATACCATTTAGTATGGTAGGAGCACTCTTAGGGCATATCATCATGGGATTCAATTTGAGCATCTTAAGTGTGCTTGGGATGGTAGGTCTTGCTGGAGTTGCGGTAAATGACTCCTTAGTGCTTATAGATGCAACAAACAGATTGAGAGCAGAAGGCCTAAGCGTTAAAGAAGCTATAGTAAAGGCAGGTGCTATACGTTTTCGTGCTATAATACTCACCTCTCTTACCACATTTGCTGGGCTAACTCCCATGATCATGGAAAAGAGTATTCAGGCACAGTTCCTCATTCCAATGGCCATAAGCCTTGGATTTGGTGTTCTATTTGCAACCGGAATAACCCTTATTATCATACCGTGTGGATATCTTATCCTTGAAGATATACATGAACTAATAAAGAGGGGCTAAGGTTCCATAAATCTGATTGACAACACTTTGTTCATTAGGTTTTAAATGAGATGCCATGAAGGGGATAATAGATTACAGGGGTGATTGCTGAAAGGCATATCTGGATGTAAGCCTAAGTCTTAGGCTACTTCGTAAGGGAGAGTGTTTTGAATTTATTGTGGAGCCAGAGAAGGTGGAAAAGGTAAGCAGGGTGATATCCCATAATCAGGGTGAGATTGTTGAAAAGAGTGCCTATGAAGATGGG
>CAYTXJ010000099.1:0-8203 GCA_964440775.1 uncultured Desulfobacteraceae bacterium | reverse complement strand
GCAATCTGAGAATGGTTCTTGGTTCGAGGTTCGGGGGTAGAAGGGGGATGAGATTACTTCGCTTCGCTCGCAATGACAGGGGTCGCAGTGTAAAAAGGGGTTATGCAAAGCTTTCAATAATAAACAATAAAGATTTAAGGAGGAAGGGAATATGTTAAAAAAGGCATTTATTCCATATCGTGGATACTACAGCACCCCGTTTTGTAGATGGCAGATGAGCATGCAGCACGATCATGCAATAATTCTGGGAGGGAATACCTCCAGAAGATGGCTAAATCAGAAAGGTTGGGATCCAAAGATGTTTGATTTTCTTATACTTGGTATGACTATAGGACAGCCTCATTGGTTTTATGGCGGACCATGGGCATCAGCACTTATTGGAGCCGGTGAATCTCCTGGCATGATCATCTCTCAGGCCTGCACCACTTCTGCTACCTGCGTCTATCAGGCCGCAATTGGAATAGAGACAGGCCTATATAAAAACTGCTATACCCTTATGACAGATAGGGCCTCAAACGGGCCTCATACCATATGGCCTAATCCCTTGGGACCTGGTGGAGAGGTAATATCAGAGAACTGGATGATGGATAATTTCAACAGCGACCCAAATGTGGGTCTGAAGATGATAGAGACCGCTGAAAATGTAGGAAAGAGAGCGGGATTCACAAAAGAACAATGTGATGAGCTGACTCTTAGAAGATATGAGCAGTATCTTATGTCTCTGGAAAATGACAGGGAATTTCAGAAGCGGTATTTCTTCCCACCAGAGGTAACAGTAAGTAAAAAGCAAAAGAAGCTGGTGGAAGAGGATGAAGGGATTATCCCCTGCACAAAAGAGGGACTTGCAAGGCTAAAGCCTGTGATTCCAGGCGGTATCTTGACATACGGTTCTCAGACACATCCTGCTGATGGCAACTGTGCAATAATAGTCACTACAGAGGAGATGGCAAAGGAATTGAGCAAGGATAAGAGCATTACCATTCAGATCATCTCTTATGGATTTTCACGGGCAGAAAGGGGATATATGGCTGAGGCTCCGGTTCCTGCAACTCGTATGGCATTAGAGAGGGCAGGGCTTAGTATCAATGATATGAAGGTCATTAAGACCCATAATCCCTTTGCTGTAAATGACCTATATTTTGCAAAGGAGATGGGTATTGATCCATTTGGAACAGAAGAGCAGGGATTTAACAACTATGGATCTTCCATTATCTATGGCCATCCTCAGGGTCCCACAGTGGCTCGTCTCATAATTGAGGGTATTGAAGAGACTGTGATGAAGGGTGGAGGTTATATGCTCTGGACAGGATGTGCTGCCGGGGATACTGGAGGAGCGCTGATCCTCAAGATAGCTTAATGGACTATAAGAGATGAAAATTTCTAAGTGAGCTCCCCTTTTGTTTTAAAAGGAGGGCTTTTATAGACTGGGGTCTGTAATGTCAATTGAGCTTCTGATCCTCATTATTGCAACCTTGGCAGGACTATACATGGCATCCAATATCGGTGCCAATGACCTTGCCAATGCCATGGGAACCTCGGTTGGCTCTGGAGCTATTACTCTAAGACAGGCAGTGCTACTTTCTATAATTGCCAATACCTTGGGTGCAGTGCTTGCAGGTGGATATGTAACTGATACCATTGCTAAGGGGATGATCGATCCCACCTTATTTAAAGGACATCCCAATACACTATTACTTGGAATGTTCTCAGCACTGATATCTGCTGGAGTCTGGGTAAATATTGCTACTATCTTTGGTCTTCCAGTATCCACGACCCATGCAATTGTGGGAGCGGTGGTGGGATTTGGAATGATAAGTGTGGGGATTGATCCCATAAACTGGGGGAAGGTGATAAAGATAGTGCTAAGCTGGGTCATATCTCCAGTAAGTGGTGCAATTATTGGAGGTGGAATGTATTACTTTGTGGAAAAGAGAATTATCCTAAGAGAGCATCCTGAAATAGAGGCTGAATATTACTCCCCTTTATTAATCTCATTGGTATGCATTGTCTTGATTCTATCTTTTATCTTTAAAGGACTTAAAAATCTCCACCTCAAAGTGAGCTTTTTTCATGTGCTTATATTCTCCGCTCCCTTTGCCATTCTCTTTGGAATCTTGGGAAAGCGATGGATCAGATGGTATCTACATAAAAAGGACTTTTCAGGTACAAGACATGGTGCTATGACCCCCCTTAACAGATTTTTTGCACAACTTCAGATCCTTACCGCATGCTATGTGGCATTTGCCCATGGTGCCAATGATGTTGCAAACGCAGTTGGCCCATTGGCTGCCATATTTTCAGTTGTAAAGACTAAGAGCGTGGCACTTAAAGTGGAAGTCCCTATATGGATGCTCTTTATTGGAGGAATTGCCATCGGAGGGGGGCTATTTGTATTTGGAAAGAGAGTTATAGAGACCATTGGAAAAAATATAACAGAGATTACTCCTGTAAGGGGGTTCTGTGCCGAGTTTGGAGCGGCCACCACCATCTTGGCATGTTCCAGATTGGGACTTCCGGTTTCTACAACCCATGTCTTAGTGGGCTCTGTTGTAGGTGTGGGTATTATGAGAGGAATGGGATCACTGGATCTAAGGATTTTAAGGAATATTGTACTTTCCTGGATAATTACTTTACCTTTTACAGTTGTAATTTCAATAATTTTATATAAACTATTTCTTATACTTTTTTAAAAATTATGGAGTCTTGGATATGAGGTTAATTCTTAGTTCCCTTTTTATTAAGTCACCCTTTGAAAACTTACAGAGACATGCGGAAAAGGTGAAGGAATGTGCAACTCTTTTTAAAGAGGCAGCGGTTTGTCATATGAGCGGAGAATGTGAAGAATTTGAAATGTTAACAGATAAGGTGGCTAAGATTGAAAGTGAGGCAGACGCCATAAAGCGTAATATAAGAAATCATCTTCCACGTGGGATCTTTATGCCAGTGGATAAGTTCCAGTTCATGCTATATGTGGGTGAACAGGATAAAGTATTAGATGAGGTGGAAGAGGCGCTATTTTGGCTCTCTTTTAGGCCCAAAAGCATTCCTAAGGAGGTGGAAGAAGACTTTAGGCATTTCATAATTTCTGTAATTCCTCCTATTGAAAAGTTGGCAGAGCTTGTGTCTCTTGCTACTAAATATTTTAGGTCCAAGACAGAAGAGTCAAGGAAAAGGCTAAAAAGTTTGATAAATGATATAAGGCAATATGAAAGAGAAGCTGATCTCCTGGAGCGGGAGCTTAAATATAAGATATTCAGTGAAATAAAAGACCCACTTGCGGTTTTTCATCTGGTAAGACTTGCTGAGATTATTGGAAGTATTGCAGACCATGCGGAAAATGCCTCGGATAGAATGCGCGCAATGATTGCCAAATAGAAAAGTATATGCAATATCCCAGGAAGATGGGGGAAGTGCTGTGCCAGTTCCAGCCTATCGCTACAGAAAGAAGACTATAGTATCATAGATAAAGGGTTTATCAGGATAGATCAGCTTTTTACCGTTAGAAAAGGGGAGCTGGTCAGAGACAATATGAGAGCTTTGAAAGATTCAAAGCTCTCTATATCATGGCATATTTTTCTTTGCTGGTTAACAGGAAACCGATGAGGAGACCTATGAGATTGCTTCGGTCGCTTACGCTCCCTCGCAATGACATCTTGCGAAGCCACAGAGCACTTTGCGGAGTGGCTGAAGCAATCTCAGCCCTTTTAGAGATTGCCTCGTCGCTTACGCTCCTCGTAAATGACATTTGTCATTGCGAGCGAAGCGAAGCAATCTAAAACCTAATGTTTTGAGTTTCTATTTGTGATCCTTTCTTTCTGGCTGTTCCACCCTGAGTTGTGAAGGATAGGGTATGGAAATAATCTCATGCTTTACTGTTGAAACTGCCCTGTTAGCAATATCTTGGACCTTCTCATATGCCTTTTCTTGTTTCTTTGAAAGCTCATCAATCTGTGATGCCTGATCTCTAACAAGTCTTTCAAGATATTCTATCTTGCTCAATAAAAGATTCTTTTCTCCCTCAAACTTTGCTTTTAGTAGCTCCTTGCTCTTTTCAAAATCATTCCTCAGTCGCTCTTCTGTTTTAGCAATTGCCTCCTTTACTTTGGCATCAAGCGTCACTGGAAACGATTTTACCTGTTCTCTAAGTGCCTTGAGTTCATCTTCCTGTTTTGAAATTGCCTCTTCCCTTTCATCAAGGAGTGCCTTTTTTTCCTGAAGCTCTTTTTCAAAGTCCTTTCTCTTTTGCTCAATCTCCTTTTCCAGTTGCCTCAATTCATCTTCAAGGGCATTTATCCGTTGCTGCTTTTGTCGTTCAAAAGTATATTCAAATTCCTCTTTCTGCCTCTCTAACCGCTTCTTGATAGCCTCCTCCTGCTCTTTTGCCTCCTGCTCCCTTTGCAATTTCTCCTTTTCCCATTTAGCTCTAAGCTCTCTCATCTCTTCCTCAAAAGAATCTTTCCTATCCTTCATCTCTTTATCAAACTGCTCTTTTTTGAGATGTTGGGCCTCTATTAGGGCCGCCAAATCTGATGCAGCAGTTTCTATTTCATAAAGTGTATTTAACTCCTCTTTTTTTGCCCTTATTGCCTCCTGTATCTTTTTAAAGGTCTCTAATTCCTTCTCATACCGCTCAGATAGCATGGTCAATTCCCTATTAAAGGTCTCCTTAAGATCATGGAGTCTCTTTAAAGGATTCTGTTCAGCTTCGGATTCTGCAGTAGCTATAGCAACCTTTTTCTCCATCTCTTTTAATCTTTTCTGGACATTTAGTAACTCCTTTTCCTTTGCAAGGAGTCTATCCTTTACTATTTTATAAGCCTCGAGCATCTCTTTTTTTGTATTAGACATAGTAAGATTACGGACCTCTTTGGAATCATTCATACTCATCCCCTTATTCTTAAATTTAAGTTGTATCCTTTCCCTTTCCTAAAATAACATAGAACACATCTCAAGAAATCACTCAGATTTTGGATTGTATAATCAATTTTAACATATGCTTTCTGACCTTGCGAATGCTATAGACATCCTCTTTTTCCATATCTATAATTAACCGCCATGCCTGCATGGTTTTTGCTCCAATTATTACATCCTCTGTGGCAATGTGATCTGGAACCACCAGAAACTCATCTGAAAGCCTGTCTCCGTCAAGGTAAAAATCAAGCCTTACAGCTTGATCCACCTCTAACCCCTCTCCTGCCTTCGCGGTTTCAAAATAGAGGGGTTTAGGAAGCATTAAAACCGTCTCTAATTCCTGTGCAAGAGACTCCTTTATAAATGACATGCTTGCACCACTGTCAAACAGGGCATCAATCTCCCTTCCCCCCTTAGAGCCTTCAAGCCTAATCCTCTTTGCCAATACCCCCACCTGAGAACCTTCCTCCTCCTTTTACTCTCTTAGTCAAGAATTTAATCTTAGCTGTGAAGTCATGTCAAACCCTTTTATCAAAACATTTAAGCCTGGATTTTTAACTGCGATCCATCCTTCATAAGAAAAATTAGATGGTTAAAATTTCCACATCACCCCAAACCGTGATCTTATCCTTTAAGACAGCAATTATACCTATGATCTGATCAATATGTTTTGCCCAACTTTCTACCTTATATAGATCCTCTGTCTTTTTTATACGATTGCAAAATGAGGTAGCTGCCGCATCTGATAGCACTGCAGAATGGGATACCACACATACCATATCTGCCTTTCCAAGACTAAGGGAGTGCCCTATCTTTGAAGATGATGAACAGACTCCTACAGGCATCTGAGCTTTCCCAATCTTTAAGGCCAATCTATTCCAGGGGGAAGACTTCCCCAAAAATAGTGACACAGTTGCATCCTTTTTTAGATTTAGATATGTATCACCTCCATTTTCCACAACCACCTCATCAGAATATTTCAAAAGCTCCTCACCCACATATTGAGCAATGGCGCCGGCAACAGAGGCCATTGGACCCACATTCATTAATCTTCCCATTTCAATCATATCCCTTACAATTTCAGGTGCTAAGGGATCAGACGGATATGGTCTTAAGGTGGTAAGGAAATCTCTATGAGATGATATATAGGACTCTATCTGATGCCTGAGTCTGATCAGAATATCCCTTGCAGGCTTAGAAAGATCCTGCTTTGCGCTGATATATAGATCGGTTTCCTTTATCATCACATTAAAGGTGCAAAGATGTGATGAAGCTATCCTGTTTCTGTAATACCTTTTTTCAGAAGAGGATTCCGGTTTCATCTCTTGCATTAATAGTCCCAGATAGCCATTTCCATCTATAATTAAATCATAATAATAGATTTAGGATTGTTCAATTTTAAATAAACTGATAAAATTAGATATTTAAATTGAATATAATTTAACCCCAGGAGGTAAACAGATGTCAAACCAAGATATCCCATCCAATGTAAGAGAGATGATAAGAGAAGGGAAGTGGTCTGAGCCCACAAGCGGACTTTGCATGGGATATGTGCAGGCAAATCTGGTTATTCTTCCAAAGGAGTGGGCCTATGAGTTTCTGCTTTTTTGTGTCAGAAATCCAAAACCATGTCCCATACTTGAAGTGCTTGACCCCGGTGTGGTTGAACCCAAGATCGCAAGAGATGCTGACATAAGAAGGGATCTTCCAAAGTATAGAATATATAAAAATGGAGGTATAAAGGAGGTGGTAGAGGATATATCAGGACTATTTACTGATGATATGATGAGCTTTCTACTTGGTTGTAGTTTTAGCTTTGAGAAGGCCCTTATGGATGCAGGAATCGGTATCAGAAACATTGATGAAGGGAAAAATGTCTCCATGTATATTACAGACAGGAAGTGTCAAAGCGCTGGTAGATTTTCCGCCCCTCTTGTTGTGAGTATGAGACCCATGAAAATAGAGGAAGCCATCAGGGCATCTCAAATCACAACCCGTTTTTATCTTACCCATGGTGCCCCTGTCTATATGGACGATCCCCATGGAATTGGAATAGATGATATCAACAGACCAGACTTTGGAGATCCTGTTACAATAAGAGAGGGAGAGATCCCAGTATTCTGGGCATGTGGGGTTACATCACAGCTTGCAATTGAATCTGCATCTCCTCCAATTGCAATTACACATCATCCAGGGCATATGTTCATTACCGATTTGAAGGATGAGGACCTGACAGTATTGTAATATTGATGTCTTTTGGGCGCTTATGAAGTCAGATAGTCCACGATCCTTTGCTGAAAGGAGTTAATATGCCTTTCTATGACCTCCAGGAGAGGATTAAGCTTCTTAGCCTTTAGAAACTCAATAATCTGTGTATGCTCCTGACATACGGATTCGTAGTGTTTCTGTAGATCACCACTGAGATCAACTACCCCGCCAAATGAAAGATATGCAAGGCGGTTCAGATGGTTCCTTACATCATTAAGTGCCCTTACCAGGTATTCGTTCTGGGTGCACTTAGCGAAATAGATATGAAAATTATGATTTGCCATTACCAGTTTGAGTAGATCCCGTTTTTTTATGGCCTCTTTTACCATTTCATGGTATTTTTCCATTTGAGGTAACACTAATGTGCTATCCCTAGAAATGGCAATAGTTGCTGCGCCACGTTCAATCACCCTGAGGGCCTCAAACATGGCCTTAACATCCTGAAGTGTAAGGGGCTTTACAATGAATCCTTTATTGGGAATGAACTGGAGCAGATCCTCAAATGCAAGCCTTAGAAGGGCTTCCCGAACTGGTGTTCTTCCTATACCAATACTTTCAATGGTCTCCTTCTCATCAATATTGTGCCCTGGCCTGAGTTCCATTGTGATGATCTTCTCATGTAGTATTTCATATGCCCTGGTTGCAAGGGGTTTTTTCTCGTTCTGAATATCTTCCAAATTATATAGTTCCTTCATCTTGTGTCCCTTAATAAGGAGTTAATTCTATCTCTGTTTTCATATGCGATAAGTATCCGTTATTAATTAATATATCAAGAAATATTTTCCACAGATAAATTAATTGACATTAAAATATATTTCAAATATATTCTGATAACATTTTAAATGTGATATGAGAACTTTGAATTTTTCAAAGCTCTCATAAAAAGGCTGTAAATGGAATCTGTCATTGCGAAGCAATCTGAGAATGGTTCATGGTTCGAGGTTCGGGGGTAGAAGGGGGATGAGATTACTTCGCTTCGCTCGCAATGACAGGGGTCTGGTCTCCGACCCAGAGGGTCATCCGA
>CAYTXJ010000098.1:0-8209 GCA_964440775.1 uncultured Desulfobacteraceae bacterium | reverse complement strand
CAAATTCAGCTGCATCGATTACACCCCTCTCAAGGGCAGGATACACTTCACCGCCAGGCAGGCTCACCACACGAGCCCCCAGTCTTTCAAGGCACTTTCCCCATATGCCCACGGTGCGGAACTTCAATCCTTTGAAATCTGCCAGTGAATTGATGGGTTTTCGAGACCAGCAGAAGTTTTCCGAGCCCAGCATACCATAAGGAGGCAGCACCACTACGCCATGTCCCTTGTAAAGCTCGTTCCAGAGTTCTAAACCACCCCCTGTGTAAATCCATGCGAGCATCTCCTGCATCTGCAGACCATTGGGAAAGGAGTTGCCAAACAGGACAGCGGCCGGGAACTTTCCGATCCACCAGCCTGCCCAGGTGCATCCCAGATCCAGTATGCCGGTGCTTACTGCATCAAAGACCTGCTTAGAGGGAACGATAGCTCCTCCAGGGTTCATGCGGATGACAAGCCGCCCATCTGTAATCTTCTCGACCAATCTTGCAAAATGCTCAGCCGGTGCGTAAAGCTGGGGGAGGCCAGCCGGATAACTGGATTGGGCCTTCCATATTATTTTGTCTGAGGCCGAAGAACCTGTGCTTCCTAAACAAAAGAAGCTTACCAAAAAAGCCACTAAGACAACACAAGCCATTTTTCTTTTCACTGTTCTTCCCTCCTTATTTTTTCGTTATTCTCTAATCAATAGTAAAGTAAAGAATAAAGAGTCAAGGAAAAATTTTTCACTTCAAGGATATTGAGGAACCATAGACGATAGTAACTATTATTCGTAGTCATATCTGAATATTTTTATTAAGAGCTTTGCACAACCCCCTTTTACATTGGGGGTTATACCCCCTTCCCTGCCGGGGCGGAGTCCCCTCTAGGACGGAGTCGGGTCGGATGACCCTCCGGGTCGGAGACCAGACCCCTGTCATTGCGAGCGAAGCGAAGCAATCTCATACCTTTTATAGATTGCTTCGGGTCTTTTAAGACCCTCGCAATGACAGATTCCATTTACAGCCTCTTTCCGAGAGCTTTGAAAAATTCAAAGCTCTCAAATGGATTCTATGTTTAAATCTATAATTAATCTATTAGATATTTGCCTTTGACACAGGAAGAAGAGCCAGAAAGATATCCACTGGCAATATAATAAGGTTATCCGTTACTTTAAAATCTTCTCTGCTGAGTATTATATAATCATCAATGTCAGATACTCTTTTAATATCCCTTTTATCTACATTCATCTGATATTTTATCTCAATTGCGCAGAAACCTCTTTTAAGCCTATATACAGCATCAATCTCTTTCCCAGATTTATCATAATAATACCATAGAAAGGTCTTTCCATTTCTTAGATAAGGTAATTCCCCATGCATAATAAGATGAGTAATCACAATTCCTTCTATTAAACAGCCTAATAATTCCTCATTTTCTAATGTCTCTCTTATTATATCCCACACATCCACTCCTCTTAAATAACTTTTTATAGAATAATATATAAATGGATCTAAAAAAAATATTTTTTTGTTACCCTTATATTTAATCTCTTTTCTGGCAAAATCCAAAGCATAATGTATAAGGATAATAAAAGATTGTTCCATGATGTCTAAATAATCAATAATGGTTGCATGGTTTCTTCCTAAGGTGTGGGATAATTTTGAAAAGCTGAATCTTGAGCCATATCTTGTAACCAGTGTCTTTAATATCTCCCTTGCCAATATTTCTTGACGCCCTAATTTTGAGATATCACCCATAACACTTCTAATATATATCTCTGAAACCTCTGAGGATATATTCTCATTGCCTTCTTTATAATTTTGAAGGAAATGGTTAATCACATAAGGCACTCCACCTGTAATCAAATATAGACGAAAGATATACCTTAAAATCTTTCTAAAAGGTAAAAGATCTAAAATTGCACTCCTTAAATCATCAAATGTTCCATCCATATGGATCTCTAAGTCAGAAAGTATAGGTAATAGCCTTTGCATTTGAGTTTTAATCCCTTCAGAAGAGACAATCTTGCTAATATATGGAATTAACTGAAGAGCATATTCCCTGAAACAAAGTGGTTTAATATAATATTCATTTCCTTCAAGTCCTCTACCAGGTAAAAGCTCAGCCTTTTCCTTTAATCTAAATGCGCTGGAGCCACTGCATACAATTACTGCCCTCTGAATTGCACCCAGATCTGCAATGCGTTTGAGTTCCTGATTCCAGTCAGGTAAGGCAGTAATTTCATCAAAAAAGATATAGATTCTTTCTGATGTAATGGTAGATTCAAAAAAATATTCAATAACACCTCTTAGCTCTCTTCTTGAGGTAAAAAAATCTACTGAAAGATACATTATATCTCTATTTCTAACCCCTTCTTTTAAAAGTCTCTCTATGGTCTCTTTAAGATATGTGGATTTCCCTACCTGCCTTGGCCCTCTCAAAATATATATACGGTTTGGATGCATCTTAAGTGGCCTTCTCTTAAAGAAGATAGGTCTTGCTCCTTTAAGATGATTGTCAGAGGAAGAAAAGTCCTCTCCTTCAGCCCACCATGGATTCTGTTCCACGACTTCAGATATCTTCATTTTTTACCATTTGGATAATATACTATCCAAATTTTCTTCTTTTTGGATAATATACTATCCAAATTTCCCTATTTCAATAAGATTTTGAATCTCGTTTAATTAAAGCACAGGCAGATATGTCTCATACTCGTATGGAAAGACCCGGGTTCTGTAGTTATCCCATTCTATCTTTTTGCTTGTGATCAGTTCGTTAAATATATGATCACCCAAGGTCTCCCTTAAAAGTTCGCTCTTTTCAGCCTCTTCAATGGCTTCAATAAGGCTTCCAGGCAGCTCTTTAATGTTGAGCCTCTTTCTTTCCTCTGGGCTTAGATGATATACATCCGCCTCAATGGGTTCAGGAAGCTCATATCCCTTCTTTACCCCTTCAAGCCCTGCATTTAACATGCAGGCAAAGGCCAGATATGGATTGCATGCGGGATCAGGTGATCTGAGTTCAATCCTGGTTGCATTTTCCTTTCCAGGTTTATAAAGGGGCACTCTAACCAGAGTAGATCTATTCCTCCTTGCCCATGATATATAGACGGGTGCTTCATATCCAGGAACCAATCTCTTATATGAATTTACCCACTGATTTAACACTAAGGTGATCTCCCTTATATGGGTCAATATTCCAGCGGTATATCTCTTTCCCACCTCTGAGAGATAGTATTTATCATTGCTGTCAAAAAAGGCATTTTTACCATCTTTAAATAGGGACTGATGGGTATGCATTCCGCTTCCATTCTCGCCAAATATGGGCTTGGGCATAAAGGTGGCATATACACCATTTTTCTTTGCGATCTCTTTAACCGTGACCCTATAGGTCATCACGATATCTGCCATGGTGAGAGCCTCTTCATATCTGAGGTCAATCTCATGCTGGGACGGTGCTACTTCATGGTGAGAGTATTCCACCTTAACACCCATCTCATCCAATGCAAGGATGGTATCTCTTCGGAGGTCCTCTGCCTCATCCATGGGATAGTCAAAATAGCCGCCCTTGTCCAGGGTCTCAGGTGCAGTATCACTTTTGAAATAAAAATACTCAAGCTCAGGCCCAATATAGAATGTATATCCCTGTTTCTTTGCCTTTTCCAGGTTCTTCTTTAATATAAAACGAGGATCTCCTTTATAAGGGGTCCCATCTGGCTCATAGATATCTGCAAACATCCTTGCCACAGCTTTTTCCCTTGGCCTCCAGGGCAGGATGACAAAGGTAGAGGGATCTGGAACTGCCACCATATCACTTTCATCAATCCTTGCAAATCCCCGAATTGATGAACCATCAAACCCCATTCCCTCTTCAAATGCAAATTCAAGCTCCTCTACAGGCAGGGAAAAACTCTTCAACATTCCATGGATATCAGAAAACCAGAGTCTTATGAATCGGACATCATACTCTTTTACCAGCTCCATCACATCTTTTCTATCTCTTGGTTTTTCCATAATTACTCCTTTACCCATTATAGTTTTATTAAAGTTACTCCATAAAGGCCAATAAGTCATTAAAAATTTTACCTGTAAGAGTGACTGAAAGCGCCTTTTCTAATTTTCTAAAAAGTAGCATCTTTAAGATATAGAATATTCCGCTCCGCTCAATCTGGACAAAGCACCGAAGCCGTATCTCTGATTTCAGTCAAGGTTTATCTCATTCTTCCAAGATCCTTTCTGCCTCCTCCCTATAGGCTTCCATTACATAGGGAATGGCTGAAATTTTCGCTGCCTCTTCAGTTAAAGCCATCAGATCGTTTCTGGATATCGTAGAAATTTTGAAATTTCTGCTTCCTGCCATCAACTGCTGTAACCCCACCTTTATCTTCTGGCTGAATGTATACATGGCCATTGCCCCAGTTGGTATCCCCTTTATTTCATTTCCATACTTTTCTTTCAACTCTTCATAAGAGATAAAGATCTCTTCTATGGTATCTCCATACTTAGAAACAGTCTTTGGCAGATCTCCTTTTTTCAACCACTTATCAATATTTTTACCTACCATCCCGGGAATCATGAGTGCCCTTCCCATACATACCGCTTTCACATAGGGAGCACCTAAGGCAATCGCCTTGAATATTCCATCTTCAGAGGAAAAGCCTCCTGCAATAGCAATGTCTGGGACTCTAAAGCCCCTTTCTTCCAGTTTTCTGCAAAATTGATAAGTCAATGATTCAAGGTAAAATGTAGGAATTCCCCATTCATTCATCATCGGCCATGGGCTCATTCCTGTCCCCCCTCCTGCCCCATCTATTGTGATCAGGTCAAGTTTCGCCTCTGCTCCAAGTCTCAATGCCAATGCCAGATCAACAGCTGAATAAGCCCCCATCTTAAGTGTGATTCTCTTGAATCCAATGCTCCTCAGCCTTTCTACTTCCTTCAGGAAGGATTCCCTGCTTATAAACCCAAGCCTTGAATGCCTTTCAAATTCCTTAATTGCCCCCCTTTGATAGGCTTCAATAATTGCTGGATTTTCAGGGTCAGGCAAGACAATGTATCCCCTTCTTTTGAGTTCACGGGCTCTTTCTATCGTTTTTACTTTAATCTCGCCACCTATGCTTTTTGCTCCCTGCCCCCATTTGAGTTCAATTGTCTCAAGATTATGTCTACTTGCGATATATTCAGCGACACCAAGCCTTGTGTCTTCCACGTTCATCTGGACAAGTATCTCTCCATACCCCTCATGAAATTTTCTATATATCTCTATTCTGCGATCCATCTCGGGCGACCTCTTCACTTTTCCTTCTGAATCAAGCTCAAGTTCGGGGTCTACTCCACATACATTTTCCCCACACACAATGGTAATGCCTGAAATAGCAGCACCTGCTGCAAAATGTTCCCAATTTTTGCGAGCTATCTCTGTTGAGCCAAGCGCCCCAGTAAAAATGGGTAGAAGCATCTTCACCTTCTTTTCCCACCCATATTCTGTGGTGGTATCAACATTTTGAAAAATAGCCTCATCAGGACCTGCCTCACCTTCCAATCCCTTTGCTCCTCTTGCATATCCCTGAATACTTAGATGGGAGTAATCCACAGGATAGTTCTTATCTGCTCCTGCAGTTACATTTCCAAACTCCTGTGGATACAGCACCTCCCTTCCTCTAAAGGATGAGAGCCAGACCTCACATCCTCCTCTACATCCATCAACACATCTTGAGCAGAGCCCTGATGCTGGAACAACGCTCCTGGAACGATTAAATGTCCCTGTAGCCTCATCTGCGTTTGGTCTTCTTAGATTTCCCATCCTATTACCTCCTAAAATTGAAAATTAAATATTAAATTAGCAAAAAGCATACCAAAATATATCTTTTGTATCTAAGGGGATAGAGTGATAGAGAGTCTGAAATTTTTCTACATTTTTGTAGAAAAAAAGAAGAAAAGTTTTCAAAATTGTAAGATTTTGGTTATTTAAACTGGGAAGGAACTATGCCGTATTTTTTGATCTTATATCCCAAGATCCTCTCGGTGCTCTGGAGCATCTTAGATGCCTTTCTGACATTTCCCCTTGAGCTTTTTAAGGCATCCACTATGAGTTCCTTTTCAAGCTGAACTACCGACTCTTTGAGAGATCTCTGCTGCTGAGTCCCTGTATGTTCTGCCATCTGCAAGGTGGGTGGAAGATGATAACTTCTGATAACACTGTCATCACAAAGAATTACTGCCCTTTCCATAGTGTTTTCTAGCTCTCTAACATTTCCCGGCCAGTGATAACGCATAAGTGCATCAATTGCAGGCGTAGAGATACGGACAATATCCTTTCCGTATTGTCTGGAAAATTTCTCTAAGAAATAGTTTGCAAGCAAAAGTATATCCGATTCCCTTTCTCTTAGCGGTGGAAGATATATGGGATAGACATTTAGTCTATAGAATAGATCCTCCCTGAATGTGCCCTCTTCAACACATCTTGCAAGGTCCTTATTCGTTGCTGCTATCAGCCTGATATCTACCTTAATTGTCCTATTTCCCCCCAGTCTTTCCAATTCCTTTTCCTGTAACACTCTCAGTAGCTTCCCTTGACTTTCAAGCGGAAGTGATCCTATCTCGTCCAAGAAGAGGGTTCCACCATGGGCCTGCTCAAATTTTCCTATCTTTTGCCTTATGGCACCGGTGAATGCCCCCTTTTCATATCCAAAGAGTTCTGCCTCTACCAGATTATAGGGAAGGGCTGCACAGTTCAGTTTTATAAAAGGGCCGTCTTTCCTGAGACTGTTATAATGTATGCCATTTGCGACCAACTCTTTACCAGTGCCACTTTCTCCCAAAAGGAGCACTGTGACATCGCTCTTTTCTATCTGAGAGATAAGATAATAGACCTCTCTCATCTTCTTGCTCTCTCCTACTATGTTCCTATATCTGTATCTCTCACCCAGCTCCATTCTGAGTCTGAGATTCTCCTCTCTGAGCTTTCTATTTTCCCTGTTTATCTCATCAATTATCCTGAGTTTTTGGGCTAGCAGGCTGCTGAGAATAGTCAGAAACCTCTTTTCCTTTTCAAGATCAATCTCAGGGTTGTATTCCATATCCACACTTATGGTTCCAAGGATTCCATAGTCGTCTTTAACTGGGACTGCAATAAAAGAGAGTTTGCTCTTGTCTAATCCCTTTCTGGAACCTGTCTTATCCAAGAAGAGTGGAGTCTTTGCCACATTTTCAAGCACAATTGCCTCACCTTCCTCTATGACCTTACCTGTTACTCCCTCTCCTATCTTATATCTTCCCCTCTTAATCTCCTCATCAGAGAGACCATATGCAACCTCTATATGTATCTCACCGCTTTCCCTGTCTAGGATGGTGATAAATCCCCTCTTCATTCCCATCTGCTCTGAGAGATACCTTAGGATTTCATGAAGACATCTCTTTATATCCATGGAGGAATAGAGCGCCTTTGTAATCTCATATAGGTGCAAAAATCTGTGGTTGTCATTATTTTTCATCTCTGACCCACCTGTTTACAGTAATATCTCTTAATAGATAAGATTCTACAAATTTGTAATACCAATATAAAGCATAACTTTCCGTAGACTTAAAAAATTTTTGGTATGTCTTGGTCTTTTTCGGGCACATTAATACCCCCGCACCCAGCTCCCATGCCTTGCGAAGCCACGGAGACCTTAGCGGAGTGGCTGAAGCAATCTCTTTCTCTCTGCTTGACAATCTTATCTCTTTTTTAGACAAGATACCTTAAGTAGTTAAAAACTGAGGAGTATATTAAATGCGAAGATTTTTCTCCTATGGCCCTGTGGATTGTGAGGAGCACTTCTGTGTTCCCCGCAAAGAGCTAATAGAGAGGTGTGTAAGCCAGCTTATAGATAAAATAGAAAAAGGGGGGCATTATTTTACTGTTTGGGCACCCAGACAGACAGGCAAGACCTGGCTTATGAGGCAGGTAAAGTCTGAGATTGAGGCACGCTATAGTGATAGATTCACTCTGGGTATGATGAGCATGCAGGGTGTGGTATTAAAGGAGGATGATGAAGAGGGGTTTTTAAAAGAGGTGCCCTTACTTATTGAGGAGACATTTAAGATAAGGCTAAGAAAAGAACCTGCTTCATGGAAGGAATTTAGGGTATTGTTTAAAAAGGAAGGGGGGATATTTAAAAAGCCAGTTATTCTGTTTATAGATGAATTTGACTCTCTTCCTTCCAAGGTAATAGATCAGTTAGTTACAC
>CAYTXJ010000097.1:0-8418 GCA_964440775.1 uncultured Desulfobacteraceae bacterium | reverse complement strand
CGGGAAGAGCGGTTGAAATTAGTGAAAGACCTCAGAGGATCGTCTCATTGGCACCAAGTATAACAGAGATACTTTATTCCCTGGGGTTAGGGGATAAGGTAGTGGGAGTTACAAAGTTCAGTAATTATCCTCCAGAGGCTACCTTAAAGCCTAAGGTGGGATCTTATATAGATCTCAATGTGGAGCGAATCCTAACACTTTCGCCAGATCTTGTAATAGGCACAAAGGGCGGAAATGATCCAAAGGTGGTGACACTTTTAGAGCAGGCAGGCATCCCTGTATTTATAACCGACCCCCGAAATCTTAACGGACTATTTGAGACCCTCCTTACCATTGGAGAGCTCTGTGGTGTAAAAGATAGGGCCTTAATACTCTTAGATGATTTAAGAGCCAGAGTTAAGAAGATTATTAATAAGACCAAGGGAGTATATAGGCCCAAAGTATTCTTACAGATAAACCTGAATCCCATAATGAGTGTTAATCGTGAAACACTGCATCATGAGATAATTAGCCTTGCTGGCGGAAGAAATATAATGGCAGATGCGGCTGTTCAATATCCGGTGCTTAGCATTGAAGAGGTGATAAAGAGGGCACCAGAGATAATTATAATCTCATCTATGGAGAGGGGTGGAAGATTTGAAGAGGCAAAAATACAGTGGTATAGATGGAAGGCTATTCCTGCTGTAAAGATGGGAAAGGTCTATCTCTTTGACTCAGATCTTATTGATAGACCTTCCCCTCGCATTGTGGATGCGTTGGAAAAGATGGCAAAGATAATACATCCTACGCTTTTTAAATAAATAAGGTATATAGAGATGGAGGATATACAAGGTCCACCAGTTACGCCAAAAAGAGTTATTATAATATCTTCTCTAAGTATCATATTACTTTTGATTGTAGCTACTGTTTCACTGATCTTGGGAACAGCACATATCCCATTTAATAAGCTTCTGTTGTTGATTAAAGGAAGACTTGGCTCAAATGACCCTGCATATCTTATTGTATTTAAGATCAGGCTTCCAAGGATACTCCTTGGTGGAATGACAGGTTATACACTTTCATTGGGAGGGGTGGTATTTCAGGCACTTTTGAGAAACCCTTTAGCTGAGCCCTTTATCTTAGGGACTTCAAGTGGTGCGGCTTTGGGTGCAGTGATTGCCATTGTGCTTGGAATGGGCTATGGGGTGGGTGTGCCACTTATGGCATTTGGGGGTGCAGTCTTTACCCTGTCTTTGGTGATTGTCTTTGGAAAAAAAGGCGCCGGGGTGGAATCTTCAACCATTTTGCTATCTGGAGTGATTATTAATGCATTCTTTACTGCAGTTATAATGTTCTTTATAGCCACTTCCACCCATACCCTTTTACATAATATGCTCTACTGGCTATATGGAGATCTATCACAGAGTAGATTTGAGGCCATTAATATCATCTTTATCCCCCTGATTATAGGTAGCATTGTGCTATACGGCCTTTCCACTCATTATAATCTCATTACCGCAGGAGAGGAGGAGGCACTTCATATGGGGGTTGAGGTGGAAAAACTCAAGCTCATAAGCATTGTGGTGGTATCATTGATGGTTGGGACAGTGGTTTCGTTTTCAGGAATAATCGGGTTTGTGGGATTAATTGTGCCACATCTTTCAAGAATGCTTGTGGGATCTGACCATAGAGTGCTTATCCCTGTATCTGCTATAGGAGGAGCTGCGTTTCTCATTGCGTCAGACACCTTGGCCAGATTGATTATTAGCCCGTCTGAACTGCCAGTAGGGGTGGTAACTGCCTTTTTAGGAGCCCCATTTTTCATATATCTATTGAGAAAGAGGGGAAGCAGGTGGATAGAATCTTAGAGCTTCAGGATGTGGGATTCAGATATGAGAAGAACTGGGTGGTAAGAGGGATCAGGCTTCAGATAAAAAGGGGGACATTTCTTGGAATTGTGGGGCCAAATGGCTCAGGCAAAAGCACACTTCTTAAGATTATGGATGGAATCCTACATCCTCAGGAAGGAGATGTTCTATTTGAAGGAATTTCATTGATGAAGATGAAGAGAACACAGATTGCGAAAAAGATTTCCATGGTAACCCAAGAGACCCATTTCCATTTCAATTTCTCTGTTCTTGAAGTGGTGCTTATGGGAAGATTTCCCCACCTTGGAATCTTTAAGTTTGAAGGAAAGAGGGATCTGGATATTGCAAAAGAGGCATTAAGATTAACAGATAGCATTGACTTTGCCCATAGGCCAATAAATACACTTTCTGGTGGTGAAAAACAGAGGGTGCTTTTAGCCAAGACCCTTGCACAGGAGCCAGAGATCGTGCTTTTGGATGAGCCTACCACATTTCTGGATCTAAGGTATAAGACAGAGATATTTGAGATAATCTCATCGCTTATAAAAGAGATGGGATTGACAGTGGTTGTGGTATCCCATGATATAGATCTGGTATCTCAGTATTGTAAAGAGGTGCTCTTGCTTAAAGATGGCAAGGTATTTGATATGGGAACTCCCAAGGATGTGATAAATTCAGAGAATTTAAGGGAACTTTTTGATTGTCAGATACTTGTGGATCTAAATCCCATAACCGGAACGCCAAGGGTAAATCTAATAGGAGGAAGCTAAGTAATGGAAAGGCCTTTTTAAAAAAGCGGGCCTTCTGTGATTATCAATTTAAGGAAAATCACCAATATTATCAAAAAGTTAATCTCTTTTGCTGTAGCATTTCTGAAATACATGTGGCAGACTACTAAATGCCAGAATCTTTTTGGGTAACTATCTTAAAACACTTAAGGGGGCTAAATTTTTGGGGCCAACTAATAATCTCAGGAGCTCTTTAAAAAGATTTGAATCCCTAAAAGGGAGGTCTTAGAGGAATGTTCCACTTTTTCATGTACTTCCAGATGGCTGTTCTACTCAGTCCTACCCTTCTTGCCACTTCTGCCTTATTCCAGTTGCATATCTTCAGCAACTCAAGGAGTTCCTGCTTTTTAAGCCTTCTTCGCTTTCCTAAAAGCTCCGTAGATGAAATACTTGTCTTTTTCTTTATGGGTCTGAAGGCGAGCTGTCTTATCTCAAGTGGAAGATCAAAGAGATCAATATATTCGCTATTACACAGGACAAATGCATGCTCAATCGCATTTTGAAGTTCACGGACATTTCCTGGCCATTCATAGTCCATCATTATTCTCATTGCCTCATGTGAGAGGCCCTTAATCCTTTTACCTGTCTTTTTATTATGCTCTCCGATAAAATGGCTAACTAAGAGGGGAATATCCTCTTTTCTATCCCTCAAAGGCGGAAGATAAATAGGGAATACCTTTAACCTATAGTATAGATCTTCTCTGAAATTGCCACTTTTTACAAGTTCAAAGAGATTCCTGTTTGTAGCAGCTATTATCCTTAGATCCACCCTTCTCTTAATGGATTCTCCCACCCTCTCTATCTCCCTTTCCTGAAGCACCCTCAGCAATTTAACCTGGATATATGGGCTGATTTCACCTACCTCATCCAGAAACACAGTGCCTCCATCCGCCTCTTCAAACCTTCCCTTTCTGTCTTTTATCGCTCCTGTAAATGCCCCCCTTATGTGTCCAAAGAGCTCACTTTCAAGAAGGGTTTCAGATAGGGCACTACAATTTACAGTAACAAAAGGCATATGGGATCTATGGCTGTTGTAATGGATGGCACCAGCCACAAGCTCCTTTCCTGTGCCGCTCTCTCCCTGAATTAAAACTGTTGCATCACTTGCAGCCGCTGCCTTAATAGATGAAAATACCTGCTGCATAACATGACTCTTTCCAATGATATTATCAAAACAATGAAGTTCAGCAAGCCGGCTCAATGCGTCTTCAACCTTTTTCCTTGCCTCCTTAAGTTCGGTTAGATCTGTGATTGTCTCAACTACCCCTCTGAGTCTGCCATTTTCATCCATTACTATCCTTGCTGATTTTACAACAGGAACATCATGGCCATCTTTATGCCTAAGAAAACACTCAGTAGAATCCATCCTTTTGTATCTCAATATTTCACATTCCTCTATTCCAGAGGGACATGACTTTCCAAAGCATTTATTGAAGTTTAGAAATGAACACCCCCTTCCCATTACCTCCTCTGCCCTATAACCTGTAATGTGTTCCATAGCAGGATTCCAGGAGGTAATTCTTCCATTGCCATCCAAAGTAAATACACCATCTGCCATGGACTCCCAGAGCAATTTTATAAATTCATGATCAAACTTAAATTCCATAATAACCCCAGACAGAGAGGCAACACTTAAGTAACGTTACTTTAACTTATATAACGCAACCAAGAGGTGTCAATCTCTTTTTTTAATACCTTTATAAAGAAATATTTTAAGTAATTTCAATTTATTATATCAAATACAAAAAATGATTCCATTTGGCACACTAATTGATTTTACTCCTTTTATGTAAAAGGTGAGATCGGGGGTAGAATGGCTATGGGATTAAAGGAGATAAAAGATGAAAAGGAGTTTCAGAAAGATATAAAGAAAGGTGTCTCTTTGGTGGATTTCAACGCACCTTGGTGTTCCCCCTGTCAGTTTCAGGAGCCCATCCTGAAAAAGCTTGCATCCATTTATGAAAACCGGGTCTCTTTTTACGGAATAAATGTAGACAACCTTCAGAATGTGGCGATCAACTTAGGAATAATAGGGATTCCCACACTTATAATATTTAAAGAAGGTCAGGAGTTTGAAAGGTTGGTAGGGCTTCAGACAGAAGAGGTGCTATCTGAGGCACTTCAGAGGGCCCTTCAAAATAGCACTTAGAACCTTTAAGTTAAGATGGATATTTAATCTCATAGTTTTTAGACACAAAGATAAACTGAAAAGAAGGTAACTTTAAGAAAAGACCTCTTTTTTCGGAAGTGAGGTAAAAGATATATTTTCAGCCATTCAGAGTGACTATGAACTGGTATTAAGATATTAAAAACAAGGGAGGAATCTAATATGACATCAAAAGAGGATCTGCTCAGTCAGATAGAATCATTAAAGCTGGAACTTGAAGAGCAAAAGAGGCTTCTTCCTGCTCATTCTATTCGGCCACATCAATTACTTGCCATAGAGGAACTGGAAGAGGAGATAGAGAAGCTTGAGGAGAAATTACAAATTTTGGATAAATAGGCATTCATACCGCTATCGAGCATCTGCCAGATCCTATAACGCTTGAAAAACTTGCCGTTCTGTTGATTGTAAAGATATTTGAACTCCTATCGGAAGATAAAGATTACCCTCTCCAGACATTCTAAGGCCAATTATCCTTGGAGAGTTTTTATTCTTGAGCTTATTTTTGAGCCTATAACTGGCCCTATTAATATAAAAGATCCTTCCCCCAGTCCTCAAAGCTATAATTACTTGTGAAATAATAGAGCCTTTTTCATAACGCGGAGAAATCAGACTCTTCCAGGCTCTTTACAAAAGGCACCCTTGCCTTATATGAGAGCTTTGCAAAACCCCTTTTTACACTGGGGGTTACACCCCCAGACCCCCAAAATTTGCCTTAAATAAACCATACTATGCCTTTTTAATTACTTTCCACTCTGAAATGTTCCTTTGAGCGCTATCAAACTTAATCCCGATTAGATATATGGGGATATTAAGGGAGAGGTATTTTTCATAGTATCCCTTCTTCTCTATCTGCTCTATGGGGGATTCTTGGGAATCCACCTTAAATTCAATTATAACCACCTTATCTGGAAGCTTAATTGTTAGATCAATCCTCCCTCTATTTGTATTATCCTCAGGGATCACCTCATATCCCAGGGCACAGAGATATGTATATACCACAGAACTATAATATCCTTCATACTTGGAGATTATATTATTTGCATAATTCTGATAGGGAATGGATGCAAAGATGGATCTTAGGGTCTCAATAAAAGAGTCAAAGCTCCCACCTATTAAACACCTATCTAAGCTTCTTCTATACCTTAATTTCTCCTTTCTCTGATTGGTAAGATAGTCAATAAAGAGATGATTCAGGGAAAGCCTTATTTCAAAATTGGGAATACAGAGCCTATAGGTGGAAACCCCAAAGTTATCCACATTCCTATCCTTAAATGTAAGATACCCTGTCTGCCAAAAGAGTGCCAGAACATCAATGTATTCCACATCAAATGCATCTAATTGCTCCTCACTGATCTCTGCCCCTTCAAGCTCAGGTATATAGTAGTTTTCATCCCTTATCTTATCTATTAAAAAGGAGGGATTTCCTGTAGACCACCAATAATTCCTGAATTCAAAACCATCTGAGATAAAAAGCAGTATATCAAAGGGATTGTAGAGCCTCTCTCCAAAATAGTTGTATCCATTATACCAGAGCTTAATCTTTTCTAAATCAGCACCTCTTAAGTGCTCTGAAAACACGGTTTCTAAATCATGATGGGTGTATCCACATATATCTGCATACTCCCTGCTGATAGTAATATCTTTAAGATTATTCAATCCACTGAATAGATTTAGCTTTGAAAACTTACTGACCCCTGTGATAAACACAAACCTTATATATGGGTCTGAATCCTTAATTACGGAGTAAAAATTCTTTAATATATCCCTTGCCTCTCTGGCCTTATTCTTGTTTAGGATATTATCCAGTATGGGTTTGTCATATTCATCTACAAGCACTACCACCTTCTTTTTGTATCTCTGATTGGCATTATAGATAAGCTCTTCAAAGCAACCCTTGTAGTCTTCCCTGTCTTTGCAATCAATACCTAAATCCCTTATGTTCCTCTCTAAGATCCTCAGAATCTCTTTGTAAATACTTTCTATCTCAGAGTAATCACCACTTCCAAAGCTGATTCTGATAACCGGATGGGGCTTAAAGTCGTATTTGTCATAGATATAAAGCCCCTTAAATAGCTCCTTGCTTCCCTTAAATATCTCAGAGAGGGTATCTAAGAAAAGGCTCTTTCCAAATCTGCGAGGCCTGGATAGAAAATAAAAATCTCCACCACTCTCTATAAGCTTAAGTGCAAATCTGGTCTTATCCACATACACATATCCACCTTCAATTATCTTCCTAAATGTCTGTATCCCTATGGGTAATCTCTTCATGAGAGCCTTGCATAACCCCTTCATCTTGAAGCATCTTATAAAATACTTCCCCTTAAATAAAGGGATTAATTAAGTTATATTAACACCGTTCCATAAGATAAATGGAAGGCAGGTTCTTGGGGGTGGAGGTGAAGAATGAGCCTCCCATATTCGAGAGCTTTGAATTTTTCAAAGCTCTCAGAAAGAGGCTGTAAATGGAATCTGTCATTGCGAGGGTCTTAAAAGACCCATTACACCGTCATTGCGAGGAGCGTTAGCGACGAAGCAATCTCATCCATCAGCGAAGGTTCTTAGATTGCTTCAGCTCCTTCGGAGCTTCGCTTCGCTCGCAATGACAGGGGTCGCAGTGTAAAAAGGGGTTATCATATTCATGTAATACTCAGGTGAAAAGGCCCTTAAATTACCTCTTAGAGTACTGGAAGCGTTTGCGGGCACCAGGTTGACCGTATTTCTTTCTTTCCTTTACCCTGGGATCTCTTGTTAACATCCCAGCCTTTTTAAGGGGTAGCCTGAATTCAGGATTCAGGATCTCCAATGCCTTACTTATCCCGTGTCTTATTGCTCCTGCCTGACCAGATATCCCCCCGCCCTTTACATTTATATAGAAGTCATATTTACCCAGGGTGCCTGTAAGCTCTAAGGGCTTTTTTATAAATATCCTGTCACTCTCTCTGGTTAAAAACTCCTCCATAGGCCTCTTATTAATGGTGATTACCCCCGTGCCTGACTTCATCCAGACTCTGGCCACTGCTGTCTTTCTCTTTCCCACTGCATGAATAAGATCCTTTGCCATTATAGCTCCAATACCTCCACTTTCTGGGCTTTATGGGGATGATCTGGCCCTGCATAGACCTTTAGCTTTTTAAACTGCCTTCTTCCAAGGGGTGTTCGGGGGATCATCCTCTTTACAGCAAGCCTGATAATCTCCTCTGGCCTTTCTTTAAGCATCCTCTTTATGGGAATCCTCTTTAGCCCACCCATATATCCACTGTGCCTGAAATATTCCTTTGTCTCCCACTTCTTTCCAGTAAGCCTTATCTTCTCTGCATTTGTTACCACCACAAAATCCCCTGTATCCATATGGGGTGCATAGATGGGTTTGTGTTTTCCTCTGAGAATATGTGCAATCCTGCTTGCAAGCCTTCCCAAGACCTTACCCTCTGCATTCACTAAATACCATCTCTTCTTCACCTGATCTGGCTTAACATATATGGTCTTCATACGCTCTTTAGCCCCTCAAAAATGTAAAATGACTCTTTATTTAATTTATCCAACCTTGTCAAGCCATATTTTTGATTTCCAAATTTCCTTGACACACAAAATAGGGGTTCTGTATACAGTATACATT
>CAYTXJ010000096.1:0-8490 GCA_964440775.1 uncultured Desulfobacteraceae bacterium | reverse complement strand
TTTTACTAATTAAAATTTGAAATGTCAAAGTGAATTAGTTAAATTCCAGATTGACCCAGATACGCTAAGGTGGTTAAATTAATTATATAATTCAAGAGCTTAGGGTCTTTTATATGGACGAAAGCTTTGCATAACCCCTTTTTACACTGGGAGTTATACCTCCTTCCGGGTCGGAGACCAGACTCCTGTCATTGCGAGCGAAGTGAAGCAATCTCATCCCCCTTCTACCCCCGAACCATGAACCATTCTCAGATTGCTTCGCAATGACAGATTCCATTTACAGCCTCTTTCTGCCCTTTCCCCTCATACAGAGGGTATAACCAAATAGGGAAGCTCCGATTGCACCTGCAATCTGAGGATTCCACTCTGTCTTTAAGGGTGTGTATTCAATCATGGGAATTAATCTTTCAACCACTCCCCTGTTTTTGGCCATTCCTCCAGTAATGGCAATTTCAGGAATTACCCCGATCTTTTCCATCAGAGAATATATCCTCTCTGCCATTGCCCTACAATAGGCAGCAAGCACCTTTTCAGGGGGCCATCCCTTTCTTAAGAGCATCGTTGCCTCACTCTTAGCATATACAACGCATGTATTGGATACCGCATCTGGCTCCTTGTCTATCTTAAAAGATCTCTCTCCTATCTCAGTAATGGGAATATTTAGAAGATCTGCAAAGACCTCCATTCCTCTTCCAGTGCCAGCAGCACATTTATCATTCATCAAAAAATTTACCACCCTTCCCTTTTCATCACAGTGGATCACCTTTATATCTTGCCCGCCCACATCCAGAACCGTTCTTACCTCTGGCCCATATATGAAATGTGCCCCCCTTGCATGGCAGGCAATCTCAGTAATGGTCCTATCTGCCATGGGGACATTTACCCTTCCATATCCTGTCCCTATACAATAGTCTATCCTACTCTCTGAAAGTTCTGCTATCTTTAATACCTGCTTAAACACTTTGACAGCGCTTCCTGGGCTGTTTGAACCTGTCCTGATATTGGTGTAGGAAAGCATCTTTCCATCTGCCATAATAACTGCCTGAGAACTCACTGAGCCCACATCAATTCCTACGGTAATAAATTTGGCATCTTTCCAATCCATATCTGAAGCCTTCCAGCCGGATTCTTTCCATCTCCAAAATTCTCTTTTTTCATCGCTCATCTTAAGGCCTCCCCTGCCAAAATGGCTGCACCAACTGCTCCCCCATATTCGGGGTCATCCGGAATGAATAATCTTTCAAGTTGGAGCTCTCTCTTAAATGCCTCTGTGAACCCCACATTATATGCCACCCCTCCCATCATAACCACCTCCTTGCGGAGTCCTATCCTTCTTATTAAGCCGGCAATCCTATTTGCCATGGCATCGTGAATGGCCTTGCTGATATCCTCTTTTGGGACTTTGGAGTGGATAAGCCCAACCACCTCTGATTCTGCAAATATCACACACTGGGCATTCATGTGTATCTCTCTTTTTGATTTAAGGGCAAGGGTTCCCATCTCCTCTAATGGAACCTCCAATGCCCGTGCCATAGTCTCAATAAAGGTCCCGGCCCCTGCCGCACATCTCTCATTTATCTCAAAATCAAGGGTATTACCATTTTCGTCAATCTTTGCGGCCCTTGCCTCTTCAGCTCCCACATCCACAACTGTCCTTGAGGCAGGAAAGAAGAAATTTGCTGCCTTTGAAATCGCCTTTATCTCATTTATGGTGATATGCGAAAATTCAATAAGCTCCTTGCCTGCTCCCGTCCCTCCGATCCTATCTATATCTTTTCTGTGGAGCTTTGCCATATGAAGTGCTTTTTCAAATGACTCCTTTATTGCTCTTATCTGATCAAAACCGGTAGGTTTCATTGCCTTTGAAATTATCTGATCCTCTCTTAGAAGAATTGTCTTGGTATTCTTTGAGCCACAGTCAATTCCTGCAGTAATCATCCTCAATAACCCCCATTGTGTAAGATTATCTCATCTGTTTGAGTATTATTTAGAGAGCTTTGCATAACCCCGGTTTACACTGGGGGTTATACCCCCTCCGGGTCGGATGACCCTCCGGGTCGGAGACCAGACCCCCAAAAATTAACTTAAAATAACCCTAAATTACAGCTCTTTTCTGAGAGCTTTGAAAAATTCAAAGCTCTCTTATTTAACATGTCTTATTGTAATTGGACAATACTTAGAATGGATCTATCTCAATGTCTTTCTTAAATTTATAAAATTGCTTCTATCAAATCCAAGTGTCTTAAAGAATGAGAGAAGATCCACAGAATCCCACCTGACAGAGGTATAGATGGTCTTAATCTTCTTTTTTCTGTAAAATTTAAATATCTCTTCTGCAAGCATCTTACCTATCCCCTGGCCCATATAGCGGGGATCCACTCCGAGCATGGCAATCCAGGCGCTCTTTTCTATTCCAAATCCACCACTAAGGATATAGCTTATCATAAATCCCACCACTTTTCCTTCTATCTCTGCAACAAAGCTGGCATTCTCCTTATCATCAATGAGATGGGATATGATCTTGCGGGAATCTACCACCGCATCTTTCTTTACAATAGCAGAATATATTCTGTCTATCTGGTAAGAATCTTCTGGCCTAAGTCTCCTTATCTTTACCTTCTCTCTGATATTCTCCATCAATTAATCCTTATTATCTTAACCCTATGTCCCACCCAATCTGGTGGGAGATATACCCTGCCACTATTTCCACTCAATTTTACCTCCTTTTCAATCATCTCCTCCCCATATACCTCAAATTTCACCTTTCCAGATCTCTCTGTCTCATCCTTTTGATTTCTGGATCTCTTTTCCTGATTCACACTCCGTCCTTTTTAAATTACAGGTTTTTAATTACATTTTAGCTACAAAATAACTGTAATAATGGTATTATTATATAATGATGTGTCAATAACAATTTTAGGAGCCTATATGATGGAAGATATGGAAATATATCTTAAACCCACTTACATAATAGACAGTGATAGCCCGGAGATAAGGGAATATGCCTCTATGCTTACCCAAGGCCTTAAGGGGACAAAGATAGAGATGGCAAAGAGGATATACTATGCTGTAAGGGATGGAATATGGTATGATCCCTATACCCCCTTCTATCTTCCAGAGCACTACAAGGCAAGCGTTGTGCTTCGCAGGGGAAGAGGATTTTGTGTTAGCAAGGCCTCAGTACTTTGTGCCTTAGGAAGGGCATGTAATATTCCTACAAGAGTGGGATTTGCAGATGTCAAAAATCATCTTGTCACAAAGGAACTGCTGAATTTTTTAGGAACAGACCTCTTTGTCTATCATGGATTTGTGGAGTTCTATCTAAATGGGAGATGGATTAAGGCAACCCCAGCATTTAATAGGGAGCTCTGTGAAAGACATAAGGTTCCACCCCTTGAATTTAATGGATATGAGGATTCACTTTTTCAACCCTATAATCTGGAAAAAAAGAGATTCATGGAATATGTGAAATATCATGGCACATTTCACGATATACCTGTAGATAAGATCGTCTCGGCATGGAAAGAGGCATATGGAAAGGAGAAGGTTGAAGGCTGGATCAGATCATTTAAAAGCCCCATATAATAATCCTTATCTCATAGTCCCCCTTATTAATATAATTCCAATTATAAAAGCTCCAGCTCCATCTCTTCTAATCTCTTTATCCTATCTCTTAAAAACGCTGCCTTTTCAAATTCCAGATCCTCTGCCGCCTGTCTCATCTCCTCTTTAAGAGTATCTATCTCTCTTCTTATTTGATCAATCCTTCCATACTCCCTGCCCTCTTCCTTTACTTCTACCTTGGGAATGGTTATATAATCGGCCTCATAAACAGAGGATAAGATATCATCTATGTTTTTCTTTATGGATTCGGGAGTGATATTGTTCTTCCTGTTGTATTCCTTCTGTATCCTTCTCCTTCGGTTGGTCTCTTCCACTGCCTTTCTGATGGAATCTGTTATCTGGTCTGCATAGAGAATTACTGTTCCATTTACATTTCTTGCAGCCCTTCCACATGTCTGAATAATCGATCTTTCTGATCTCAGGAATCCCTCTTTATCTGCATCCAGTATAGCAACCAACGACACTTCAGGTATATCAAGGCCTTCTCTGAGTAGATTCACCCCCACAAGCACATCAAATATTCCCATTCTGAGATCCCTGATGATCTCTACTCTTTCCAATGTCTTGATATCTGAGTGTAGGTATCTGACCTTTATCCCTAAGTCTGTAAGATAGTCAGTTAGATCCTCTGCCATCCTCTTGGTAAGGGTAGTAACCAGAACCCTCTCACCCCTCTCTATCCTCTCTCTTATTCTGGCAATAAGGTCATCTACCTGGTTTGTGGCCGGTCTTATATGAATCTCTGGATCAATCAGTCCCGTAGGTCTGATTATCTGCTCTGCGATATTCTGTGCCACACTTAATTCATATGGACCAGGAGTGGCAGATACATATATGAGCTGCTTTACCCTCTCTTCAAACTCTTCAAACTTAAGTGGACGATTATCCAAGGCAGAAGGGAGTCTAAAACCATACTCTACCAGTGTCTCCTTTCTTGACCTATCTCCTCTATACATACCTATCAGTTGAGGTATGGTTATATGGCTTTCATCAATTATTACAAGGAATCTCTTAGGAAAATAGTCCAGAAGGGTGGGGGGTGGCTCTCCAGGTGCCCTTCCAGTAAGATGGCGGGAATAGTTCTCTATGCCATGGCAGTACCCCATCTCCTGCATCATCTCAAGGTCAAACAGGGTTCGCTCCTCAATCCTCTGTGCCTCTATAAGCCTTCCTCTGGATCTGAAATATTCTATCCTCTCTTTCAATTCCTCCCTTATGGCCTCAATGGCCCTTTCCCTTATCTCCACTGTGGTTACATAATGGGTTGCAGGATATATGGTTATCTTGTTTAGCGACCTCTGTCTTCTACCGGTTACAGGATCAATCTCCCATATCTCTTCAATCATATCACCAAAGAATTGAACCCTTATAGCTGTCTCATCCTCATGGACAGGATAGATATCTACCACATCTCCCCTCACCCTGAATTTTCCCCTTGAAAAGTCATAATCTGAGCGTTCATAGTGGATCTCCACAAGCTTTTTAAGAGCTTCCTCTCTGTGCATCTCCTCTCCCCTCTCCAGATATAGGACCATCCCATAGTATGCCTCAGGAGATCCCAGTCCATATATACAGGATACACTTGCAACAATTATTACATCATCTCTGCTAAGAAGAGATCTGGTGGCAGAATGTCTCAGTTTATCAATCTGCTCATTTATATGGGCATCTTTCTGGATATATGTATCGGTCTGAGGGATATAGGCCTCTGGCTGATAATAGTCATAGTAGCTAACAAAGTATTCCACTGCATTTTTTGGAAAAAGCCTTTTAAGTTCCCCATATAGCTGAGCTGCCAGTGTCTTATTGGGAGCAATGATAAGGGTAGGTAGCTGGCATCTCTCTATGATATGGGCCATAGTAAAGGTCTTGCCAGAGCCTGTAACCCCAAGCAAGACCTGATGCCTTAATCCTCTCTTTATGCCTTCAGATAGGCTCTCTATTGCCTTTGGCTGATCACCACAGGGACGAAGCTCGGTTTCAATCTTAAACATCCAATCTCCACACCGTTCCCCTTGGACTATCTTCTAAGATAATACCCATTGATCTCAGTTCATCTCTAATTGCATCTGCCTTTTGAAAATCCTTTTTTGCCCTTGCATCAGCTCTTTCCGCTATCATCCTCTCAATCTTTTCCATATCTAAGCTGGCAAGTTCTGGATGTAATCTTTCAAAAAACTCCTTTGGCTCTTCATTTAGTATCCCTAAGATATCTGCCATCTGAAAGATAGAAGAAAGCCCCCTTTCCATATCCTCAGTGCCTGAATCCTCCTCCTTTTCCAGTCTATCTATAGATCTATTTAAGGCCCTTACCTTATCAAATAGAACTCCTATTGCACCTGCCGTGTTTATATCATCCTTTAGATAGTTAAGGAATCTACTAAGATCTGAATCATTCTCTTCTTTTTCTTCTTTTATCTGCTTAATCCTATCCTTTCCCCATAGCCTTTCCAATCTTTCAATCATTCTGTATAATCTTATAAGTGCAGTTTGAAGAGCTATTACAGAATCTCTTCTGAAGTCAATGGGGCTACGATAGTGCTTGGATAGCAGAAAGAGGCGTAAGAGCTCAGGATGATATTCCTTTATGGCATCCCTTATAGTTAGGAAATTTCCTAAGGATTTTGACATCTTCTCCCCTTCCATTGTTACAAAGCCATTGTGAACCCAATAGCGGGCAAACTCTCCCCCCTGTGCACATATGGACTGAGCCCTCTCATTTTCATGATGGGGAAAGAGGAGATCTTCCCCTCCCCCATGTATATCAAAGCTCTTACCCAGATACTTTGTGCTCATAACAGAACATTCCATATGCCATCCGGGCCTACCCCTTCCCCATGGACTCTCCCAATAGGGCTCTCCCTCCTTAGCCCTCTTCCACAGGGCAAAATCAAGGGGATGCCTCTTCTTTTGATCCACCTCCACCCTAAAACCTGCCTTCATATCCTCAAGCCTTCTGCCCGAAAGCCGTCCATAGTCTCTGTAACTTTCCACTGAAAAGAACACATCTCCATCCGCTTCATATGCATGCCCATTATTGATGAGGGCCTGAATCATCTGTATCATCTCTGATATATGTTCAGTGGCACGGGGTTCAATATCAGCTTTCTTTACATATAGGCTTCCCATATCCTCATAGAAGGCCCTGATATAGGTCTTGGCAATCTCTGAAGTGCTCTTTCCAAGCTCCTTTGCCCTGTTTATTATCTTATCGTCAATATCTGTAAAATTTCTCACATATATAACCTTATATCCCTCTGCCCTCAAAAATCTTACAAACACATCAAAGAATATGGCAGATCTTGCATGCCCTATATGGCATAGATCATATACAGTGACACCGCATACATACATCCCTACCTTTTGAGAGTTAATAGGGAAAAATTCCTGTTTCTTTCTCTTAGCGCTATTAAATATCTTAAAAGCCATATTAATGACCTCGCTTCATCTATTATCTTTATACACTATAACTACAGCATAGGCCTCTATAGCCTTACCTTTTCCTACATCACCCAGGCCTTCCCCTCTTTTAGGCTTTATATTTATCCTATCATTCTCAATTTTTAATACCTCTGAAAGCCTCTGTTTCATCTTTTCAACATAGGGGGAAAGTCTTGGGCTCTCTAAGACAATGGTGCTATCCACATTATTTATCCTAAATCCCTCCTTTTCCAAAAGAAAGACCACTTCTCTTAGCATTGAAATGCTTTCCCTTCCTCTGTTTTGAGGATCAGTATCTGGAAAGTGCATCCCTATATTGCCAGATGAAATAGCACCTAAGAGCGCATCAATAATTGCATGAACCAGCACATCTCCGTCTGAGTGGGCAATAGTCCCTAACTCAGACGGGATATCTACTCCCCCAACTATAAGAGATCTCTTCTCTTTAAGGGGATGGATATCATATCCAAAACCCACTCTGTAATCCATAGCCCTACAACTAATTACAGGAGCTACAATTTTTGCTGGAACATGTACTACAACCACTTCCCATGGAGGAAGAAAAGTTTGTGCCACTTTTAAAACTAAAGGTGGAAATCAGCCTTTCTACCTCCTGAGCACTACATTTTGGACAGCTTATACCCTCTTCAGAGCCTGTTATCAGATATTCAAATCTGTTATTACAGCTCTTACATCTGTATTCATATATGGGCATAATAACACCTCACTAAAATTATTTTAAATTATGTCTTAAATTTTATATTATAATTTAATTAAAATCTGGGAGCAATTCAAATCTATGGAACTTTCCATAATAGATATGGGAAACAGTTATATACCCGGAGTAATAGGACAAATAACCAGACTCCATGCAGAATACTATTATAAGAACTGGGGATTTGACATATATTTTGAGTCAAAAGTAGCAATTGAACTATCCGAGTTTTTCAAAAGATACGATAAAGATAGAGACGGAGTATGGCTTGCCAGATTGGATGATAAGATAGAAGGCTCTATTGTAATAGATGGTATAGGTGCATCTGAGAAAGGGGCACATCTTAGATGGTTTATTGTTTCAGATATCCTTCGTGGGAAAGGTATTGGTAAGAGACTTATCCACAGGGCTATCAATTTTTGCAGAGAAAAAAATTATGGGATCGTATATCTTTGGACTTTTAAAGGGCTTGATGCAGCAAGACACCTATATGAAAGCGTGGGTTTTAAACTCATTAAACAACAAAAGGGAACTCAGTGGGGAAAAGAGGTTATAGAGCAGTACTTTGAATTGAAACTGTGTTAATATTACAGTTCCAGTTTTGAAAGTTTGTTTATTATAAGGATCTTATCAACCACTAAGATATCTCCTGTATAGGATTCTTCGCTCAAGTATTGAAAAATCCAGATACATCCTTATTGTCAAAGATT
>CAYTXJ010000095.1:0-8638 GCA_964440775.1 uncultured Desulfobacteraceae bacterium | reverse complement strand
GGTGATATCCCATAATCAGGGTGAGATTGTTGAAAAGAGTGCCTATGAAGATGGGGTTAAGATAAAGGTCTGCAAAAGCGGAAAGTCTGAGGTAAGGGAAGAGGACTAAAGGAAGCTTTTAATATGGATCTAAGCTCTTACTTTGAAATGAAAGAGAGGGGAACAGATCTCAAAACCGAGATCATATCAGGGATTACCACATTCTTAACAATGTCATATATCATCGTAATAAACCCCATGATACTTAAAAAGACAGGGATGAGTTTTGAAGGTGTTCTCTTTGCAACTGTTCTTATAAGTTCATTGTCTTCAATACTTATGGGGTTATATGCAAACCTGCCATATGCCCTTGCCCCTGGCATGGGAATAAATGCCTTTTTTACATTTACCTTAGTATCTGGGATGGGGGTCTCTTGGCAGAGTGCCCTTGGAGCAGTGTTTATATCAGGAATTATATTCATAGTATTAACCATTACAAAGGTGAGAACCATGGTTGTATATGCCATTCCTGTCTCTTTAAGGTATGCGGTTGCAGCGGGAATTGGCCTCTTTTTGGCCCTAATTGGGCTTTCAGAGATAGGATTTATTAAGACAGGGGCCACAGTGGTCTCTTTTGGTGGATTCAATGATAAGACAATCCTTTTTTGTATTGGGCTTATCATCTCATCTGTTCTTGTATCTAAGGGTATAAGGGGGGCTCTTCTGCTTTCTATCTTTATAAATTCCGCAATTGCAGTGATAATCTCTGAAATAGGGGTAAAGACAGGAATAATGAAACATCCCATTGCAACCCTTCCTTCACAACTCATCTCTCTTCCAAAGACAGATCTATTTTTCAGGCCTGATCTTTCAGGGGCATTGAGCATAGGGATGATTGCGCCCATATTTACCCTGCTCTTTACGGATATGTTTGATTCCATATCCACATTCTTAGGAGTGGCTCAGGTAGGAGGCCTTATTAATAAGGATGGGCAGCCCATAAATGTAGATAGAGCACTTATGGTGGATGCCCTTGCAACCACCTTTTCAGGCCTTTTTGGCACTTCATCTGCTACCACTTATATAGAATCTGCCTCAGGAGTTAAAGAAGGGGGGCGGACAGGGTTAAGTGCTGTGGTAACAGGCCTCTTGTTTCTTCCCTTTATGTTCCTAAGCCCGCTTCTAAGCCTCATTCCTTCTGTTGCCACATCCCCTGTCTTGATAATTGTGGGGGTATTTATGGCACAGGCTCTAAGAAATATAGATTGGACAGAGATGGATGAGGCCATTCCTGCATTTGTTGCCTTTATACTCATACCCCTTACCTATTCCATCACCCAAGGAATAGTCTGGGGATTTTTGGTATATACATTTATCAAGATCTTTACTGGCAAGTTCAAGGATATAAATATGATGCTGATAATTATAGATATCTTTGCCGTAATAGCTCTCATATTTATGGCATAGAGGGGAAATGAAAAAGGGATTAATTTTTCTGACTATACTGGCTATTATTTTATCCTTATTACCTTCTGGATGTTTTTATGACAATGACTCACCAATTGCAAAATTTATCATATTAACTACCGCTGATTTGCAAAGCCAGATACTTCCCTTTGAAACAGAGATAGAAGGGGAAGAAAAGGAGGTAGGAGGATTTGAAAAGATAAAGACCATATATCAAAACTATAAGGACAGGTATGGAAGCGTATTGCTTGTATCTACTGGGGATGACCTCTTTGGCCCATTCTACAAGATCTTTGAAGGAAGGCCTGAGATAGAAGGAATGAATCTCTGTGGATACAGTGTGGTAACATGTGGAAATCATGAATTTGATAATGGTATTGACTTTTACTTAAATGCATTAAAGGGAGCAGAATTTCAGATCGTATCTTCAAATTTAAGTATAGCAGATGATACCACATACAATCCTATCAAACCCTATGTAGTTGAAGAGCTAAGTGGAATAAAGATCGGCTTTTTTGGACTTATAACTCCTGACCTTAAAAAGGTCTCCAATGTAGGTGAGGGGGTGGAGATCAACTCCGATATTGAGTCTGTTGCAAGGCGGATGATAGATGAGTTGAAGGAAAGAGGTGCTACTGTAATAATTGCACTGACTCATATGGGAAAGGAATTGGACAGGGAGCTTGCACAAAAGGTAAGCGGTATTGACTTTATAATCGGAGGCCATGACCATCTCTATGTCCATGAGATAGTGAAGAATCCATCAGGGAAAGATACGGTTATTGTTCAGGCAGGCTCAAAAGGAGTAAAGATAGGAGTGCTTGAAATAACAATTAAAGATGGAACCATAATAGACCATAAATGGCAGACCATACTCTTAGATGAGAATGTCCAGGGAGATCTGTATGTGCATCAGAGAATGCAATATTATATGGATGAATATGATAAAGAGACAGAGAAGGTTATAGGTGAGTCAAAGGTGGATCTGGATGCAAGAGAGAGCTTTATAAGGAGACAAGAGACCAATTTGGGAAATCTTGTGGCCGATTCATGGACCTCCTGGATAGATGAAACAATTGCTCTGGTTAATTCTGGCTCCATAAGGGGAGATAAGATATATCCTGCTGGTGAAATTACCTATAAGAGTGCCTTGGAGATACTTCCCTTTATGAATGAGATCTATGAGGTTGAACTTACAGGTGAGCAACTAAAACAGATACTGGAGATTTCAGCCTCATCCATTATTGTCTCTGAGGACGGATGTGACCCACAAAATAGGGCATCATCTGGAGGGTTTTTACAGGTATCAAACATACGATTTGATATAGATTTGAATGAAGAGCCGTTCTGTGCAAGATATAATGATGATAGGACAATAGATTATATTATCAATAAGGGAGAAAGGGTAAAGAATATCTCTATTGTTATAGATGGAGATTCAAAACCCCTTGATCCTGAAAAGAGATATACCATACTTGTAAATGGATGGACCGTTTCAGGGGGAGACGGATATTATCTATTTTTAGAACCCGGAATCTCAAAGAAGAATACCACTAATGTCGCCGTGGATCTTCTAATTGAGTATATTAAAAAATTTTCCCCCATTTCTCCATCCATTGAAGGAAGAATAGGGATTATAGATGAAAAGTGATTGTTACAAGATAGAACTTTCTCCTATTGGAATCATCCATTCTCCTTTTAAAGAGCCCAAAGGCACACCTATACAGACAGCTACCGCGGAAGATGTGGAAGGGAAGGTGGAGGTATTTAAGGAATATATGGTGGGGTTAAAGGATCTAAATGGATTTTCTCATATTATCCTCCTATACCATTTCCATCTTACAAAGGGATATTCACTCCTTGTAAGACCCTATATGGATGATACACTTAGAGGGGTGTTTGCAACCCGTGCTCCCAGAAGGCCTAATCCCATAGGCATGTCTGTGGTAAGATTGACCAGGATAGAAGAGAATATCTTATATATTAAGGATGTGGATATTGTGGATGGAACCCCACTTTTAGATATAAAGCCCTATGTGCCAGACTTTGATATAAGAGATGTAAGAGATATAGGCTGGTTAAAGGAAAGAATGAAAAATCTGCCCGAGCATCGTGATGACGGACGATTTATTTAGGCACTCTAAAAGGAATATAAGCCATAGATGCCCAATCAAAATGCCAAACATATGGGAAAATACCACTTTTAAAAAGTCCATAAAGCCTAAATAATAACCGCTGGGCTCTGCAATTCCCACGAAAAGGAATCGCTGGCAGTGTTTTTAAAGCACAGATCGAATTTTTTAAAGTAAAAGATCGGCTTTGATGATGGGATCTTGTAAGAAGACTGCTTAGGAACAGCTTTTTTCTGAGAGCTTTGAAAAATTCAAAGCTCTCAAGAGGGATCTACCAGACCCCTCCTTTTTTAAGCTCAAGAAAAGGAAGAGGAGGTACAGGTAGAGGTTGATCCCATATCCTTTGTGCTCACATTGGGGAAGGGATCTTTACCTCCACATGCAAATATCGACATAAGCCGTTGGGTATTGGTGCTACCACACTCTGGACAGTTAATGGTTGGATCTTCTGAAGAAAATACAAGTCTTTCAAATCTCTTACCACAACTTCTGCATTCATATTCGAATATGGGCATAGTAAATACCTCCTATCCTATCTCTTTTTAAAAAAGAATATAATCTTTCCAGCGTATATGTCAATTTAAAGGCCTAAAAAGAGATATCACTTCAATAAGGACTTAGCTATTATGTTCTTTTCTATCTCCTTGGTCCCCTCATATATCTCAACTACCTTTGCATCCCTGTAAAGCCTCTGGATCCTGTATTCATCAAAGTATCCATATCCACCATGAATCTGTAATGCCTCATCCACGCATCTTACCGCTGTCTGTCCAGCAAACCACTTGGCCATGGCAATGAGGGCATGATCAATCTCACCCTGATCCACCTTCCAGGCCGCTTCCCAGTATAGATTTCTGGCCGCCCTTATCATTGTTGCCATCTCTGCAATCTTGTGTTGGGTTACCTGAAATGAGGAAAGGGGGCTTCCAAACTGAACCCTTCCCTTTGCATATCTTATGGCCTCCTCTAAGGCTGCCCTTGCAACACCCACCCCTTGAGCACAAACATGGAGGCGTGTGCGATTAAAAAATTGCATCAACTGATAAAAGCCATTGCCCTGCTTTCCCACCAGATTTTTAAGTGGAACCCTTACATCCTTGAAGTGGATCTCTGCAGTATCAGACGCCCTGATCCCCAACTTACCTTTAAGTTTGGTTGCCTCATATCCTGGTGTATCTGTAGGCACAATTATAAAGCTATGCCTTCTGTGTCTTGAGCTATTTTCTGGATCTGTCATACAATAGACCACTACCCAGGTGGCAATGGTTCCATTGGTTATAAACATCTTAGAGCCATTTATAACCCACATATCCCCTTCCCTCTTTGCGAGGGTAGAGGCGCTTGCTGTGTCAGAACCAGCATCTGGCTCGGTGATAGCAGTGCCTATAATTGCCTTGCCTGATACCAGCTTGGGAAGGATCATCTGCTTTTGCTCTTCAGTTCCATACGAAAGTATAATTTCCGATCCAAAGGTGGTGGATGTAAGGCACTGCCCAATCCCTGGCTCCACTGCCCAAAACTCTTCACTTATCAGGCAGTGTTCAAAAAACCCATAGCCTGCCCCCCCATATTTTTCATCAATAAAGACACCTATGAAGCCCAATTCACATGCCTTCTTCCATATGCTTAAATCAAACTTCTCTTCTTTATCAAACTCAAAAGCTCGATCCACAAATTCCCCCAATGCAAACTCCCTTGCTGCCTTTATGATATCCATCTGCTCCTTTGATAGCCTAAAATCCATCCTTTAACCTCCTACGCAAACTGATTGTAAATTATATTCAAGACACAGCTGAGTCAAGGCCTTTTTAAAGGGCTTGACAGGGGAAAAGATCTTAAAGATAAAGCAGAGAGATTATAGAGGAGGATTTTATGAAGATTGGCATATATCAGATGCTGCCTTTATTTGGGAAAAAAGAGGAGAATCTCAAGGTGACCATATCAGATTTAAAGAATGTAGAGGCGGATCTGGTGGTGCTTCCAGAGCTGTTTAATACGGGATATCAGTTTTTAAATAAGGCCGAGCTGATGGATCTGTCTGAAGAGGTGCCAGATGGGATGACATGTAAGGGTATTATGGAACTGTCTAAGAATACAGACACATACTATGTCTTTGGCATTGCAGAGAGGGATGGAGAAAAGATCTTTAATAGTGCAGTTATAGTAGGCCCTGAGGGCTATATTGGAAAATACAGGAAGACTCATCTCTTCTATGAGGAAAAGGAGCTTTTCTGCCCGGGAGATACCGGATTTAGGATGTTCGATATCAAGATTGCAAAGATAGGAATAATGATCTGTTTTGACTGGTGGTTTCCAGAGTCTTGCAGAGCACTTACTATCCTCGGGGCCAATATTATATGCCATCCCTCCAATCTGGTAATGCCCTATTGTCAGATGGCAATGCAGATACGCTCATTGGAAAACGGTGTATATACAGCCACAGCAAACCGTATAGGATATGAGCAGAGGGGTGGGAAAGAGAGGCTTAGCTTTTCCGGGATGAGCCAGATAGTAGATCCTTGGGGTAAGGTGTTAAAGAGGATGGGCAGAGAGGAGAGCGGGGTTGTGGTCTGCGAAATAGATCCACAAAAGGCCGATTTAAAAGATATCAATAGATTTAATGATAGATTGAAAGATAGAAGGCCTGAATTTTACAAGGCCCTCGTAGATGTGTATTAAATGACCAGAATCAAGCTACTGAGCAAAAATGTGCTCTTTAAAAGGGATATGTTTATTGCCTTTGTGCATGGCTTTTCCTGCGGTCTTCCCCTTTTAATAACCATAACACTTCTTCAGGCCTGGATGAAAGAGAGAGGGATAGATCTTACAACCATTGGCCTGATCTCATTGGTTGGGATACCCTATACCATAAAATTTCTATGGGCACCTCTGCTGGATAGATTTAATATCTGGAGATGGGAAAGGAGAAGGGGATGGATAATATTTTCCCAGATCCTGCTCATATTTTCTATCTCCACTCTTTCCTTCTCTGATCCTAAAAATTCCATAATCCTGGTAGTTATATTGTCATTAATGATCACCTTCTTTAGCGCAACTCAAGACATCGCAGTGGACGCCTACAGAAGAGAGAGCTTTTCAGACAGAGAACTGGGGCTTGCATCCTCTCTCTATATAAATGGATACAGGATCGGAATGCTTCTGTGTTCATCAGGCGGGCTTATCCTTGCAGATCATCTACCTTTTAGGCTGGTATTTATAGTTATATCTATGTTTCTCATACCTCCATTTGTTATAACTGTCTGGATTGCTCCAGAGCCGGTGCATCTACAGGGCAAACCCCAGACACTTAAAGAGGCAGTAATTGATCCGCTGAGGGACTACTTTAAAAGACAGGGAGCAATTACTATCCTTGTATTTATTGTATTATATAAGATCGGAGACAGCATGGCCTCTTCCATGACCATACCATTTTATCTTGAGATGGGATATTCCAAGACAGATATAGGCACAGTTGCAAAATTCTTTGGATTTGGAGCTACACTCTTTGGCACACTAATTGGAGGAGCAGGTGTTCTTAAGTGGGGAATATACCGATCATTGTGGATCTTTGGTCTTTTGCAGGCCATATCTACATTTGGATTTTCCCTCTTGTATTGGATTAAAAAGGGCGTCCTTATGCTTTCCGCAGTAATTGGGTTTGAGAATTTCACCTCTGGTATGGGAACTTCTGCATTTGTGGCATATATGGCAAGTATTACAAATAAGAGATTCACTGCCACCCAATATGCACTGCTTAGCAGTCTTATGGGAATACCAAGAGTATTTGCATCATCCCTTACAGGCTTTATGGCCAAAGAGGCAGGATGGCCCCTGTTTTTTATAATCTGCACAGCACTTGCCATACCAGGACTCATCATACTCCTTTTAATCAGACAGGGTATAGAATGACAGGGTTTTATAATTGAAATGTGAAAAGTTTTAATTATACTCTTTAAAAGCCTGATATAAAAAGATGCCAAAAGGCCTAAAAAGGTGATATGGGATTGTCAAAGGGGGGTGAAGACATACAAAATGAAGCTATTAATAAATATAAATGCTCCTTGTCCTTGCGGAAGCGGAAAGAAATATAAAAAGTGCTGCATGAAAAGAGATGTGGACTTTAAAGATTTCTATCTAAAAAGGTATAGAATCAGGCTTAAGAGTCAGGAAGATGTGGAAAAGATAAAAGAGGCAGGAAAGATTGCTCTTGGAGCCCTGGATCTTGTAGAGAGGCATATCAGGCCCGGTATAACAACAGAATTCATAGATCGTTTAGTGCATGAATTCATAGTAAAGCATGGGGCTATTCCAGCTCCATTAAACTATAAGGGATTTCCCAAAAGTGTCTGTGTCTCTGTAAACGATGAGATATGCCATGGAATTCCCAAAGACAGGATTCTGCTTGAAGGTGATATAGTAAATGTGGATGTAACCCCTATCTTAGATGGCTATTATGCAGATACCTCCAAGACCTTTTGCGTGGGTGAGGTGGGGGATGATGCACTCAAAATTGTGAATGTGGCAAGGGAATGCCTTAAAAGGGGTATCTCCATGGTAAGGCCAGGTAATACCATTGGAGATATAGGATGGGCCATACAGAAATATGCGGAATCTCAGGGCTGTTCTGTTGTAAGAGAATTTGTAGGGCATGGGGTGGGATTTGAATTTCATGAACCTCCTCAGGTTCCCCACTATGGAAAAAGGGGTAAAGGCATTGTGCTGATCCCTGGAATGGTATTTACCATTGAGCCCATGATAAATCTGGGTGGAAAGGAGATAAGGATCCTTGAAGATAATTGGACCGCAGTTACAAAGGATGGCTCCCTCTCTGCCCAGTTTGAGCAGACCATATTGGTTACAGATAAGGGATACGAAAGCCTGACCCCTTATGAGATCTGATAAAGAGATCATCCAAAAGTTAGAGGAAAGAGCAAAGGAGTTAGGATTTATCAAGGTGGGATTCTCCTATCCCAAAACGCCCATCTTTTACAGGGAATTTCTAAAATGGATCAGTGAAAAGAGATATGGCAATATGAGCTGGCTTAAGAGAAGCAAAGATC
>CAYTXJ010000094.1:0-8756 GCA_964440775.1 uncultured Desulfobacteraceae bacterium | reverse complement strand
GGGGGTGTAACCCCCAGTGTAAAACGGAGTAATGCAAAGCTCTCTATGGAATTTAAGGAGATATTAAAATGGATCTTAAATTTGTTGATTATTCTAAATATATTCTTAATCTTATCTATAATATTTTATGGTGGGTATGAAATAGAGATATGGAGGATCTTGATCAAATGCCATAATATTAAAAATCCATTTATTGGATTGATCATTTTTATAATAATTAGAATATGTATTTCCATAGGAAAAATAAATTCAATATTATTAATCAGTTCCATAACAGTTGCCCTTCTTTTCTTTGAAATATTCTTAAGAATAACAAATAATCCTCTCTCATTTCCCAATTTAAAAGAGATTATTGAGCCTTATCCTCTATTGGGATACCGGCTAATAGCAGGTATTAAAGATGGAAATATCTCAATTAATTCCCATCACCTAAGGGATAGGGAAAGATCCTGGATCAAACCTGAGGGGATAAAAAGGATCTTGGGTATTGGAGATAGCTTTACATTTGGATATAAGGTGTCAAATGAGCAGTGCTTCCTTAAGATACTTGAAAAGTTGTTAAATACAGAGAGTTATGTTTGGGATGTTATAAATGCAGGAGTTCCTGGATATAATATGTGGCAATATGTTAGGTATCTGGAGAATTTTGGATATAGATATATGCCTGATCTTATAATAGTTTCTATATATCTGGATGATTTTTATGGAAGTCCAGGATTTAAAGTCTTATCCATTAAAAAGAGTAACAATTATAAGTTTTATAAGAAGATAAGAGTCATTAATTTTTTAAATAACTTTTATGAAAAGTTGATCTATAGATATAGATTTCTTTTTGGTGCAAAATGGCTTAAAGATGTTGAAAGTAGAAGATCATATTTTTTAGCTAATAGGTATGGTAGGCTGCTTAAAGGAACAGAAAATAGAAATATATATTCTCGGTTTGAATATGAATTGGGTAGGATAAAGGCTTTAATAGATCTTATTGGATCCAATTTATTGGTAATATATATACCGGATGTGGTTCAATTAAATTTTCCTGCATTAAAGGTCTTAAATAGAAAGATAGATCTTATGTGTAAAAATAGAGAGATAGATTTTATTGATATGACCTCTTACTTAGAGAATTCTGGAAATATAAATGAGCTATATCTGCTTCCTTATGATGCACATTTAAGCTACAGAGGCCATTATGTAGTAGCAAGGGTATTATATAATTATATAAAGAAGATGGGGTATTAAATATTTATGGAACAGATGATTTCCATAGTTATTCCTGTATATAATGAAAGGCCAAACATTAAACCTCTTTTAGAAAATACTGTATCTGTAATGAGAAATGGGAGATTTAATTTTGAAATAATCATTGTAGATGACGGAAGTACTGATGGCACAGAAGAATTATTAAGAGATATTAAGAGGGAATATCCTGAACTAAAAGTACTTTTTTTAAGAAGAAATTTTGGCCAAAGCGCTGCTCTTACCGCAGGCTTTAGATATGCAAAAGGTGATGTAATTATTACCATGGATGGAGATCTTCAAAATGACCCTTCAGATATACCGCTCTTATTAAAGAAGTTAGACGAAGGTTATGATATGGTAAGTGGATGGAGAAAGAATAGAAAAGATCCTTTTTTTAGTAGAAAGCTCCCTTCAATAGTAGCAAATTGGCTGATTGGAAGATTGACAGGGGTAAGAGTCCATGACTATGGATGCACTCTTAAGGCCTTTAGAAAGGAGGTATGTAAAAATCTCACCCTTTATGGGGAGTTACATAGATTTATTCCGGTTCTTATAAGCCTATATGGTGCAAAGATTGGAGAGGTAGTTGTCAAGCATAATGAAAGAAGAGGGGGAGAGTCAAAATATGGACTAAACAGATCATATAGGGTAATCTTAGATCTAATATTAATGCTATTTTTTAAAAGATTTGCTACAAGACCCCTTCAATTTTTTGGTCTAAATGGAGGAATACTCTTTTTAATTGGTTTTATTATTGAGCTCTATTTGACCTGGATAAAGCTCTGGCACGGTGAAGATATTGGTGGAAGGCCGCTTCTCTTATTGGGGGTACTATTAATAATTACAGGTATTATTCTATTTGGAATAGGCCTTTTAGCTGAACTGATCATAAGAACTTACTATGAAGCCTCTGATCAGGATATATTTATTGTTAGGGAAATATTGGATTGAGGTATAGAGGGCTTTTTAAAAGAATTCAACCACTTCTTAGGATAATTATAAGCTTAATTCTATTTTTTTTTCTCTTTAAAAGATTAGAAAGGGCCACACTCTGGGATACCTTAATTTCTATTCCTATCTATTTCTGGGCTTTGTCTTTCTTTATCTATCTTATATCGCAGATAATAAGTACCATCAGATGGTGGATAATTTTAAAGGAGATGAGGCTTTCTGGTGAATGGTTAGAATTTGCAATCATCTATTTTAAAGGAATATTTTTTAATCTATTTCTTCCAACGAGTATTGGGGGTGATCTCTATAAGATCCATACTATTTCAAAAAAGAACCACAGATTTCAGGCTGTACTGTCCGTCTTTCAAGACAGATTAATGGGACTTATCAGTCTATGTCTTATAGGAATGATATCAGCAAATCTAATGTTATCTAATATACCAGAAAGTCTTTGGATAATATTAAATATTTTGGCTCTATTATCCCTATTAATGATTATATTTTTAAAGATATACAAAAAGATCTTTCATATACTGGGATTAAAAGATAGGAATCCCAGATTAATCACAGTGAATAATACAAATCCTTTTTTAAAGATATTATCTCTTTCCTTTTTAATCCAATTCGGCTCCATCCTTTCAGTGGTAATCATTGGAAAGGGCCTCTCACTAAATATTCCTATAGGATATTATTTTATAGCACTTCCTCTTATAACTCTTCTTACCCTGCTTCCTATTACATTTAATGGGATAGGTATAAGGGAATATGCCTTTATCTATCTCTTTGGTCTAAGACGAATATCAGCAGAAGATGCTATGGCTATGTCTCTTCTGTTTTTTTCAGTTCAGATACTTACCGGAATAATTGGAGGAATATTATATATCCTCAATCCTGGTGATTAAAAAGATATGAGCATATCAGATAAGTGGGAGAGAAGAGCATATATCCTGTGGATAGTTGTAAGTATCTGGAGGATTGCTTTTGTATTTTTGTCTCCCCTTGATCTTGCACCTGATGAGGCATATTACTGGGAGTGGTCAAGAAGGCCTGATATAGGTTATCTAAGCAAACCACCCCTTGTAAGTTGGACTATATGGCTATTTACCTCAATTTTCGGACACAGTGAATGGTCTATAAGGCTTCCTGCTGCACTCTTAATCAGTCTTAGTCAACTTTTTGTATATCTTACTGCAAAGAGATTTTATAATGAAAAGATAGGGTTTTATGCATCCTTAATATTCTCTCTTAATCCTGGCTCATGCATAATGGGATATATAATGACAATTGATCCTCTTTTAATGTTTTTTTGGACGCTCAGTCTTTATACATTCTATTTAGCTATGGAAAAGCGTTCAATTAAGTATTGGATACCTTTTATTATATCCTTAGGAGGGGGGCTACTTAGTAAACAGACAATGTCTTCATTTCTAATACTTGCACCTATTTTTGTATTAATAAGAGAGGGTCTTTCAAAAAGATCTTTCTTCTCTCTACTATCCATATGGGTTTCAATCCTGTTTCTAATTCCACCCCTTATCTGGAATATCAAGAATGGATTTCCCACTCTTTACCATACATTGCACCACTTTGAGGGTTCAACGCAAGGATTCAGTTTGTATCTGAGATATTTTTTAAATCTCTTAGGTGCTGAGGCACTTATTATTTCCCCCTTAATATTCATCTTAATCCTTTATATTTCGGTTACCTCAATAATTAGATTTAGGGATCTTAAGATTCAAGAAAAGTATCTGGTAATATTTGGTCCATTCCCACTCTTAGGGGTCATTCTGTTAAGTCTAAAACAGAATGTCTATCCTAATTGGCCTGCTCCATTTTTTGTATCTTGTATAATTTTGCTAACTGCATCTGGAATAGGAAAAGATGTTAAAAGATTTTTTTACACCTCTGTAATTATATCTGTGGCCTTTTCTATATTTACTTACTCTCTACCCTTTATACTTCCATATACTCCTTTAGATGGAACCTATAAGGATCCTTTAAGGAGAGTAAAGGGCTGGAAGGCAACAGGAATATTTACTCAAAATATAATTGATGAGACCTTTCATGGTGACAGTCCATTTATTATAGTCTCAAATAGCAGGCAGATAACCAGTGAACTGGCATTTTATCTTTCAGGGAGGCCAGAGGTCTACCATTTCCCTCCTCCGAAATTGTGTGGGCCCTCTCAATATGAATATTGGAATCCTCCACCTGTCTCTATTCATCCTGATGCTCTAATAATAATAGATAAAAAGAGTTCCATTTCACAACGTCTTAGGGAATCTTTTTATGAGATAAGGTGCTTAAGATATTTAGATACCCCGGTTGGCAGAAGAGGAATAAGAACGTTTAAGATTTTTTGGGGAAGATATCTTAAGGGCTGGCCAAATTTATATAAAGTCAGTTAGAAATGCTAAGAAGGATAGATAAAGAATGTATCTATACAATCTCTATTTTAATTTTATCTTTTTTGATATTTAAGCTTTCAGATATAGATATATGGTTTAGTCTTAAATTCTATTCAAGATCAGATGGATGGATATATGGTAATCTTTTAATTTTTGATATATTATATAACTATGGGAATATACCTGGACTCTTACTTGGGCTAATCTCTTTTATCATATTTTTTTTAGGGTTATTCTTTAAAAGATTTATTAGGTACAGAAAGATAACTATATTTTTAATATTAATGCTTATTATTGTTCCTGGTATATTGGTTCCCACAATTAAGGATCTGTATGGAAGACCAAGACCAATTCAGATATCAAAATTTGGTGGTAAATATGAATATGTATCTATTTTTAAAGGATCTAACCCCAAAAGAGGCAGATCCTTCCCTTCTGGACATGCAGCTATTGGCTTTTACCTTATATCTCCCTTTTTCTTTTTAAGATATACCTCCAAAAGACATGCCATATTTGTACTTTTTATAGGTCTTTTGTATGGGATAATTATAGGTATAGCCCGTATAGCACAAGGTGGGCATTTTTTAAGTGATATAGTATTTTCAGGGCTTATTTTGTATTCCATTGGATTGATATTATCAAAGATTTTTAAATTTCACATCCAGGTCTATGTTTAATATAACACCCGTTGATAATATCTCTTTTATTCTACTTATAATTCTCTTTTTTGTAATACCTTTTGGCACATCCCTTTATACTATAATTGCACTGCTTCTACTCACTTTCTGGATATTTTCAGGAAGATTTTGGAAATACAGGCAATATATATATAAAAGTTCTTGGTTTTATCCTGTATCTGTCTACATATTGCTTACAATATCTGGAATTTTGTGGAGCAGCGATCCAACGGGTTTAGGAATAAAGTTTTTGAAAAAGACTCACTATTGGCTATATACTGCTATAATAACATATCTATTATTTGTCTTTAAGGATAAGATAGAATATGTATTTAAGGCCCTATTATTAGGGCTTTTTGTAAACTTTATTGTGGCACTTCTTCAGATAGCTCATCTTTTTCCTATCTTTTCAAGATGGGGTATGACAAGGTATACCGGGTTTTATGGAGGATATAATACATTGCCACTTCTGCTTTCATTGGGAGCAGGGATGTCCTCTTTTTATCTTAGAGGTGTTCAAGATAAGAAAGATAAGATTATATATGGAATCTTATTAATATCATTTATCTGTCATATAATTCTTATTGAAAGCAGAGGTGGATATATCACATTTCTATCTATCTTACCCTTTATAATATATAACATGCCTTTTAAAAGATTCTCTTTAAATCTCTTATTGATCATAATATGTCTTTTGCTTTTTTTGATCTCTCCTATATCCAGAAACCGAATAAATCAGACTACAGAGGCATTTAAAGATTATTTAAGACTTCCTGAAGATATAAGATGGGGGAAGGTCTATTATGCCCCGCTTGATAGAATATATATGTGGAGATGGGCATTGGAGCTCTTTAAAGAGAATCCCTTTTTAGGGGTTGGAACCGGAGGATATTCTAAAGGGATAGTTGAAGCAGGTGGTAAGATAGCAGTTGCACATCCTCATAATAATATTCTATACATGGCATCCTCTTATGGAATAGTAGGGATCTTTGTATATTTTTGGATTATGGGATTAATGTTTTTAAGATCTATCAGACACTTAGATGATACAATAGGTGCCTTTATCTTCTGCTCATCTCTTGTTATATTCTTTGGTGGACTTACAGATACTCCCATATTAAATTCAGGGGGGCTAATCTTACTATCTTTAACTATGGGTTTAACCTCTTTTTATGATCCTATACAGATATCTGATTAGAGAATTATTGTTAGCCTTTTTGTTGTGCCTTTCTATCTCTGTGCTAATCTTTTGGGCTATAAATATGTTATCAGTTACTGAAGTAGTCCTTAAAAATAGGGGAGATATCTACTATCTCGGTAAATTTTCTATATATATTTTACCATCCATTTTAAGGATTGTCTGGCCTGGGATTACACTTCTTTCAATGTTGATTATACTTAATAGAATTACAGCTGAAAATGAGACAGTTGCTTTTTATTGTGCTGGCATTGGGCCCAATCTTCTTATAAGGCCTATCTTGATGGTATCATTTCTCTTGGCCTTCCTATCTTTTTTAATTGGTCTTTATGGAAGGCCATGGGGAAAGAGACATTTTAAAGACGGGCTGTTTAATTTGGTAAATAACAAGATAGATTTTTTATTACATGAAAAGAGATTTTTAATCCCTTTTCCAAATATCACATTTTATATAGATTCTTATGACCCTAAGAGGGGCATTATGAAGGAGGTATTTATATATGATGAAAGAGACCCTTATCTTTCTCAAACCATAGTTGCTCAAAGAGGTTCAATTAACAAAATTCCACATATCAGATTGACATCCATCAATCTTGAATCTGGGAATATATATATAACAGATCAAAGACAACAGAGTATAAAAATAATGAAATTCAAAAGATATATTTTAAATCTATCTTTATCAGATATGGTAAAGGAGGTGAGAGAGAGGGAGGTTGGCCCAGATGAATTGACATTAAAAGAACTCTTAGCTCTTTTAAAAAAGATTAAAGAGAAAAATCCCTTATATTATGAATCCCTGATAGAGTTAAATGAAAAGTTTTCCATACCTATCTGCGTTTTTTTTATGGGACTAATTTCACTTCCGCTTGGCCTTATGAGGATGCAAAAACAGGGAAGTAGTGGAATGATCATCGGAGTAGGAATCTTTATTATATACTATATTGGAAATTTTGGTCTAAAAAGCCTTTCAGAGACCGGAGCTATTACACCTGCCATAGGAACCTGGATAATGCCTCTACTACTTTTATTTACATTCTTTTACTTAATTAAAGTGGTTAAGTAGTATTATGAAGATACTTTTTAGATATATCTTTTTTGAACAATTGAAATCCTTTATTATAATTCTCTTTCTGATATTAACTATCTATCTGGGATTTGATATAATCTTTAGGGTTGATAATTTCATAGAGGCCAGGACAGGGTTATGGGACTCTCTCTTATATTTTTTTTATAAGATCCCCTATATTATTTACCAGATCATACCTCCTGCCTTAATTCTATCGTCCATATATGTTGTGACAAATATGAAAAGAAACAGAGAGCTTATAATTCTAAAAGCAGGAGGTATAGATATACGAAAGATCTTGATACCGTTTATAATTTGGGGGACTATCATATCCCTATTTCTATTCATATTTTTAGATTCCATATTACCTCTCTGTTCAAGGAATTTCTATAATATCTGGTATATAAAAGTAGAAAAAAGGGGGCCATACAGGGTAAATAGACTTAACAGGATATGGTATAGAGTGGGAGACCGCATATTTTATATACCTTATCTGGATATAATAAATAAAAAGATAATAAGACCTTCCATATTCTATTTAAATAACTCTTTTAAACTTTTAAAGAAGATAAGCGCAAAGGAGGCAAGGTGGGTTAATAATAGGTGGATATTATATGATGTCATCTCAGTAAAATTTTTGAAAGATAGGCCTACTTTTAAGCGGTTCAATAGATTAGATATGGATCTTCAAAGAACGCCCACTGATTTTCTCTTACTGGATAGGAAGAGTGAAGAGATGAGTCTCTTTGAATTAAGGAACATAATTAACGAGCTGGACAGAGTTGGAATTAATGTTACAAGATATAGAGTAGATTTTTACTATAAGATCTCTTATATCTTTATGCCTATTATCATAATTGTGCTTGGAGCCATCATATCTTTGAAGATTAAAAGTATGAATATACTGTTTTCTCAATTGGTAGGTATTATGATTATCTTTTTTTATGCCCTCTCTTTTATGTATTGTAGGTCATTATCCATATCTGAGATCTTACCTCCTCTTATATCTGCATGGATTCCCCCTTTTCTTTTCCTATCTTTTTTAATATATTTAATTACAGATTTAGCATTATAGATTGGATTTAAATCTATGATACATGTTGAGAGCTTTGAATTTTTCAAAGCTCTCAGAAAGAAAGCTTTAATTATGGGTTATTTAAAGTTAATTTTTGGGGGTCTGGTCTCCGACCTGGAGCAGTCTCCGACTTGGAAGG
>CAYTXJ010000093.1:0-8805 GCA_964440775.1 uncultured Desulfobacteraceae bacterium | reverse complement strand
GGCAAGCGAATGAGAGCGATGATGCCTTGGTTGAATCCTCAAGAGTAGTCCTTTATAGCGGTAAGTACGGGGATCTTGGATGGAGCTTTGAATTTTTCAAAGCTCTCATGATACTTGGAGGTCTTAAGGGAGGTCTTGCCCTGGCAGTCGTAGTTGTATGCACTATCATGGCAGCTGCCACTGGAATCATGGGCGCTCCAGTTATCATCATGGGCCTCTTTGCACTTCCCCAGATGTTGGAAAAGGGCTATGACCCGGGCCTCAGTTGTGGAACCATTTGTGCCGGAGGCACACTGGGAATCTTAATTCCTCCAAGTATCATGTTAAGCAAAGAATGATTTCTGCAAAGAAAAAGTCATATATGGTGCTTACATCCCTACTGCCTCCGCTTCTTTTGATCCTGGCTTTTTGGGATCTATCTTTTTCGGGATCGCAGCACCTATGAGGCAGCAGCAGTGGAAGCCTCTGTAACCGTAATAATTGGTCTGGCCCTCCTCACTCTTTTCCCTGATCTGGTAACCTGGCTCCCACGCTTTATAATGAGATAGTCTTAAGGCACTATAAAGATATGAAAATTTTGCAAAACCCGGGTGAAAGCCGACTGAAGAGTTAGAAAATTTGTTTACGATCACTCTCTTATCTGATAGTGTATCTTTTGAAATATCTTATAAAAAGATGGGTCATAAAAGGCTTGATCGATTTTTGACAATAAAAGGGAAAAATGTTAAAAGCTTAAAACCCTGGATATCTTAATTTAAAGGAGGAAGAAATGCGTTCTGACATTCTCAAGACAGGAATTGAGACTTTACCCCATAGGGCCCTTCTAATGTCAGCAGGTCTTAAAAAGGAGGATTTTGACCCTGACAAGCCCTTCATCGGCATAGCCAATAGCTATAACAACATTATTCCTGGCCACATCCATCTGAATGAACTGACTGAACTGGTAAAGAAAGGTATCCGAGACGCTGGGGGAGTTCCCCTTGAATGGGGTGTTCCGGGAGTATGTGACGGTGTGGCCATGTATGTGGAAATGAGACTAAGCTTGCCAAGCCGCGAACACATTGCCGACAACATCGAGATCATGACACTATCCCATTCCTTAGATGGGTGGGTGGGGGTGACCAGTTGTGATAAAATCACCCCGGGGATGCTGATGGCAGCCGGTCGCCTTAATATACCTGCCATTATCCTTACTGGCGGGCCTATGAAGGCCAATGTGATCAATGGTAAAAAACGCCACCCCATTGAAGGATTCGGATTAGTAGGTCAAGTAAAGGCAGGCCTTATCACTAAACAGGAAGCCGAGGCCCAGCTTCCCATGATGGTATGCGGGGCCGGTTCATGCGTTGGGCTCTATACGGCAAACACCATGGCAGTGGTCAGTGAGGTTCTGGGGTTGTCTGTATCGGGGTGTGCTACCACACCTGCCATTGACCCCCGAAAGAGGAAACAGGCGTATGAAACAGGAAGAAAGATTGTTGATTTGGTAAAGAAAGGAATCAGGCCAAGGGACATTATGACCCAAGATTCCTTTGAAAATGCAATCCGGGTCGACATGGCCATGGGTGGGTCCACAAACGCTGTTCTTCATATCCCAGCCATTGCAAGAGAAGCTGGTATTGATATAGATATAACCATATTTGACCGTATATCGCGGCAGACCCCTCATCTCTGTTCCATTATACCCGCTGGCCCCTATGAAATGGCAGACATTGATCAAGCAGGAGGTGTGCCTGCCATACTGAAGCGGCTTCGGGACGCCATTAAAGATTCCCCTACGGTCAATGGCCTTTCCATAAAAGATATAGCCGACCAGGCAGAGGTTCTGGATGCCGAAATAATAAGGCCCCTTGACAATCCTTACCACTCAGAAGGTGGCATTGCGGTTCTACAAGGGAATATCTGTCATAGTGCGATCATAAAACAGACAGCAGTAGATCCAGAGATGCTTCGTCACAGCGGGCCGGCCAGGGTCTTTTACACGGAAAAGGAACTGCTGGATGCCATTGAAGCAAGGCAGATTCAGGAGGGAGACGTAGTGGTGCTCCCCTTTCAGGGTCCTGCAGGTGCACCCGGTATGCCTGAGATGCTAACTCCTACTGATGCAATTAAAGGAGCAGGCTTTAAAAAGGTTGCACTGATTACGGATGGCCGCTTTTCCGGAGCCACAACCGGGCCCTGTATCGGGCATGTGGAGATGGAGGCCTTTAATGGGGGTGAAATCGGGGCCATAAGAGAAGGTGATATAATTGAAATAGACGTGCCCAACCGCACTCTCAATTTGCGAGTTAATCAAGAAGAAATTGTCCGAAGACTCTCATCTATCCAACCCCCAGAGAGGTCACTTACTCCACTTTTAGAATCCTACAGGAAAAAATTTACAGGACTGAATTGTTATGGGAGAAAATCGTAATGGACTGACACATAATCAAAAAAAGATGTCCCAGAAGATCAGGCAAATTAAAAAAGTAATGGATTTACATTAAGATTCACTTATAGCTTAAAACTATATAGGCAGGAGAGTAGTGATGAAAATAGCAGTTGTCGGCGCTGGTGCCATGGGCAGCCTTTTTGGTGCCCTCTTGACTGAGGCTGGTCTGGATGTATGGTTGTTAGACGTATGGGAGGATCATATCAGCACTATGAAGCAAAAGGGATTAAGTGTAAAACGCCAAGGACAAACCAGGGTGGTAAAGGTTAATGCCACAACAGTCCCAAGTCAAATCGGCAGAGTAGACCTGGTGATTGTCTTTGTGAAATCCTACCATACGGCCTCTGCGGCCAAGACGGCCCACGAGCTTGCAGGGTCACGTGGTGTAGTGCTTACCTTACAAAACGGAATGGGCAATACTGACGCCCTTGCTCATGTCATTGAACCTCACCGCATTATCGCTGGAACTACCTCGCACGGAGCCACGTTAATTGGTCCAGGAAGCATTCTCCATGCTGGAATAGGCCCTACTACCATAGGTATGTGGGCCGATTCTGACCAAACACCGGCCAACAAGATAGCTGAAATATTCAAGAAAGCTGGTATAGATACCGAAGTTGTAAAGGATGTTCGGAGCGTTCTGTGGAACAAGCTCTTGATAAACATTGGCATCAACGCCATCACTGCACTTACAGGTATCAAAAATGGCCAAATCCTTGACTTGGATGTCACTAAAGAACTTTGCCGTAGAGCTGTAGAAGAAGGTATGGCAGTTGCACAAGCCCAAGGTATAAAGGTCAGGGATGATATGGTTGAGCAGGTCTTTCGGGTGGCAGAGGCTACTGCGTCAAACCGCTCCTCTATGGGTCAAGACGTGGACAGAAAACGGCAAACCGAAATCCAGGCAATCAATGGCTTTGTGGTTAAAGAAGCTGAAAAACTGGGGATAAATACTCCGATAAACTACTCACTGACTGCCCTCGTTGAAACGCTCCAGTCACATTATTCAGCCACATAAGATCCTAGATTGCCGTTTGGATATGTGAAAGGGAATATCTTATTGAAAAGATATTTATAATAGACCTAAAACATAGATTGCATTTATCATAAAAAGGGGAGAGCTCTGAATTTTTCAAAGCTCTCAGAAGAAGCTGTAATTATGGGTTATTTTAAGTTAATTTTGGGGGTCTGGGGGTGTAACCCCCAGTGTAAAAAAGGTTTATGCAAAGCTCTCAAAGGGGTAGTAAGCAATGTCCCAAAAGATATTGGTGGTAGGTGCCACAGGCATGTTGGGAGAGCCTGTAGCCAAGAGGTTTAAAGAAGAGGGGTTTAATGTAAGGATTATGACAAGGGATGTGGAAAAGGCCAAAAGGATATTTGGGCCTGATTATGAGATAGTTGAGGGTGATCTATTCAATGCCAATCAATTGAGAAGCTGTATAAGTGGTTGTAATGGTATTCATATAAATCTCTCGGGTGAGATTGAACAGATTGGGGTTGAAAGAATAGTAGATGCATCAAAAGACCAGGGTATAGAACATCTCACATATATATCTGGAACCTCTGTTTCAGAAGATACCATATGGTTTCCCCAGACAAAGGGAAAATTTATGGCTGAAAAGGCTATAAAGGATAGCGGAATCCTATATACCATATTTTGCCCTGCCTGGTTTATGGAATCCCTTCCCAGATTTGTGCGAGAGGGAAAGGCATTTGTATTTGGAAGACAGCCCAATCCCTATCATTTTGTGGCGGCTGATGACTATGCAAAGATGGTTGTAGGTTCTTATAACACAGATAAGGCATTAAATAAGAGGCTCTTTATCCATGGACCTGAGGGGTTACTCTTTCATGACGCACTCAGAAGGTATTGTTCAGTCTTTCATCCTGAGATAGATAAGATCACTACTCTGCCATATTGGTTTGCTAAGATCATTGCCTGGCTCAGGAAGAGTGAAGAGATGAAAGAGATAAATGAGTTTATGCACTTTTTTGAAAAGGCAGGTGAAAGGGGTAATCCTACAGGGGCAAACAGGATCTTAGGAGCACCTAAGACCACACTGGATATGTGGCTAAATAGGAGAAAAGAGAAGGAGTATAAAGAGAGTTAATAGGGGGGCTGTCTGGATAGGATATCCATAAGATCCCATTCGGTCTCTGAGACCATGCATCTTGCAGAGAGGCTTGCAGAATTTCTCGCACCTGGTGATGTCATTGGACTTGTAGGTGAGCTTGGATCTGGCAAGACCTATTTTACAAAAGGGCTTGGAAAAGGGCTTGATGTAAGACCCAACAATGTGATTTCAAGTCCATCATTTACATTGATAAATGAGTATGATGGAAGATACAGAATCTTTCATATAGACTTTTATAGACTTGAGAGAATAGCTGAGATAAGAGATATAGGGGTTGAAGAGTATCTCTTTTCTGATGGAATATGTGTGGTAGAGTGGGCTGATAAGGGATTGGGATTGATGCCTGAGTGGACCCTATGGGTTAGGCTCTTTATAATAGATGAGCAGAAGAGGGATATTGTATTTGAGGCTGAAAAAGGAAGGGCACTTGATATTATCCAAAATCTAAAAAGATGTTCCATTATGAGAACTTTGAATCTTTCAAAGCTCTCATAAAAAGGCCGTAAATGGAATCTGTCATTGCGAAGCAATCTATAAAAGGTATGAGATTGCTTCGCTTCGCTCGCAATGACAGGGATCGCAGTGTAAAAAGGAGTCTAAGTTATGGCACTTATCGTCCAGAAATATGGAGGGACATCAGTAGGAAGTATTGAAAAGATTAAAAATGTGGCAAAGAGGGTGATCAGATTCTTTAATGAAGGTAATCAGATGGTGGTGGTCCTATCAGCAATGGCAGGACAGACGGACAGACTGATTCAGCTTGCCCATCAAGTATGTGATGATCCGGACAGAAGGGAGCTGGATGTGCTTATGACGACAGGAGAGCAGGTAAGTGTGGCACTCTTTTCAATGGCAGTTAAATCCATGGGCTATGATGCCTGTTCTCTTCTGGGATTTCAGGTAAAGATATTCACCGATGACTTTTATGGAAAGGCACGCATTCACAATATTGATACAACCAGAATCAGAGAAGAGCTTTCTCAAAACAGGATAGTTGCAGTTGCAGGATTTCAGGGTATTGACCCTCATGGCAATCTTACCACCTTAGGGAGGGGAGGGTCTGATACCACTGCCGTTGCCTTAGCCGCAGCGCTTAAGGCAGATATATGTGAAATATATACAGATGTGGATGGTGTCTATACCACAGATCCTAACATATGCCCTAAGGCAAGGAGGCTTCCTCAGATCTCATATGACGAGATGCTTGAGATGGCAAGCTTAGGGGCAAAGGTATTGGAGATAAGGGCAGTGGAATTTGCAAAGAAATACAATGTGCCATTACATGTCCGATCAAGTTTTAAAGAAGAGGAGGGAACTATGGTGATAGCAGAGACAAAGGATATGGAAAGAGTGGTGGTATCAGGGGTAACCTATAATAAGAATGAGGCCAGGATAACAGTGAGAAAGGTGCCTGACAGGCCTGGAACCGCTGCCAAGATATTTGATCCCCTATTTGATGCCGGTATTGTAGTGGATATGATTGTGCAGAATGCAAGCACTCAAGATATAACTGATCTCACATTTACGGTCTCAAAGCCGGATTTTAAAAAGGCCATGGAATTAGTGCGAAATGTGGCAGAAGAGATAGGTGCATCCGAGGTAATAGGAGATGATAATATCAGTAAGGTCTCCATTGTGGGAGTGGGTATGCGAAACCATGCAGGTATTGCACACCGTATGTTTGATGTCCTTGCAAGTGAAAATATTAATATTTTGATGATAAGCACTTCTGAGATAAAGATATCATGTGTAATAGAGGAAAAATATACAGAGCTTGCAGTAAGAGTTCTACATGATGCATTTGGGTTGGATGAAGAGCCAAAGGAAGAATGATGAATTCCTTTCTGTAGGCCTACTTCTTCTCTGTGTGGTTCTGCTTATTATAAGGCTCTTTTCAATACATATGGATATGGGACCAAGAATTAAAGGATATGTTGATTTACCCAGAGATACGCTCAAAAATGTTGATGCCTATAAGAGACTGTCTTTGGGGATACCTGTCTTTATAAATTCGGACGATATCTACTCCCTTCAGGCACTTCCCTATGTGGGGCCTAAGAGGGCAGAGAGGATCTTGAAATGGCGAAATACACATGGAAAAATAACCAATATGGAGGAACTCTGTAAGATCCTCCATATTGGTATAAACAAGATTGGATCCATTAAAAGATATATATATCTTAAATGAAGATATTAGGCATAGACACCTCTTGTGATGACACCTCTGCGGCTGTGGTTGAGGATGGGAAAAGGGCGCTTTCCAATGTGGTTCACACCCAGATACCACTTCATAGGCCCTATGGAGGGGTGGTGCCTGAACTTGCCTCCAGAGAGCATATAAGAAATATCTGGCATGTGGTAGAAGAGGCATTAAGGCAGGCAGAGATTAAGATAAAGCAGTTAGATGGAATAGCCGTAACCATTGGGCCTGGCCTTGTAGGCTCTCTGCTTGTGGGTCTATATTTTGTAAAAGGGATCTGTATAGCATCCCGTATTCCCTTTGTAGGAGTAAATCATCTGGAGGGGCATATCCTTTCCATATTCCTTGAAGAGAAGACGCCTTCGTTTCCCTTTGTGGCCTTGACCGTTTCAGGGGGGCATACGTCCCTATTTCTGGTAGAGGATTTTGGAAGATACAGGGTTCTGGGGCAGACCTTAGATGATGCGGCAGGTGAGGCATTTGATAAAGTGGCAAAGATATTGGGTCTGGGCTATCCTGGAGGAAGGGTGATAGAGGAACTCTCTGGCAGAGGAGATAGGGATAAGATTCCCTTTCCAAGAGCATTTCTTTCTCCCGATTCTTTGGACTTTAGCTTTAGTGGTCTTAAGACGTCGGTCTCTCTCTTTGTTAAGAGGTGGAAGGAGGGGGCACATAGGGATGTAACTATTAATGATATTGCCGCCTCTTTTCAGGAGGCGGTTGTAGATGTGCTGAGTAAAAAGCTGATTTCAGCTGCCAGTAGATATAGGGTAAAGGATATTGTAATTGCAGGGGGAGTGGCATGTAATGGCAGATTAAGAGAGAGGGTGGAGGAGCTTTCAAAAAGAGAGAATATGCGTCTTTTCTATCCCCATCCCCAATACTGCACAGACAATGGAGCAATGATTGCAGTTGCAGGCTTTCATAGACTAAGTGCTTCAGATAGATACGATCTTTCCTTAGATGTGCTATCCAGATTCCCAATAGAAGCACTTGACGAATTTTATAGATCCTGAGATGTCAAATAGTTACAGAAAATTACTTGGACAACATTTTTTAAAGGACAAAAACCTGATAAATAAGATCATCTCCCAGATAAAAGAGCCTCAAAAAAGGATGATCTTGGAGATAGGTGCGGGGCATGGTGAACTTACACTTCCCCTGTCTTCAAGATGTAAAGAGGTAATTGCAATTGAAATAGATAGGATCCTATTTCAAAGGCTCAGGGAAAAGGTGAAAGCCTTGGGTATAGAAAATGTGGAAATTTTAGAAGGGGATATCCTAAGGCTCTCTTTAAATGAGATTACAGGCACATCATATGAAGATATTATTATTGTGGGAAATATCCCCTATTCCATCTCATCTCCTATTATTGATTGGATGATCGGAGAGAGAGACCATATAGAATATGCGATCTTAATGTTTCAAAAAGAGTTTTCTAAAAGGCTCTGTGCTCTGCCCGGAAACAGATATTGTGGGGTATTAAGTGTCATTTTAAGATATTATGCAGATGTAAAAGAGCTCTTTGAAATATCTAAGGAGTCCTTTTTTCCAAAGCCAAAGGTGGATTCCATGCTCTTAAAGATTCAATTTAAGTCCCACCCTAAAAGATTAGCCAAAGACGAAAAGATATTCAGAGAGGTGGTTAAGGCCTCTTTTTCAAATAGACGAAAGACCATCTTAAACTCCCTCAGCCACTATTTTAGACATATTAAAAGGGATGAGATTAAATCCTTGCTCCATTGCTCCCATATAGATCCCAAAAGAAGGGCAGAAAGCCTCACTCTTGATGAATTCATTACCTTGAGTGATATATTCAGTGAAAGATACCACGAAAAAGAAACTTTCTTAAAATGATTCCATATTGACATTATATACTTATTGTATTACATATTGTGATACGGAGGTATATACATGATTACACTGAGATTAGATCCAGAACTGGAAAGGAAAATTATATTTACAGCTAAAAGGCTTGGAATTTCAAAATCTGAGTTGATAAGAAAAAGTATCTCTAATTACTTACAAAATATTTCATT
>CAYTXJ010000092.1:0-8854 GCA_964440775.1 uncultured Desulfobacteraceae bacterium | reverse complement strand
GCTCCTTCGGAGCTTCGCTTCGCTCGCAATGACAGTGGTCGCAGTGTAAAAAGGGGTTATTCAAAGGTCTCTAAGTTATCTTCTTAGATATCTTATAAGAGGCCCTTTTTATCTCTCTTTTTAACAGCTCCATCTTTTCATCATCAAGGGAACTTTTAAAACCCACAACCCATATAACAAAAGGAACACCTCTAATGTGCTTTATGGGAGAGGCCACTGCTCTCACTCCTATGAGATATTCTTCATAATCTGTGGCATAGCCCTTTTTGCGGACCTCTTTTAAGATCTGGATATAATGATCAGGATCAGTTATAGAATTGTCAGTAAATCTGGGTAGCCCCTTTCTACTAATAATATCTCTTACTCTATTTTCATCCATCATGGAAAGAAAGACCTTTCCTGCTGCACCTGCAAAAAGTGGGATAGTGGTTCCTTTTGTTGAGATAATCCTTATATCCTGACGGGATTCCACCACTTCCACAATTGTTATCCTACCCCCATTTAAAATACCCAAAAATACGGTTTCCTGAATCTTTTCCATTAGCTCTTCCATAACGGGACGTGCCACATCTCTGATTTCCATAAAGGCGGGGGTGGATCTGCTGAGTTCCATTAAGACAATTCCCAGATAAAATTTTCTCTTTATAGGATCCTTATAAAGAACCCCTATCTCCTCCAAGGCATGGGTTATCCCATAAACTGTTCCCTTACTCATATTCAGCTCCCTTGCGATTTCACTTATACCTCTTCCATTACTGCTTGAACCGATATACCTTAATATCTCAAATGCCTTTTTTACTGAAGGAGCCCTGTATTTATTAGCCATTGTTCTTTATACTGAACAAAATTTTGATTATATTTATTATTAATCTTTAAATATTGCAAGATTTTTCTTGACAATAAAGACATTGATCCCTATAGATTTGTTCATAACAATGAACTAATATGGATAAACGTATTCTAAAAGTTGAGATTCAGCGACTCATTGAAGAAAACAGGCTCAATTACTGTCTCGAATGTGGCAAATGTTCAGCGATATGTCCTATGAATCAGTTCTATGGAGGGCTTGAATACAGATATTCACCCAGGGGTATTATAGAAAAAGTGCTTTTTGATCCTGAAAGTGTATATGATAATGAGGATATCTGGTTCTGTCTGACCTGTAACAAGTGCACAGAGTATTGCCCATGTGGCGTAGATTTTCATTCATTTATGAGCTCCTTAAGGATTCTATTAGTAACAAATGGATTTGATAAGTATGGGCACTTCTGTTATAGATGTAAAAGCTATATCATGCCAAAGACAGAATATGAAATCTTGATCCAAGGAGATAAAGGTAGAATTTTAATGCCTTTATTGCAGCTATGTGATAGATGCAAAAAAGAGGAATTTATAGAAAGTCTCTATATCTATAGCTCATGGCCAAAGAGAGATAAAAGGAGAGGTGGAGGGATATGAAAAAGAAAAAGGTTAAAGAGACCCTTTCATCATCACAAGAATTGAGTAAATTTAGGACCTATGGTAAGGTCCGGTGTCACAATCCAAGCTGTATGGACAGGATTGAGCCTCCTCCTGGTGCAGATAGGGTAAAATGTCCCCGATGTGGAATGGAATATAGGCTTGTATGGGTTAATCCACAACTTCCCCGCATAAGGGGTCCTGTCTGGGAGGTAAATAGGAGGATTGCAGAGGAGCGTATAAAACAGCTTCAGTCAGAAGGAAAGCTATAATAAGTGGCCTAAGGGAGGAAAGCTCATGGCACTTAATAGAAAGATAGCATACATAGATCTAAGTAAAGGAAGTGTGGAGATAAGATCCATTCCATTAAACGTAAGAAAAAAGTTCCTTGGTGGAAGAGGCCTTGATGCATATCTTCTCTATAATCATACAGAAAAGGGATGTGATCCATTGAGTCCAGATAATGTTCTCATAGTGAGTGCAGGATTACTTTCAGGGACTTGTGCATCTGCAACTGCTCGCACCCATTTTATGGCAAAGTCACCCCTTACCAGGCTTATTGGAAGTTCAAATATGGGTGGCTTTTTTGCGCCAGAGCTTGCATGGGCAGGATTCCATCATTTGGTGATAAAGGGAAAGGCAAAGAAACCAGTATTTTTATGGATTCATAATGGAGAGATTGAGATAAGGGATGCCGAGTTCCTCTGGGGAAAGACCACCACAGAGACTCAATGGGCAATCAGGGAGGCCTTAGGAGATGAAGAGATCAAGAGTGCAGTGATTGGACCTGCTGGAGAAAATCTGGTCCGTTATGCCAATGTCATAACGGGCTTTAAAAATGCAGCAGGCAGAACAGGGATGGGATGCGTGATGGGTTCAAAGAATCTAAAGGCCATTTCAGTAAGAGGCACAATGGATATAAAGATTGCACATCCCATGGATGCCTTAGGATACAATAAGAAGTTTATTGAACAGATCACCAAGGCAAAGGTAAGTCAGACCCAGGGAAAATTGGGAACTCCCTTTATATGGGGAGCTACCAATTCATGGGGAGGAGTAAGAACCAGGAACTTTCAGTATAACCAATTGGAATATGCCGATGAGGTAGAACCTGAGTCCATTGATGAAGTGGCCACTAAGACAATCGGCCCCTATCATATGACAGGCTGTTTTGCATGTCAGGTGCACTGTCGCGGCCAATATCGTATTCCAAGCGGTCCTTATAAAGGTGTCTATGATGAAGGGCCTGAATATACCTCTATAGGTGCATTTTGTTCAGAGCCAGATTGTAGAAGTATCGAGACATTGCTTACAGGAAATCATTTAGTAAATCAATATGGTGTGGATAATCTGGAGATAGGAAGCCTTATCTCTTGGGCAATGGAGCTCTATGAAAAGGGTATTATAACGGATAAGGAGACCGAAGGGCTGGATCTACGCTTTGGAAATGATGAGGCACTCTTGGAGATGGTTCACAGGATATGTAACCGCAGGGGATGGTTGGGCAATGTCCTTGCAGATGGAGGTATTCCAGCGGCCAAAAAGATAGGAAAAGACTCCATCAAATACCTTGTCCATGTAAAAGGAATGCAGAATCTGCACTCAGATGAAAGACCCACTCCTGCACTTGCCTTAGGAATTGCAACTGCAACCAGAGGTTCGGATCATTTAAGGAGCAGACCTGCTATTGATCTATATCATCTACCCGAGCCAGTATTAAGAAAGATCTATAGCAATCCCATTCCCTATGATGGCCCGCTTAGCTCTGAGCATACCTCTTATGAAGGAAAGGCCTGGATGGTCTTTTGGCAGGAAAACTGCTATATGGCAGTGGACTGCTTAGGTATATGCAAATATCATACGCTATTCTTAGGGGCAACTCTTCCCAATTTTGAAGAGTGGACAAAGGTTATCTACTATAACACTGGTCTTGAATTTACCCCTCAAGAACTCTGGGAGATTGCTGAAAGATGTTATAATATAGAGAGGCTCTTTAATCTCAGAGAAGGCCAGCGAAATGATGATCCTGAAAAGTGTGACTGGCTTGTGGACAGATATTTTGATGAGCCATGCCTAAGGGGGGCACCGGATGTAATTGGTGCCAAGATAGACAGGGAAAGATTTAAGAAGATGCTGGATGAATATTACCAGCATCATGGATGGGACGAAAACGGCGTGCCTACTGAAGAGACCCTCAAGAGATTGGGAATAGATAATGAACCCTCTCATCTTCTTTAAGGAGGAAAAAGGATGGAAAAGGTGCTATTGATAGACTATGAAAAGTGCACAGGTTGCAGACTGTGTGAGCTTGTCTGCTCTGTGGTTCATGATGGGGTATCCAATCCTGAAAGGAGCAGGATAAGGATAATAAAGAAAGAGGAAGAGGGTTTTTATATTCCAGTAACCTGTAGACAGTGTGAAGATGCTCCCTGTATGAATGTATGCCCTGTAAAGGCTATATCCAGAGACGAAGACCATGACTTTGTAAAGATTGACTATGATCTCTGTATTGGATGTAGAAGCTGTGTAATGGTGTGTCCTTTTGGAGGTATGAACTATAATCCCATAGAGAGAAAGGTATTTAAGTGTGATCTTTGCGGAGGGGATCCCCAGTGTGTAAGATTCTGTGAAGTAAAGGCGATTGATTTTGTAGATGCTGATAGAGTTAGCCTGCTCAAAAAACGAAAGACTGCGGATAAGGTGCTTATCTCAAGAAAGGAGATATTTCCTTCCTCTCAAGAAGTGTATATATAAGAGATCCCCCTCCTTAATCAAGAAAGGGATGAAGAGCTTCCATTTCTTCATCCCTTTTAGATTATAATTGAAGGAGAAGATATCTATGGGAAGTGTAAAAGATATGGTAAGGCTAAAAGGCAAGATAGGGAGATTTATCTTCTCTGATAGATACTCGGTCTTTGATTGGGGTAAGATGCCAGACCTTATTGAAGACAAAGGGAAGTCTCTCTGTCTAAGTGCAGCATATTTCTTTGAAAGGCTTGAAGAGAGGGGATTTAAGACACATTATATGGGGATTGTTGAAGATGGAAAGCCAAAGAGATTAAATGAGCTAAAAGCTCCACAGAATATCATGCAATTTAGGCTATTTGATGTGATAAAACCCTTGAGGAATGATTCAGGATATGACTATTCTGTATTTAAGGATCTAAAAGGCGGTTTTCTTATCCCCTTGGAGATCATATACAGAAATGCCCTACCCCCTGGATCATCTGTATTTAAGAGGCTGAGAGAGGGAAAGCTTACTCCTCAAGACCTGGGGCTTACCGGGATGCCCAAAGAGGGGCAGATTCTGGAAAGTCCTATATTAGATATATCCACCAAGCTGGAGGAGACCGATAGATATCTGAGTTTGGGGGAGGCAAAGTCCATAAGTGCTCTTACTGATAAGGAGATGGATCAGATAAGTGAACTCACATTAAGCGCAAATTCCCTTATAAGTGAATCTGTTTCCAGGATGGGGCTCTTTAATGAAGATGGTAAATTTGAATTTGCAATGGATCAAGACAGATCCCTTGTATTTGTGGATGCCTTGGGAACCTTAGATGAATGTAGATTTACATTTAAGGGAATACCTGTTAGCAAAGAGATTGCAAGGATATATTATAGAAGGACCAGTTGGTTTCAGGATGTGGAAAATGCAAAAAAGAGAGATATGATCAGATGGAAGGAACTGGTAATTTCTTCTCCACCTCCCCTTCCAAGGGAACTTCACAAGGCTCTATGTGATATATATAGGGGATTTGTAAATGAATTAACCCAAAGAGAGTGGTTTAAGGTGCCCCCATTAAAAGGCAGCCTTAAAATAATAAAGGATTTTTTCACTATGGTTCGTGGTTCGTAGTTTGTGGTTTTTGGTTCGGGGGTAGCAGGGGGATGAGATTGCTTCACTGCGTTCGCAATGACCCATTACACCGTCATTGCGAGGAGCCGTTAGCGACGAAGCAATCTCATCCATCAGCCTATGATTATGAGATTGCCACGCTCACTTTTTCATCAATTATCTCTCCTGCCATATTAAGTGTAAACCGATCTACCCTATCTATCTCTGAAAATTTCTTGATCTTTCCGTTGCGCTTTTCAACCAGCCGCCGATAAGACCCATAAAAAGGCCTATTGCAAGGAAGAAGAGTAACATGGTAAAGGGTGCCAATACCCCAAAGAAATGCCAGTTAATCTGGTATTGGACAAAATAGCCGAATAGGCCGGTCGCTATTCCGACAATACCGCATTGAAGCCTCCTCTTATGCCTGTCTTCTGTATCGCTTTTGCCCCAGACCTTAAAACCGGAATTAGCGCTGCAATAGCCGATAATAAAAGGCATAAAGGAATCAACTCTATAAATTCCAAAAACGATGCATACGATAAATGCCAAGGCCAGGACGCTTCCCGCACCTGTTATCAGACCGTTGAATAAAGCCTTCCACCTCTGAAGTTTGACCTCCAGATACTCTACGATGCTATCCACAAAAGATTTCATCCGACCATAGCTTTTTCTGTGGCTGTTTTTGTCTCCTTTTTTTTCACTTTTCCTATTACAGAGAATAAGACTCCCACCCCAATATAGCATATAAAAAACCAGAATCCAGGCCCGATATGATCATATACCCCAATGGTGAAGGGAAGCTTTGCAACATAAGGCCTTCCGTACATGATTTGGAGTCTATCAGGAGAGAAATAGCTCCACACCCAGCAAAGCATGGCCAATACAGGAATAGAGTAAACAGCTGTAGCCCGCATAATAGAGGATCGCAACTGCTCAAAATAGATTTTGTCCATCTCCTCGTCCAGGCCCTTGCACACCTCTTTTCCCCCTGTATGAACCGCCTCTCTTCTCATTCTTTCAAGTTTACTGAATTCCTTCCGTAATTTTTCTTCGTTCTTTGGTCTATAAAGTTTAGCTAAGCCTTTAGTAACACCATATGTCAGGGCTGCTATGCATGCAATACCCAGTTCAGGCCCCAAAGACATGAGTGGGGAGAAGATCACTCCCAAGGATTTGGAAATCCATGAAAAAACAGGTGCAATTTTTAACCATAGATTATCCGTTGCTTCGAGAATATCCATCTTGCCTTTCTCCAATTGTGGTATGGCAGGCACCTCTCTGCACAGCAGAAGATGATGCCTGCCATACAATGGTTATTTGAGATGTGTCTATAACCCACCTGTCCAAGGAGTCCAGGTAAAGCCTTTAATAAACCCGATAATAATAATAATGGTTCCCACGATCATTAACGCAAACATGCCATAATCGAGGGCTTCCATCTCTCTTTTTTCCTTTCTTTCTTCCATCTTGGCCTCCCTCCTATATCCATATCTCTATCTTCCAAAATCTCAGGATCAGGAAGTAAAGAGTTGCGGTTGCAATAACTTTCAAAAACTTTTCAGACAAATATTTCTGGGTCCGACCACCGAGCCATCCTCCCACGTAGGCACCAATGCAGATACCCAGCATGATCCAGGGATCCGGCCAGTATCCCATAAGGAAGAACCTGGCCTGCGCAGAGACACAACTAAACATGGTTCCTACCAGGGAGACAGGAACAGCGAGATACATAGGCAGCCCTGCAAACATGGTCATAGTGGGAACCAGAATGAAGCCGCCTCCAATCCCAAAACATGCAGCCACAATACCTATAAATATACCCACTATACCAAAGATGATGGGATAGCTTCTGAAGGTCACCCCGAAAAATTTAAAGTCCAATGTCCACCAACCGGGCTTTACAGTTTCCACCTTGGACATCTGGAGGGCCACCCCTTCTTCTTTCGCCTTTTTATACGCTTCCTGATACCTCTTCACCGCTTCTTTCCTTGACTTGGATCCTGCCATCCCTCTTGGGGTCATCTCATAGGTCAGCCTTATGGCCATCAGGGCTACAACCACACCCAGCCAGACCTTATATTGAGCCATAGGTAGATATTTTGTGGATATGGGTGGACCCAGGATGAATGCACCGATAAAGATTCCGATACCGAATGCCAGTGCCAGATTGAGAACCAGCCTCTTCTCTTCCCACCAGTATTTTCTGAGAGCGGCGATGGGGCTGAAAAAGACAATAGGAAGATTGGAAGGCTTCAGGGTGTTGGCTGCATTGATCCCCACTGGGCCGGATGTCTTGAGGAACATGACCTGATAAGCGGCCATGAGCATCCCTCCACCAAGGCCAACAAGAGAGAAAAACCAGCCCACAATGATTCCGCCTATGATGACAATAATAGGGTTGAGATACCGGTATCCGAGGGGTAGCCAGAATCCGTTCTTGGCTACCGTGAAGGTATCCACCTTCTTGCCGTTCACATAGACGTCGAATGGGGTATTAGGGTAGGTATGCCTAAATGTTTTAAACGTAACTTCATATTTCCCTGTGTTTTTGTCTAAGGAGATACTGGTTCCCTTATTCCAGTAGTATGGCGCCTTCGAGTAATCAGTTACCACGTCCCTGCCAAATATGGGGATCTTACCCTTCATGGTGCGTTCTTTGGTCGCAGTAAATATGCCAAACTTCTCCTCGTGATTAAATTTATAAAGATTATACTCTTCCTTTGTATCAATCGGGCCGAGATATCCCTTTTTAGCCAACCCCGCAACCTTGTTCCACTTGGCCAGGTAAAACATCTTGGTCTTGTATAGACCTTTGAAGAAGAAAGCGCCCCCATACCTCTTGTCACCCACCTTTCCCAAGCTCTCGGGATTATTGGTAATTACATAGGCCAGATAGGGAACTTTTGTATCTACTTTAAAACCCTTTTTCTTAGCATATTTTTTATATTTGCCTTTTTCCTTCGGGCCGACGCACTCCTTTGGAACAAACATTCTCTGGGAAGCCAGCGTGATGTAAAGGTCTTCGCCAGGAGGTATATTGCCGGAGATAGTTATCGAATCACCCGCTGGCACAGATTTCGATGAGAGGCTTGCGCTAATCTGTGCCTGAGTGGTAGCTGGGAAAGACAGAAACAAGGCTAATAATAAAACCAACCAAAGCAAACCATCTCTCTTCCAGTTAACTGTCTTTATTTTCATTTTTTCCTCCTTTCATAAGTTTTCCATACCACCAGGGCGAGCACTTGCCCGCCTCGCTAAAAGGCCTCTTATCTCCACCATGCAGATAAAGTTATCACCCCCTCTCCTTTATAAGCTTCCTATAAAAACATATTTCTCTTGGTCTTTTCCCAACTTAAACAGCCCTGTTTCCCTATATCAAACTGAAATGAGAGCTTTACATAACCCCCTTTTTACATTGGGGGTTACACCCTCCTCCCTGCCGGGGCGGAGTCCCCTTTAGGACGGAGTCGGGTTGGATGACCCTCTGGGTCGGAGACCAGACCCCCAAAAATTAACTTTAAGTTACCCATAATTACAGCTTTCTTCTGAGAGCTT
>CAYTXJ010000091.1:0-8931 GCA_964440775.1 uncultured Desulfobacteraceae bacterium | reverse complement strand
CCCTTCTACCCCCGAACCATGAACCTCGAACCATGAACCATTCTCAGATTGCTTCACGTCTTTTAAGACCCTCGCAATGACAGATTCCATTTACAGCCTCTTTCTGAGAGCTTTGAAAAATTCAAAGCTCTCATCTTCATACTGAGCCTTTATCTTTTTATCCAAGCCGGCCTTCAACTTAAAAGGTATTCCCCGAGTCTCTGTTAAATAGATTTTTACAAACTTAAGATTCTTCATGAATACCCTGATCACTGACTCCACAAAATTCCTGATTTTCTTATATTCACTTCCAGATATATTTAGCGCTTCCATCAATGATAAATGAAATTCTTCCACCTTTTCCAGAACCATCTCCTTGTAAAGCTCTTCTTTGTTGTGGAAAAAGGTATATAAGGTCCCTACACCAAACTCCGATCTCCTTGCTATCTCTTCCATGGATACGTTATGATAGCCCCTTATTAGTTTTTGATGAAAAATCTGGTGTTGTAAGAAGTGATAATGCCCATGCAGTCCTTTCTATGCTCTGATAGGTCATAATCTGTTTATATCTTTCAACTCTTCTGCCAATCTCTTCTGTGTTAGGGCCATATAGCCATATCACCACAGGTTTTCTATTATCTTTAGATACCACCTGATTCAGCTCTTCTGATATATTGAGGTCTTCATATTCAGGCAAGTTCATGGCAACACCTATACACAATACTCCATCTACATTGGGATCCTGAAGCACCCTTTTAAGCACTTCTGGATATGCACGCTTAATTCCATGATTCATAACAGCAGGCCATAGATCAATGGGATTTCCTATCTTCATCCATTCAGGGAAAAGCTCCTTTATATTGTGCTGAGTCTCTCTTGAAAGCTCTGAAACCCTTAAACCATATCTTTCTATTGCATCACTTGCTATAATGCCACCAGCCCCTGTTACAGTTAGCACAGCTACTCTATTGCCTTCCATTAAAGGAAGATAAAGCAGTGTCTTTACCGCATCTTTCATGCTCTGGCTTTCATCAAGCACAATAATACCTGCCTGCCTAAGGGCTGCCCTATAGATCTGATAATCTCCTGCCATGCTACCACTATGCGAAATAGCTGCCCTCGCACCTGTCTCACTACTGCCTGTCTTTAAGACCAGAATCGGCCTTTTTCTTGCTATTTGAGATGCAAGCCTCATAAATCTTCTACCCTGCTCAATACCTTCCATATGCAGGACAATGAGTTTGATTTCTGGATCATCTCCCAGCCACTTGAGGCAATCATAAAAGCCGATATCACAGGCATTACCTATATCGATGCCCTTACCAATACCTCCAATAAACCTCTCTGCACCCACAAAGAAAAGCCCTGACTGGCATATAAGCCCTACAGGTGACTTTTCGATATTAAGAGGCATAAAGGAGGTGGTAAAATGTGCGAAGCTATTTATAACCCCCAGGGTATTAGGGCCAAGTATCCTCATTCCAAAAGATCTGGCAATTAAAACCATCTCATCCTGCATGACTTTGCCCTTCTCATCGGCATCTGCAAAGCCCTGTCCCACTACTATCACCGCCTTTATACCTGCTTCAGCGCAATCCCTGATGCTATCCAATACCAGTTCCCTTGGAAGACTAATCACCGCAAGGTCAATATTCGCCTTAATATCTTTTATATTTGGATATGCTTTTCTTCCGAGGATCTCCTTTGCCTTTGGATTTACAGGAAATATCTTTCCTTTATATCCATATTCCAGCATATTCTCCATCAGATTAAGTGAACCTGGCCCACTTTTCCTGCTAACCCCAATTATAGCCACACTTTCCGGCTCTAAAAATTCTTTCATGTCAAATTCCAAACCCTGATATCTACTTCCCTCAGGCTCTTTTTGTTTTTCAGGACAATAGATCCCTTGCCACAATGACACGTTGTATCTGGTTGGTGCCGTCAAAAATCTGAATCATCTTTGCATCTCGCATCATTCTCTCCACTGGATAATCCTTCATGGCCCCATAACCACCCAGGATCTGTACTGCATCAGTGGTAACTCTCATGGCAATATCTGAAGCAAAACACTTTGTTGATGAGATAAGGCGACTTCTAAGTGCTCTATCATCAGAACCAGAATCCATCAAGGCTGTGGTTCGATAAAGGAGGGCTCGAGCCGCCTCTACCTGGATAGACATATCGGCCAGCATAAATCGTATTGCCTGGAGGTTGGCAATAGGAACCCCAAATTGGATTCTCTGCTTTGCGTAAAAAAGCGCATAATCAAGAGCTCCTTGGGCAAGCCCAACGGCCATAGCTCCAGGGCCATATGCCCTCATATCCGATCCGCCATCAAGAAAGATGTCCCATCCTCCACCTGCTCTTCCAATAAGGTTTTCTTTTGGAACTCTGGCATCTTCAAAGATAAGTTCGGACAGATCTGAACCTCTAAGGCCTAATTTATCTTCCTGCTTTCCCACGGAAAGACCAGATGTGTTTCCACTTTCAACCAGAAGCGCTGATATTCCTCTTTCCTTCTCCCCTTCCCCAGTTCGAACAAAGAGAAGTATAAAGTGGGCTATTCCACCATTTGTTACAAAACACTTTGTGCCATTAACCCTGAAATATCCCCCTTCTAAGATGGCACTTGTCTGAATAGAAGACGCATTAGATCCATAATTGGGCTCTGTCATAGAAAATGCACAGACCTTATCCCCCTCTGACATCTTAGAGAAAAAGTGCCTCTTTAGCCTCTCTGAACCCCATCTGTCGAGAATCTTTATAACTGCCTGTGTGGGGAAAAAGGTCATGGAAGTAGATGCATCCACTTTAGCCATCTCTTCCACCACCAAGGCAATGGTTGTATAATCTGCTTTTATCCCTCCGTATTCCTCTGGGAGAGCCATCTTAAACAGGTCATTCTCGGCAAGAATTCTGAGGATTTCAGGCGATGGTCGGCCTGAAACATCCGCTTCCTTAGCCAGGGGCGCAATCTTTTCACGCGATAATTTTCCCACCATCTCCTGAATCATTCTCTGCTCATCAGTGAAATCCATCATAACATCCTTTATCTTTTACTAAAAATGCTGTCTTATTCCAGAAATTCTTTCATAAATTGGACCGCTTCTTTTTAGAGCGGGCGACTGAGCGTGCCATCCTATCCAGTTTAAAGATGGAGTTAAACTCCTTGTTTTTGCTTATCCAGAGCCTGCCATCTATTACAGAATCAGTAATTGCCCCTCTATATGCAAGGCCATCTAAGAGGGTCTTTGGGTCTTCAGATACCATAACAAAATCTGGTAAATCTACTCTTTCAGGAACTGCCTGAATATTTCCATCATCAATTATTATTGAAAACTCTCCTCCCTTTGTCTTTACAAGTATCTTGCGCCTCCATCCCAAGATGTCCTTTTTGGCACGATCATTCCTGTTCATCTCATCTACAATGGCCACTATTTCATCAAAGAGCTCTTTAAAATGTTCAATATCCGCATCTGTCGCATCAGGAAGCCCTGGTTCAACTGGAGACTCCCAGTTTATATCTGATTCCTGAAGCCCTCTTTTCTCTACCTGCTCTTTTGTAAGTTCACCCTCTGGCACGCAAAAGATATCTGTCATCTCACCTATCCTCTTGTCCCTAAAGACCAGCTTTACCCTTGTGCCCTTTTTCAAGATTCCAGGCCTTAATATGCCAGTAGTGGTATATAGATTAATGCTTATAGCGGTATCCGCACCATCAAATACCACCCTGCCCCTTCCATATGGTGCCATATCCTGAAAGAGGGATGTTGCAAAATATGTAATGGGTGGTGTGCTGATAAGTGCACCTGTCTGACCCACCTCAATAAGCTCAGTAGGGGAAAAGTTGCAATCAGGACAATGGGTAAGGAACGGTGGCACCCTTACAATCCCACAACTTTTGCATCTACAGCCAAGCAGTCTCTTTTCATCCCTTATTGCAAGGAAAAACGGGGAAAATTCTCCCTTTGATCTCCTATAAAATGTATACATTGCATCATTTGAAATCAGATATTCCTTTCCATCAATGTTTTCAACATATGATCCTTTATCAGGTATATATTTTGATGGAATAACCTTTTCTGACATGATCACTTCCTCCTTATTCATGCTCTAAGATAAGACATACTGTATATTGTGCTACTGTGCTTCCTGTTCCATGAACAAGCGCTGTGTGGAGTCCTCTTTTGATTAATTCATTCCTGGCTGACCATGCAGACATGATATTGCTTGCACCCACTGCATGGCCACAATATATCAGCCCACCACAAGGATTTACCAGATATTTGCCTCCTTCCAGCATGAGGCCATCCTCTATTAGAGAGTCTGCCCTGCCAAGGGGCACAAGCCCAAATTCTGCCATGCTTATCTCAAGCTGATGCACAAATGCATCATGGAGCTCAACCACCTGAATGCTCTCTGTGGGATCCTTTATGCCTGCCATCTCATATGCCCTTCTGGATGCATAGTAGTCAGACATGATGCGACACATGATCTTCTGATTCTTTCCTGCAAATGAGTGCTCATTTGCCTCACCAACACCTGTTATCCATACAACAGGTTTTCCACTTGCCTTTGATATCGCCCTTGCGGTCTCCTCTTCTGCAAGGATCAATGCTGCTGCACCCTCTGTATAAACGCATATCTCAAGCTCTTTAAATGGATATACCACCATCCTTGAATTCATCACCTCTTCAGGTGTAACCTGATCAAACTGCCTCTGTGCATACCTGTTTGTCTTGACCTGCTGGCTAAGCAGGGATGATATCTGTGCGGTGATCTCTGGCTTTAGATCCCCAGGGTGCTCATCCATATAGGCAAGCACCACCTCTGCATAGCTGTCTGAAGCGCTCCAGCCAATGGGCTGTTCAAAGAAGCTGTCTCCTGACCATCCAATAGACTTTATCACCTCTGGTGTTGCAGACATGGACGAAAAATCAAAGCAGTCTGTTGCCTTCTCCACTCCCAGCACAAGCGCTGTTCTGAATCTGCCTGCACTAAGATATGCGTGTGCTGCAGAGATGGTATAAGCACCTGTTGCACCACCTGTTGTGATCCTTATCCCAAACTTGTTCTGCATGCCTAAAAGCCCATGTAGAGCGTGTTCTGGAATAGCTGCTCTCTCAAATATGTCATTATAGATGCCATAGAATACAGCATCTATATCCTGAATAGATATCCCTGAATCCCTTATTGCCTCCCTTGTTGCCATCTGGGCAAGTTCATAGTAGGTCTTCTCAACCCATCTCCCTTTAAAGGGAGTAACTCCTGCTCCAACAATCCCTACCCTCTTTGACATTGAAATTTCCTCCTTTTATCTATAATCGTATACGCCTCTGCCGGTCTTTCTTCCAAGACGGCCGGCCTTGACAAGTTTTACAAGCAGAGGTGCAGGACGGTATTTCTCACCAAGCTCCCTGTGAAATGTCTTCATACATGAAAGAAGTATATCTAAACCAAATGCATCTGCTGCTGCAAGCGGCCCTAAGGGGAGCCCTAATCCCTTTGTGCAGCACCTGTCTATCTCCTCTGCGCTTGCTAGACCTTCATCCAGTGCAATGAATGCCTCATTGACCATGGGAAGATAGAGTCTATTAATAACAAAGCCAGGGAAGTCTGAGACAGTAACGGTATCTTTTCCAAGACTCTTTAAAAACTCAATAATCGTCGTATAGGTCTCATCTGAGGTATCAAGACCACGGATAACCTCAACCAAGGGGGTGAGGGCTGCAGGGATAAGAAAATGGGTGCCAATAAAACGATCAGGCCTTGAGGTGGCTGCTGCCATCTCTGTAATCCAAAGAGTTGAGGTGTTACTTGAAAAGATGGTCTTTTTAGGACATAATTTATCAATCTTTCTAAAAAGATCCTTTTTAAGTTCAATATCCTCAAAGACTGCTTCGATTACAAGATCAGCATCCGCTACCGCTTCACTTAGATCTACAGTGGTCTTAATAAGAGAGAGTATTCTATCCTCTATCTCTTTATCCATCTTTCCCTTATCCACCTGTTTTTGGATAAATGAGCGGATCCTTTTAAGCCCCTCTTCAACAAGCTCTGGGGTTTTTTCCACCATCCATGTCTCATATCCTGCCTTGGCGCAGAGGATGCCTATCTGACTTCCCATGGTTCCAATACCAACTACACATACCTTTCTTATATCCATATCTTCACCTCCTACTAAACTCTTTCAATAACTGCTGCAATCCCCAAGCCTCCACCCCCGCATATACATTCCAAGCCAAGCTTTGCTCCTCTCCTCCTCATCTCATGGAGCAGAGTTACAAGCACACGGGTTCCGGTGCAGGCAATAGGGTGTCCAAGGGCAATGCCTGAGCCATTTACATTTACCTTTGAGTAATCCTCAGGTCCAATTCCCATCTCTTTTAGATCTGCAAGCACCTGTGCTGCAAATGCCTCCTGGATCTCTATTAGATCCATCTGAGCTAAAGACACACCTGCCCTCTCTAATGCCTTTTTCACCACCTTGGGCACACTCTTATATGTGTATCTGGGATCCACCCCAACAACAGCAAAGGATCTGATTCTTCCAAGGGGTTCAATTCCAAGTGCCTTAGCCCTTTCTTTTGAACAGACAATGACTGCTGCAGCTCCATCATTTTCAGAAGATGAGTTCCCTGCAGTGCAAACACCCCCCAAGATAGGCTTCAGGCGTGAGAGCTTCTCTAAGCTGGTATCCTCTCTTGGACCCTCATCTCTATCCACAATTATATGCCCACCTTTTGGATCAGGCACCTCAATTGGCACGATCTCTTCAGAAAATCTTCCTTCCCTGATCGCCTCACAGGCCTTTTGATGACTTCCAAGGGCCCAAAGATCACACTGCTTGCGGGTAATTCCCTCCTCCCTTGCAGCGGTCTCTGCCCAGGTCATCATTGAAGGTAGCACTCCATATCTCTCTTCAGGCTGTGACATCACCCTTGCACGCTGTATGCGGTCATAAAGGGGGATACCCCATATGGATAGATCACCATGCCCTTTTGGCATGCCCTTCTTCCCGCCAATCCCCCACTTTATATATCCAGGTATATAGAATTCAGCATTGCTCATACTCTCAACACCACCTGCAACAACTACATCTGCCTTTCCTGCCTCAATCATCATGGATGCAAGACATACCACATCAAGCCCAGTGCAGCAGCGTCTATCTAAGGTAATTCCAGTGATGGAATCAGGCCAGCCCGCCTTTAAAAGAGACATACGTGCAATGTTTACATATTCCCCATTCTGATAGGATTGACCCATGATAACTTCATCCACCTCTATTGGATCAATGCCCGCCCTTTTTATTGCTTCATTTAGAACCGCTGCTGCAAGGTCATATGCAGGCACCTCTCTGAGAGCGCCCATATATCTTCCCACAGGACTCCTTACAGCACTTACAATCACGGCCTCTTTCAAGATTCTCCTCCTTTACTAATCCATTTCAGGCAGTTTCAAAATCCTCTGTGCATTCTTATAAAGCACTTTTTCTATCACCTCATCCTTGTAGCCCCCTTCCTCAAACTCCTTAAGCCATCTCTTTGGATGTATCTCAGGATAATCAGATCCATACATAAATTTGTCCTGAAGCCTGCCATTTATCTCCCTTTTGAGGTTTTCAGGAAAATACTTAGGTGCCCAGCCTGAAAGGTCGTTATAAACATTGGCCTTATGAAGCAGAACAGCTATCTGCTCCTCAATCCAGGGCCATGCAGGATGAATCATGATGATGGTAAGCTCTGGAAAATCTGCTGCCACATCATCAATGTAGGGGATAGGTCTGGTGTATTTAAGGCGATAGCCGTATCCACCTGGCATCCCGGCTCCAATTCCAGTGGTTCCAGTATGGAATGAAACTGGAATTCCAAGCTCAACACACTTCTCATATATAGGGTAGAATCTTCTATCATTTGGAAAGAATCCTTGCGCAGACTGCTGAAACTTTAATCCCATTAGACCAAGCTCTTTTATGCATCTTTCAAGCTCTTTTATTGCCCATTTTCCCTTCCATGGATCAATCATGGCCCATCCCCCAATAAATACATCAGGGAATTTTTTAATTAAACGGGCCACCTCATCATTTGTGCCTGAGGTATCATAACCGCTTTCTGCCTGGGCATCCCAGCCTATAAGGATGGCCTTTATATCAAGCTCCCTGAACTCCGCTGCCATCTCTTCATCTGTCCTAATTCTTTCCTCCATCCGATAGTATTTGGGCATAAACTCTGCTACTTCCTTCCCCCATCTTCGCTCATATGAAAATGGGGCTGTGCTTGGATGAACATGTACATCAATTGCCTTCATTATAATCCTCCTGTTCTTTTACTTTTTAAAGTTTCAAAATTCAGCGTTGTCTATTTTAGAAATAATCGATTCAAATATCTCCTTTTCTTCCTCTGAAAAGATAGATAGGAATCGACTATTTATCTCGTTATAAAGTCCTTGTATCTCCTCTTTTATCCGTAGAGCCTTTTCTTTTAAATGAATCCTTATCACTCTCCTATCCCTACAATCAGGCCTTCTTTCTATAAGGGAGTCCCTTTCCAAACGGTCAAGTAATCCTGTCAGTGTCGCCTTATCAAGCGCCACTTTTTGGGCAAGATTAGTGATGGTTATACCTTCCTCTTCATATAGGGCAATAAGCAGAAAAAACTGGGTGGTAGTTATACCAAACTTTGATACCTTTTCTCCTGTAACCCTTGAAAGCTTGCGGGCTGCCTTTCCCAGATTAAAACATAGACATTCTCTGAACAGCATAAAAAGTTTATATCCAAAAAATTTGTATTCAAATTTTTTATATACATAACAAATCATATTTTTATGTCAATATATTTTTTTATCTTTGAATAATGAGAATAGAATCTCTTTTCTTTCTCTTTTTGGATTTTTCTATAAGGTATTGATTATTGGGGGAAAAGAAGATGCGCCCAGCAGGACTTGAACCTG
>CAYTXJ010000090.1:0-9190 GCA_964440775.1 uncultured Desulfobacteraceae bacterium | reverse complement strand
TAATTTTTGGGGGTCTGGTCTCCGACCGGGAGGGTCATCCGACCTGGAGGGGGGTATAACCCCCAGTGTTAAAAGGGGTTATGTAAAGCTCTCATAAGTGAGCTTAAATATGAGCTATTTCACACCTGAAATCTTGATAGATCAGTTTATAAATGGCCTTACCATAGGTGGAATATATGCCCTTATTGCCTTAGGATACACCTTGGTATACGGGATCCTCTTTATGATAAATTTTGCACATGGCGAGATATTCATGTTTGGTGCATTTGGAGGATTTTGGACCATAACCTACCTCTTGAATATCGGCTTTGCAAAGAGACATATCATAATCACACTGATCTTGGCATTTTTGGTTGCAATGGTAATCTCTTCAACACTTGGGGCACTTCTTGAAAGAATAGCATATAGGCCCCTTAGAAAGGCTCCTAGGCTTACACCCCTTATCAGTGCCATTGGAGCATCCATATTCCTTCAAAATGTTATGATGTTGATTGTAAAGGCAAGGATGCAGGTCTATCCTGATCTCATCTCTGAAAGATACTATGAGATTGGCTCTTTTAGCATATCCAACTTTCAGATATTCATTATCTCCTTTTCCATATTTCTCATGATAGCCCTGTATCTATTTATCCAGAAGAGCAAGACAGGCAAGGCCATGAGGGCAGTGGCAGAGGACAAAGATGCAGCCATGCTTATGGGTATCAATGTGGATAGGATCATACTGATAACCTTTGTAATAGGCTCCACCTTGGCCGCTGCTGCAGGTGTCATGGTGGGCATGTATTATACCCAGATAAACCATATGATGGGCTTTATCCCTGGCATTAAGGCATTCACTGCAGCGGTATTAGGTGGAATAGGGAATGTGCCAGGTGCCATGCTGGGAGGTTATTTCTTGGGGCTTGTGGAGGCATTTGGGGTGCTATTTATGCCTGCAGAATACAAGGATGTAATTGCATTCAGTCTCCTTGTGCTTGTGCTCATCTTTAGACCCAGAGGAATCCTGGGTGAGGTGGTATCTGAGAGGGCATGATGGTATTTGGAAGACACATTCAAAGAGTGCCTTTTAAGATATATATGATCTGTCTCTTTATCTTCCTTCTTTTTGTTCCACCACTTGTGGGAAACTATTGGACTCAGGTCTTGGGGGACATAGGTATATACATAATGTTAGGAATAGGTCTGAACGTGGTAGTAGGTTTTGCAGGACTTCTGGATCTGGGATATGTTGCCTTCTTTGCAATTGGTGCCTATAGCTATGCCCTGTGTGCATCACCCCAGTTTGATATCCATATACCTTTTTGGGTAATGCTTCCTGTATGTGTATTGCTCGCTGCCATAGGAGGCGCCCTCTTGGGACTTCCGGTTCTTAGAATGAGGGGAGACTATCTTGCCATAGTTACACTTGGTTTTGGAGAGATTATAAGGATAGTTCTGAATAACTTAGATCCCATCACCAATGGTCCACGGGGGCTTCTGAGGATCGATCCCCCTACCATTGGCTCTTTTGTGATAAATACCCCTTTTAGATGGTATTATCTCATACTTGCCGGTATAGTTATCTCCGCATTCATCGCAGAGAGACTCAACAATTCAAGGATCGGTAGGGCATGGATTGCCATGAGAGAGGATCAGGACGCAGCAGCCCTTATGGGAATAGATATACTTAAATACAAGCTCCTTGCATTTACCATAGGTGCATCCTTTGCAGGAATAGGTGGTGCTATATTTGCTGCAAGGCAGGGTTCCATATTCCCTGAGAATTTTTCCCTTATGGTATCCATCAATGTCCTATGCCTCATAATAATAGGGGGTATGGGAAGTATCTCTGGGGTAATAATCGGAGCCATAGTGCTAATAGGCCTTCCAGAGGTCTTAAGAGAGGTTCAGCAGTACAGGATGCTTGCCTTTGGAGCACTCTTAGTGATCATGATGATATTCAGACCCATGGGCTTTATACCTTCAAGACGAAGGAAGCTGGAGCTTACAGAATGACAGTGGTCTTAGAGACAAAGGGGCTGGTTAAGAGATTTGGGGGGTTAATTGCCCTAAATGGGGTGAATTTTTCAATTGAAGAGGGGATGATTGCCGGTCTTATTGGCCCCAATGGTGCTGGAAAGACCACATTCTTTAACTGTATTACAGGGGTATATGGTGGGGTGGATGGGGGAGATATAATTTTTTTGGGAAGAAGCATTAAAGATCTTAAAAGCCATGAAATAACCCATCTTGGCATTTCAAGGACATTTCAAAATATAAGGCTATTTAATAATATGAACAGCATAGAGAATGTATTGGTAGGTCAACACTGTCTGCTAAAGGCAGGGCTTTGGGGTGCAATTACCCGAAATGAAAAGACCCTTAAGGAAGAAAAAGAGGCAATGCTAAAGGCAAAGGAGCTTCTGGAATTTGTGGGACTAAAGGGAAAGGAGGAGATACTGGCCAAAAATCTTCCATATGGCGATCAGAGAAGGCTTGAGATAGCAAGGGCACTTGCTGCATCACCAAGACTTCTCCTCTTAGATGAACCTACTGCAGGGATGAACCCTCAAGAGAGCAGGGAGCTTACTGAGTTTATAAAGAGGGTGAGGGATGAGTTCAACCTCAGTATCATTCTCATTGAGCACGATATGAGGGTGGTTATGGAGATATCAGATAGGATCACGGTGCTTGATTATGGAACTAAGATAGCAGAAGGTGCACCTCAAGAGGTGCAGAAGGACAAGCGGGTTATTGAGGCATATCTTGGAAGGATGGCTTCAGCAATTTAAATGAGGCGATATATGGATGAGGTGATCCTAAAGGTAGAGGGAATTCATACTTCATATGGAAATATTGAGGCCATTAGGGGAATATCACTGGATATAGCGAAGGGAGAGATAGTCTGCCTGATAGGAAGCAATGGTGCGGGTAAGACCACCACTCTGAATACAATCTCAGGGATATTGAAACCCAAGAAGGGTAAGATCCTGTTTAAAGGTAAGAGGATAGATGGAATTGCTGCATTTAAGATAGCACGAATGGGAATATCCCAGGTCCCAGAGGGAAGAAAGATATTTTCCAGACTCACTGTTATGGAAAACTTAGAGATGGGGGCCTTCTTTAGAAAGGACAAGGCCTCCATAGAGAAAGACCTTAAGGGAGTATTTGAGATATTTCCAAGGCTTGATGAGAGAAAGGATCAGGTGGCTGGGACCCTTTCTGGCGGTGAACAGCAGATGCTTGCAATCGGAAGGGCACTTATGGCACGTCCCGAACTTCTGCTCTTAGATGAACCTTCAATGGGACTTGCCCCTATACTGGTTGAGCTCATATTTGATACCATTGAAAAGATAAACCAGAGGGGAACCACCATGCTATTGGTAGAGCAGAATGCGTCAATGGCCTTTCAGATTGCACACAGAGGATATGTTATCCAGAGTGGTGAGATAGCCCTGCACGATTCCATAGCAGGACTTAAGGAGGATAATATGGTAAAAAGACTCTATCTGGGATTAGAATAAAATAAATAAGGAGGAGGGGATTATGGAACTTCGTGATGCGATAATGCAGAGGAGAAGCATTCGGGCATTTAAAAAGGAGCCGGTAGATGAAAAGATAGTAGAGGAGATATTGGATGTGGCCAGATGGGCACCATCCTGGGGCAATACCCAGCCATGGAATATCTATGTGCTGGTAGGAGATGCACTTGAGAGATTTAGAAGACGGAACAGAGAGGCCTTCTTATCAGGTAAAGAGCAGATTCCAGATATTGAGATGCCAGAGGATTTCCCCCCTGATCTTAAAGAGAGATATATGGATCTGGGAAGGAGTGTATTAAATAGCTTGCATATTAAGAGGGAGGATTATGAGGCACGAAGAAAATATTGGGCAGATATGTTTTCGTTCTTTGATGCACCTGTGCTTTTAATATTTACCATAAAGGATATGAAGGTCATAAGCTATCCCATGCTGGATGTGGGGATAATCATAGGATACATATGCCTTTTGGCCCATGAAAAGGGGCTTGGGACCTGTGTGCTTGCCAATTCATGTAGGTTTCCAAAGCTCCTAAGAGAGATTGCACACATCCCTGAGGATGAAAAGATTGTGATGGGGATAGGGATGGGATATCCCATTGAAGATTCTCCCATAAATAATTTTGAAAGGAACAGGACACCATTAGGTCAACTTGTAAGATGGATAAGGGAATAGCACTATGAAAGAGGTATTGAGTGGAATCTACTTTATAAGGGGAATCGATGAGGCAATGCCAGATTCCCATACCTATCTGGTGGGTATGCCAGATTCAGGGGATCTTACCCTGATTGACCCCGGACTGATGCATAAAGGAGAGTATAAGCTCTCTGAGATAAAGAGAGCTGGAATTGAACTTGGGAATATAAAGAGGATAATACTGACACATACCCATTTTGACCACATTGGTGCGCTTCCAGAAATCAGAAAGGAGCTTCCTGAAGCAGAGGTATGGATACATCGTGCAGAGGCCGAACCCCTCAGCAGAGGTGATGAGAGGCATGTCTATGGGATGGAGATGTTTAAGAGCATCTGTCAGAGACATTATGGCATAGCAGATGGTCACTTTAAACTTGAGATAACAAGGGAACTCTCCGGTAATGAAAGTATAACTCTTGGAGGAAGAACTTGGAATGTGCTCCACATCCCAGGCCATTCCACAGGAAGCATAGGGCTTTACAATGAAGAGGATGGCATCCTGATTTCAGGAGATGTCATATATTCTGACTATGCAATAGGAAGATTTGATCTTTATGGCGCTGATCCAAGGAAGCTAAGAAAATCTCTTGAAAAGTTAAGCACTTTAAAGGTAAAGATACTCCTTCCGGGACACAATGAGATTGCCACTGCTCTCTCAGATAACTATATCATGGATACATTAAGATACTGGGACAGAGAGCTTAGATAGTGATTAAATGATCTCAGAAGGAGGTGAAACCTATATGCTCATTATAGAGGATTTAAAGGTTAAAGTGGGTGATAAAGTAGTTTTAGATCATATTGATCTTGAAATCAGGCCAGGTGAGACTCATGTGCTTTTTGGTCCCAATGGATCTGGAAAGACATCCCTTCTTATGACCATAATGGGTTATCCCCAATATGAGGTGATAGAGGGAAGGATACTGTTTAAGGATGTAGATATAACCCATCTTCCCGTAAATGAAAGGGCCCGTTTAGGGATAGGAATGGCTTATCAGAGGCCACCAGCCATTCATGGGCTCAAGACAAGACAGCTTGTAAGGCTGTGTGCAAAGGGGGAGCTGGATGAGGAATCACTGGCAGAGCAGGTAAATTTTAAGGACTTCTTAGACAGGAATGTAAATGTGGGATTTTCAGGGGGGGAGATAAAGAGATCGGAACTTCTCCAGCTTCTGGCACAAGATCCTGATCTTATGATGTTTGATGAGCCTGAGTCTGGTGTGGATCTTGATAATATTGCACTTGTGGGAAACACCATTGCAGAGATGCTTCAAAAAAACGGCAGATTCAGTGGTGATAAGACAAAGATGCAGATGAGGATGGAAAGGACAAAGATGGGGCTTATCATTACCCATACAGGATACATATTGGATTATGTATCCGCAGATAAGGGGCAGGTTTTATACAATGGAAGGCTTAGCTGGACCACCAATCCAAGAGAGATACTTAGATGTATTGCAGAATCTGGCTATGAGGAGTGTGTAAGATGTCTTACATAGAGGAATTAAGGCTGAGGGCATTAAAGGCAAAGGAAAAGAGGGCCTCATTGGGCTCTGATGTAGATCTTAGCAGATTTGAAAGTGAACCTGTAAATGAGCCTGAAGAGGAGCGAGGAGGGATTGAGACACTGAGTGAGGAAGAGAGGAAAAAGCTTATAATGACAGGGATAGATCCGGATGAAAAGGCAAGGGGGGGGACCTATTTTCAGAAAGATACCTCTGTGATTCACTGTGGTGTGAGGGAAGAGGGGGTGGAGATCCTCTCTCTTAAAGAGGCATTAAAAGAGGACTGGATCTATGATTACTACTGGAAATTGGTCCCGGTAGATGCCGATAAATACACCGCCGCGGCAGAGCTTGAACTCCATGATGGCTATGTGATAAGGGCACTTCCAGGGAAAAGAGGTATGTTCCCTGTCCAGGCATGCCTGTATATATCTAAGGATGGGCTTCAGCAGAATGTTCACAATATCATAATTGCAGAGGAGGGCTCAGAATTACATATAATTACAGGGTGTTCCACATCTCCTCATGCAAGGAGGGGGTTACATGTGGGAGTTTCTGAATTCTTTATAAAGAGGGGGGCAAAGCTTACCTTTACGATGATCCATAACTGGGCTGATGATATGTATACCAGGTCCAGATCAGTTGCAGTGGTAGAAGAAGGGGGGCTCTTTCTAAGCAACTATGTATCCCTCAAACCGGTTAAGTCAATCCAGGTGTATCCCACAACCTATCTTCAAGGTGAAGACGCGGTTGCCAGGTTTTATAGCATAATTGTGGGAACCCCTGGTTCAGAATATGATATGGGAAGCAGGATATATCTAAAGGTCAAAGGGTGTAGGGCTGAGATTGTATCCAGGGTGATAAGTAATGGTGCCAATATAATCGCAAGGGGTCACTTAATAGGAGAGGTTGAGGGAGTAAAGGGGCATCTGGAATGTCGAGGATTACTTTTAAATGGCGGAATAATACATGCCATTCCAGAGCTTGAAGGACACGCCGATGGAGTGGAACTTTCCCATGAGGCGGCCGTTGGAAAGATAGCTCAAGAGGAGATAACCTATCTCATGTCAAGGGGGCTCAGTGAAGATGAGGCCATATCAACTATTGTGAGGGGATTTCTGAGTGTGGATATGCCAGGCATTCCAGAGCCGCTGAAGGCTGAAATTGACAGGGCAATTGAAGAAAGCGATAAAGATGTAATGTAAGAAATCTATCTTATGGGGGTATAGATATGGATATAAAGATAACAAAGGCAGAGGGTGATCAACTAAAACCAAAACCAGAAGATGAATCTCAGATAGGTTTTGGAAGTATCTTCACAGATCATATCTTTTTAATGGACTATGTGGAGAAAAAAGGTTGGCATAATCCAAGGATCGAACCCTATGCTAATCTGAGGCTTGATCCAGCCGCAATGGCACTCCACTATGGGCAGGAGATATTTGAGGGCCTTAAGGCATATTATGGAAGGGATGGCCATATATATCTCTTCAGAGCAAGGGATAACTTCCTTAGGATGAATCGCTCTGCAGAGAGGCTATGTATGCCAAAGATAAATATAGATCTTGTAATGGAAGGCCTAAAGGAGCTTATTCTTTTAGATAGGGATTGGATTCCCAGATCCCCCGGAAGCTCCCTATATGTTAGACCCACCATGCTTGCAACAGAACCACACCTGGGTGTCAGACCTTCTAAGGAATACCTATTCTATATTATAATTGGGCCTGTGGGTGCGTATTACAAAGAGGGGCTTAATCCCGTTAAGATATATGTGGAAGATACCTATATAAGGGCTGCTGTGGGTGGCACAGGTTATATAAAGACAGGAGGGAACTATGCCGCAAGTCTTCTTGCAGCAGAGAAGGCAAAGGAAAAGGGATTTACCCAGGTGCTCTGGCTTGATGCATGTGAAAGAAGGTATGTGGAAGAGGTGGGCACCATGAACATATTCTTTGTAATGGATGATGAAGTGATTACCTCACCCCTTACAGGTAGCATATTGCCAGGAATTACCAGAGACTCTGTGATTCAGTTATTAAAGAGCTGGGATATAAAGGTAAGTGAAAGGAAACTTTCCATTGATGAGGTAGTTGAGGCATCTGAAGATGGCACACTGAAAGAGGTCTTTGGAACCGGCACAGCTGCGGTGATCTCTCCTGTGGGTCAGATAACCTATAAGGGCAAAGACTATGTGATATCAGAAGGAAAGATGGGAGAGCTATCCCAGAGGCTATATGATGAAATTGTTGCTATTCAATATGCGGAAAAAGATGATCCTTTCGGATGGAGGATCAGGCTGGACTAAGGGCTATGATTGATACTATTCGCTGGAAAGATGGCCTTGTGGAGATGGTGGATCAGCGAAAGATCCCCCAAAAGATCGTATGGTATAGGTGCAGAAGCTATAGAGACGTAATAGAGGCTATTAAGAAGATGGTAATAAGAGGTGCACCTGCTATTGGAATTGCTGGTGGTATGGCACTTGCCCTGGGTGCAAGGGCAATTAGGACAGATTCAAAGGATAGATTCTTTAAAAGGCTAAATGAGATAGCAGATCAGATAATAGATGCAAGACCCACAGCCGTAAACCTGAGATGGGCAGTGGAAAGGCTATTAAGATATTCAGCGGAGATCTCAAAAGCGGAGATCTCATATATTAAAGATGCACTAATAGATGAAAGTATAAGGCTCCTTAGGGAAGATCAGGAGATAAATAGAGCGATAGGCAAAAATGGCCTATCCCTTATCCCCCATAAGGCAACTATTCTTACTCACTGTAATGCAGGTTCCCTTGCAACAGGTGGATATGGAACTGCTCTTGGAGTAATCAGGGCAGCTAAGGAGGCGGGAAAGGATATTGAGGTGATTGCAGATGAGACAAGGCCCTTCTTCCAGGGGCTGAGACTTACCGCCTTTGAGCTTATGGAGGATCAGATACCGGTATCAGTAATTGTGGATAGTGCAGCTGGATTTATGATAAGGAGTGGCAAGGTTGACCTGATAATCACGGGTGCAGACAGAATCACCCTAAATGGAGATGTGGCAAATAAGATTGGGACATATCAGCTTGCGGTATTGGCAAAGGAAAACGGTGTTCCCTTCTATGTTGCAGCTCCCATATCCACTATAGATCCAGAACTAAGAGATGGAAATTCCATTCCCATTGAATTTAGAGCTCCAGAGGAGGTAACCCATGTTGCAGGGAAAAGTATGGCACCAGAGGGTGTAAGTGCCTACAATCCAGCATTCGATATTACACCCTCCAGATATGTTACTTCCATTATCACAGAGAAGGGGATAATCCGCTCTCCCTACAGAAAGAACATTGAAAAGATATTAAAGGATTAATTATCTGCTATGTTCTGCATTAAAAAGGCTTTTAAACATCCCATATTTGAGGATTTACAATCATTATTTCAAATCCCAAGTTTGGCAAAATTTTTTGTAACATATTGAAATCATTAGAAGCA
>CAYTXJ010000089.1:0-9426 GCA_964440775.1 uncultured Desulfobacteraceae bacterium | reverse complement strand
ACAGATTCCATTTACAGCTTTTTTATGAGAGCTTTGAAAAATTCAAAGCTCTCATATATCATCTCTTTTTCTGGTGACATTGATTGCATTTCCTAAAGGGTGCCTTTTTACCTTTAGTAATCATCTCTTTATGGCAGGATTTGCAGTTCTTATGATATGCATACTTTAATTTATATACCTTTCCTTTTTTCTTCTTGGGGTCATGGCATTCCTTACACTTATGGACGGGGTCCCCTTCTTTCCATACATTCTTTCCATTCTTATATACATGATGACATTCTGTGCATGAAACATTATAGTCTTTTATATGTTTTTGATGGGATAACTTAACAGGCCCTTTTTTATCAACCTTATATACCTTATTATCAATCATTATTTCGGTAGGCACATCCATTGCTATTAAGATACCTACCATACCCAATACCATAGCCAGTGCTGTAAGATAGCTAAATAGTCTCTTTCCCATTCCTCTTCCTCCTCCTATCTTTTAACATCTCTTACCTTTAATTTATTAAACATTTTCATAATGTCAATCTAAATTGTATCTATTTCACTATCTACTAAAAGATTGGAAGAAAGTTCTGTAACCCTTAGATATAGATCTGACTTTAATTCAGCAAATATACATGCACCTGGACATGGGATAACATATCTGGTCTTAAACTCTGAACCCAGTATTCCAAATAGCTCAACACAGCAAGAACAGACTGCCGCTGTATGTTCTATGGAATAGGGGACTGTAAGATCTTCCTCTTTAACATATAGAAGAGGAGAGATGAAATTGGAATGATTTGCACTATGACTGAGATAGAGCTGATAATAGTCATCTATGTTACCCTTAAATCTCTTTGCCCATCTTATATAGATCCTCCTTTCAGATTCAGAGACATATCTCCATCCCCATGGAATTGAGTTACTAAGCCTGAGATTTTGGAATAATCTGATCTTATCCTCAAAATCCGCATATCGTGGGGGTATAAAATCACTTTCTTCTATTATACTACCTATAAGACAGTCTATTTTTTTGAGACTAATTGGACTTACCAGCAGTATATCTCCTCTTTTGGAAGATAGACCATACCATGAACCTTGCCTCTTGCAACCACTGCTCCAGGCATCCTGAAATACTACACATATTCTCTTTTTGGATCTAAGGGAGAGACAGACAGGGCCCTTTTTTAAAGACACTACCCTATGCCCGGCTGATCTTAGATCTTCTAAGACCCCTCTTAATCTATTCTCTTTTATCCAGTAATAGTATCTTCTAAATCCCATTTAAGATCCCTTTTATCTTGCTTGATATGGATATTTCAATACCTTATTATATTATTTCAAAAATTATTCCATAGAGGGGGAAAGATCTGTACTTAAAAGTAAAAAGTAGAGAAGAGATTCTGAATATCATATCCTTACTAACACCTGTAGATACTGAAAAGGTATCCTTATTTAATGCAATTGATAGAACAGCTGCACACGATATGCATAGCCCTGAGGATATGCCATCATTTCCCAGAGCAACTATGGATGGATATGCGGTAAATGCGAAGGATACCTTTGGTGCATCTGAGACAATTCCTTCTTTTCTATCTGTGATAGGAGAGGTCAGGATGGGAGAGGTTCCTGAGGTGGAAATCAGAAGAGGGGAGGCGGTGAAGATATCAACTGGGGGAATGCTTCCTTCAGGGGCCAATGGAGTGGTGATGATAGAATATACCCATACTGTGGACAGCGATACCATTGAGATCATTAGACCCATATCTCCATATGAAAATGTGATAAGACCAGGAGAGGATATTAAAAAAGGAAAAAGGATTATTAAAAAGGGGGATATATTGAGACCTCAGGATGTGGCTGTGCTTTCTGGAGTCGGAATTAGTGAAATTGAAGTATATAGAAGACCCAAAATTTCTATTATATCAACAGGGGATGAGCTGATATCTCCTAAGCAGCAAATAGTGCCTGGAAAGATCAGGGATATAAATGGATATACCTTGCAAGGATTATGCATTCAAGAAAGGGCGATCCCTAACTATCTTGGAATCTGTAAGGACAATCCTGAAGAGCTTAAGAATATGATAGAAAGGGGGCTTGAATCTTCGGATAGTGTCTGGATTTCAGGTGGAAGTTCCATAGGAGTCAGAGATATTACTCTGAAGGTAATAAGATCTTTTAAGGATACAGAGATACTTACACATGGCATCTCAATCAGTCCTGGAAAGCCCACGATCCTGGCAAAGATAGGTGGAATCCCTGTATTTGGCCTTCCTGGCCATCCAGCCTCTTCAATGATGGTTGCAGAGATATTTCTAAGACCTCTTCTAAGAAAATTAAGGGGAGTAAAAGATATAAGAGATACAAAAAAGCAAAGAATAAGGGCACAACTTTCAAGAAATATAGAATCCTCTTCAGGAAGAGATGACTTTATCAGAGTGCATCTAAGAAGAGAGGGAGATAGGTGGATTGCAGATCCCATATTTGGAAAATCTGCCTTTATCTCCACATTAATCTATGCAGACGGATATGTATGTATCCCTAAGAATAGGGAAGGAGCTTATGAAGGCGAAGAGGTAGAGGTCTTTCTATTTTAAAAGATAGGGTAATTATTATGAAAAAGAGAAATATATATCTTTCAATGAGATCGCCGGAGGAGGCCAAGGATATCTTTTTTTCAAGCCTAAATAGCTGGTATATGAAAAAGGAAGAAGAGATAGAGGTTGAAGATTCTTTTCAGAGAGTCACCTCCCAACCGGTATTTGCAAAGATCTCTGTCCCTCATTATCATGGGGCAGCTATGGATGGGGTGGCTGTTAGGGCAGAGAAGACATTTTCAGCATCTGAAGTAAACCCACTTGTGCTTACCGTAGGTAAAGATACACTATGGGTAAATACCGGTCAGCCTCTTCCATCCGGATTTGATGCCGTTATTATGGTTGAGAAACTACATCAACTGGACGAAAGACATTTAGAGATCAGAGCTCCTGCATACCCTTGGCAGAATGTAAGAAAGGTCGGAGAAGACATTGTAGCAAGTGAGCTGATCGTTCCGAGAAATCACGTAATAAGCGCTTATGATATTGGCGCATTTATTATCTCAGGTAACTTTAAGATCAGGGTATGGAAGAGGCCAAAGGTATTAATTATTCCAACTGGTTCAGAGATCCTGTCCCATAAAAAGATAGAATCACTTCAAGAGCTCAGTTCTAAAAATATATTGGATTCCAATTCCTATCTCCTATCTTCCTTAGTAAGACAGAATCATGGAATCCCTTATATTCATGAACCTGTCCCTGATGATGAAGGGCTTCTTAAAGAGATAATTGAAGACGCACTCTGTAAAGACTTTGATCTTATTGTCATAAATGCGGGGTCTTCCGCTGGAACCAAGGATATAACATCCAATGTCATAAAGGATATGGGAGAGGTCCTTGTCCATGGAGTCAGTATTATGCCTGGAAAACCCACTATCCTGGGAATAATAAAAGGGACTCCCATTGTCGGAAATCCAGGTTATATGGTGTCTGCCTCCATCTCATTTGAGCTCTTTATAAGACCCATCCTTTTAAGATTTCAGGGAATGGAGCCTACCAGAAAGAATATCCTCAGAGCATATGTAGGAAGAAATATACCTTCCAGACTTGGAATAGAAGATTTTATAAGAGTAAATGTGGGAAAGGTGGGGAAAAGATATATCCTTTTGCCCCTCTCCAGATCAGCGGGGTCTATTTCCACATTAATTAGAGCAGAGGGAATTGTAAGAATTCCACAAGATAAAGAGGGGCTTGAAGAGGGAGAGGATATAGAGGTGGAACTGCTGGTTGATAAAAAAGACGTGGAAGGATCGGTATTTATCATTGGAAGTCACGATATTTCAATTGATATCCTCAAAGATGAGGCTAAAAGGAAAGAGCTCCCTTTGAGAATATCATCAGGAAATGTGGGCAGCCTCGGTGGATTGATCTCTTTAAAAAAGGGATATTCACATATAGCAGGCTCCCATCTCTTAGATCCAGAAACCGGCACATACAATGTCTCTTATGTTCAAAGATACCTAAGAGGTATTAAGGTAAGCATATTTAACCTTGTTAAGAGATTGCAGGGCCTTATAGTTCAGAAAGGTAACCCAAAGGGCATAAGAGGAGTGGAAGATCTTATAAGAGAAGATATCAGCTTTGTGAATCGACAGAGAGGAGCAGGAACACGCATTCTCTTAGATTATAAGCTCAAAGAGCATGGGATAGATCCTCAAAAAATCAGAGGTTATGAAAACGAGGAATATACACATATGGCTGTCGCTGTTGCAGTAAAGAGTGGATTGGCTGATTGTGCTATGGGTATATATGCCGCCTCAAAGGCATTGGATCTGGATTTTATACCTATTGTAGAAGAGCAGTATGATCTTATTATACCTTCAGAATACTTGGATTTAGGTGTCATCAAGATGATAATAGAGCTTATAAGCTCTGATTCATTTAAAGAGCGTATGCACTCCTTAGGAGGATACGATTCATCTTTTAGTGGAAGATTGTGGAAGGAGATCGATGGGTAAGGCCATATTTTAAAAGCTCAGACTGAGATCAAGGGTATTGGATTGAAGATGAAAAATATAGGATTATAATGGGTGGAGGTCAGACAATTCCATATTTAAAGAATTGTTAAAAGGAGAGGTTAGGGGATGAAAGAAGAGGAACTAATCAAAAAGGTGCTTGAAATTTCAAAGGATTCTAAGATAAGCTGTAAAGAGGCATTAAAGCTTGCGGCAAAGGCAGATATACCCACTAAGCAGATGGCCAAGCTCCTTAGTAAATATAAGATAAAGATCAAGGACTGTCAGTTGGGATGTTTTTAAAAAGATGCCGCCTGTCATATCCATAGTGGGAAGATCCAATTCGGGAAAGACCACCCTTATTGAGAGGCTTATTCCTGAATTAAAGAAAAGGGGGTTTAGAGTAGGTACAGTCAAACACCATAGAAGACCATTTGAAATGGATCTTCCAGGAAAAGATTCATGGCGGCATAAGAATGCAGGAGCAGAGGTAACTATTATCTCTTCTCCTTTCAGAATAGGAATTATAAAGGAATTGAGTAAAGAATTGCCATTAGAGTCTATTATTAGATTTATGGAAGAGCTTGATATTATTCTTACTGAAGGATATAAGGAGGAAAAATATCCTAAGATTGAAGTCTTAAATCATAAATTTTCTAAAGAGCCGATGATAAAGGATGAAAGTCTTATAGCGGTGATAACTGAAATGGAGGTCGATCTTAAGATTCCAAGATTTAACCCTGAGAGGATTGAAGAGATCGTAGATTTTATCCTCTCTTTTTTAAGACTTCCCATGAAAAGGGAATAGGTATGGGAAATGAGATAATACAGATGGTATTACACGCAGGACTGGTGGTAAAGATAGTTCTTTTTACCCTGGTTGTATTTTCTGTTGTCTCCTGGACAATTATTCTCTTTAAGTGGATAAGTCTAAAAAAGGCAAAAGAGGATACATCGGTCTTCATGGGCCTCTTTTATGAAGGATTGGATTTTACTCGGCTCTATAAAGAATCAGAGGATCTTCCCTATAGTCCTATGGTAGCACTATTTAAGGCATTTTATAGAGAACTTACCCGTTTTAAGAAGATAGCTTCCTCTGAAGGGGCAAATCCCCATATTCATACATATGTAGATACCTTGGAGAGGATATTAAAAAAGGGTATATCATCGCAGATACAGCGATTTGAAAGGACATTACCTTTTTTAGCTACAACGGGTAATACCACACCTTTCATAGGGCTTTTTGGAACCGTATGGGGCATAATGGAATCCTTTAGAAGGATTGGACTTATGGGGAGTGCTAATCTTGCAACCGTAGCACCTGGTATATCTGAGGCGCTTGTGGCCACAGCTGCAGGTCTTGCCGCTGCCATACCTGCAGTGATATTCTTTAATCATTTTACCCAACAGATCCAGAATCTTAAATCAGAGATGGAAAGCTTCTCCTCTGAGCTCATATTAATCTTTCAACGTCAAGGATTAAAGAGGATACACCAAAGGCAGGAAGCGGGAAGATAGATGGAACCGGATTCTTCCAATAGATTTATGTCCAATATAAATGTTACCCCTCTGGTAGATGTGATGTTGGTGCTACTTATCATATTTATGATTACAGCACCCATGATGATGCAGGGCGTGGAGGTAAATCTACCTAAGACCTCTTCTAAGGGGATATACCGAGGAAAAGAGCCTCTTATTATTACCATTTCAAAAGATAGAAGCATTTATGTGGAAGATCATGCTATAGACTATGACGAGATAGAGGATAAGATCAGAGTGATTATGAAGTATAGGGAATCTAAGGAGGTTGCACTTAGGGCAGATAAGGTTCTACCTTATGGATATGTAATTAAGGTTATCTCTAAATTAAAAAAGGCAGGTATTAGGCGATTGGGCATGATAACAGAACCTGTATCAAAAAGGCCTTTAAGCTGATACCCAAATTATGGATAATGAAATAAAGGCAACGGTAAATGATCATATCAAAGAGCCCAATTGGAAACCAATGGTGGGATTATCAATACTTATTCATATTATGGTGATTATACCCCTATTTTTATTATCTCCAACCACAAAAAGGTTGAATCTATCGGATGTGATGATCTATCAGGTGGATCTATTGGAACCTCCCCGCAAATTTAAAGATTCAGATAAGTTGGGAAGTGGCCAAAAAGATATAAAAGATAAGAATCTAATATCTATCTCCAAAGTTAAGGGAATCCCTGGGGAAAGAGAGATATGGAATATAAAAAAAAAGAAGAGGAGGATTCCTAAGCTAAGAATAAAGACCTTATCCACCACTTTGGAGAGGGGATCATCAAAAAGATTACTTGATGAGGCCATCTCGAGGATAGAAAAGAAAGATATGGAAAGCAAGGCACTTGGGGAATCTAAATCCACCATCCAGCATATTAAAAGAAGAGGAATTGGAGAAGTTCAGGGAAAGGAATCAGATGTGACATCCCATAGAAGTGGATCTCTATGGGGCTCGGCCTTAAGCCTGTATCAGGCAAAGGTGGAACAGAAGATAAAGGGAAACTGGGCATATCCTGTATCCCTTGCCAGGAGTCAGGACTTAGAGGCTGTTGTGGAGATAAAGGTAAATAGGGCAGGGAAGATAATGGATATAAGCCTTAGGAAAAGGAGCTCTGATCCCCTTTTTGATGAATCAGTAATTAAGGCCATTAAAAGATCAGATCCTCTGCCCCCCTTTCCCCCCATATATCGCAAACAGTGGGATGAGATAGTAATCCGTTTTACCTTAGGCGAACTTAAAGGATAATAGATGAAAAGATCCCTTTTTATCTTAATCTTATTACATCTTCTTTTACCCTATGAATTAAAAGCAAAGATATATATAGACATTAATGAGCCTTCTACAAAGAGGATTGCCATAGCTATACCTGATTTTCAGATAAGGCCCTCGGGAGAGAAGAATATTAATTTTAAAAACATGCTTCCATCTATTATATCCCATGACCTCTATCTCAGTGGGTTTTTTCTTCCTATTGAAAAAAAGGCATTTTTAATTAAACTTCAGGAAGATCCCTTCTTTTCTAAAGGCATTGTGCAATTCAGGTCGTGGAGTGCCATTGGGGCAGAACTACTTCTCTATGGCAAGGCATATACAATAGGAAAGAGTATTGATTTAGAGGTATGGCTGTTTGATACCTTTCTTGGGAAGATGATAATGCATAGGAGATTTTTGGGGCAGATCAATAGTATAAGAAAGCTCATGCATAAGATATCAGATCAGATATTGCTGGCTCTTACAGGGGAAGGCAGTATATTTATGCATAGATTTCTATTTGTGGATAATTCATCCGGGCTAAAACAGATCTGTATCTCTGATTACGATGGATACAATATAAGACAGCTTACTTTTGAAAGATCCATACATCTCTTTCCCAGATGGCTTCCGGATGGAAGACGATTCCTATATACGGCCTTCACCGAAGATAGTCATATACTATATCTTCAAGATATCGCAAAAGGAATTAAGAGAAAGATATTAAAGAAAAAGGGGCTAAATATAGGTGGATCTTTTCACCCCGATGGTAAAAGAATGGCCATCACCTTAAGTCTAAATGATAATCCAGACATATATATAGTGGATCTAAATGGCAAGATATTAAAGAGAATCACCAGACATTGGGCAATAGATGTATCCCCCTCTTTTTCACCTGACGGTAAAAGACTTGCATTTGTATCCAATAGGTCGGGGTCTCCGCAGATCTATGTATTGGAACTTTCAACAGGTAATGTGCAGAGGATCACATATCATGGGAAATATAATACCTCCCCCTGTTGGTCAAGGCTGAATCGCATTGCATATTCAGGAATGGAAAACGGAAGATTTGATATCTTTACTATCAATCCAGATGGTTCTGACTTGGAAAGACTCACTGAGGAAAGCGGAAACAATGAAGATCCAAACTGGTCTCCTGATGGAAGGTATCTCCTGTTCTCCTCTAATAGAGGCGGAGATTATGACATATATCTCATGAACATGAGAGGGCAGAACCAGATCAGGATAATAGATCATAAGGGAGATCAGAGTTCACCTGTATGGAGTCCTGATTAAGACGAGATATAAAGATTATTTTTTAAAATTGATTCTTGAAAAGAACTTACTTAGATGTTATGAAAACCTTTAATATTAATTTTTAAGGAGGTTATTTGATATGAAAGAAAGATTTGGGCATCTAACTCTGTTAGTGCTTTTTGTCTCTTTAATGATGATATTTTCATGCGCCAAAAGACAGGTAAAGGTGGAAGAGAAGGTGAAGGCTCCTGAGGCTGTGCCACCAAAAGTGGTTGAAAAGAAGGAGGTTGCCCCTGCTCCTTCCGCACCAAAGGTGCCTTATGGTAAAACCGAGGCATATAAAAAGGCAGAGGCAGAGAGGCAGGCAAGACTAAGAGAATTAGAAAAGAGACAGAGATTAATCGATGAGATGCAACAGTTTATGAATGAAAAGATATATTTTGATTTTGATAAATATGAATTAAAACCAGAGGCAAAAAGGATACTGAGAAAAAAGGCAGAGTGGTTAAAGAGGCATCCTGAATTCTTCTTACGTATCGAAGGTCATTGTGATGAAAGAGGGACTAATGAATATAATATGGCATTGGGGGAAAAGAGGGCGCAGGCAGCTAAAAAGTATCTGATACGTTTAGGAATTGATGAAAAGAGAATCAGAACCATAAGTTTTGGTGAAGAAAGGCCAGTAGATCCCAGACACAATGAAGAGGCATGGGCAAAAAATAGAAGAGACGAATTTAGGCTCTTAAAATAGTTAAAAGAGGGAGCTCTTCTAAAATTAACCGGCAATGAAAAAGGGAATCTTTATATCATTGAGAGCTTTGAATTTTTCAAAGCTCTC
>CAYTXJ010000088.1:0-9690 GCA_964440775.1 uncultured Desulfobacteraceae bacterium | reverse complement strand
TAATGCGAGAGGCGGGATTTGAACCCGCACGGGTAAAGTGTCCCACTGGATCCTAAGTCCAGCGCGTCTGCCAGTTCCGCCACTCTCGCAATCAATTATCTTTTTAATATCTTTTTAATATCTGTCAAGAATTATATAGGATTTCTCTTTTATCCATCTTGACATAGATCCTTTTCTTGCCTATCCCTTAAAAAGGAATGGGATTCTTAAAAGAAGATACTCTTAAGAAGGCCAGAGACTTTATAAGGGAGGCCTTGAAAGGTGCTACTTTGCATCCAATAATAGTTTATCATGGAGATGGGGATGGATGCTGTGCAGGGTTCTTTTTAAAAGAGTTCATCAACAGAGATACCGATCTTTATTGGGTTGCCACCCCTGATTTTGACTTCCAAAAGGCTGAATCATATTTGATGGATAAGAACTTTTCACTATATATATTTCTGGATATGCCGGTTGATAACAGAAAGGAGATGATATTGAAGCTTTCCCTTAAGGCCCCTGTCTTTATCTATGATCATCACAGATTCCATGATGTAGCAGATTTCATAGGTGATATCTTATATATAAACCCTCTCCTTGAACATGACCTCAAAGACTATCCTGCTGCTCTCTTTGGTTGGGAACTCTTAGAGCAAAAGGGCCTATTTGAAAAAGAGATCCTATATATGGCCCTCTTCACTGAAAGCTGGCTGGATAAATTGGACATATTTGATGATATACCCGAAAATAAAAGGGAGAAATTAAAGCTGGTTGCAAAGATGATCCATTCCAACTTCCTGGTCCAAGATATGCCAACCACACACTATGACATAGATCTCTTATTGTCTCTGCCGAAGGGTAAAAATGGAATAGATATGGAGAGATTGGAAGATATGAAAGAATACGAAATCTTAAGGAATATCTATAGATTAATAGAAAATGAAAAGGCATGGCTTCTAAACCGTATAAGCAATGAGATAAAGAGGATATCTAAGCCCCGATATATTCTTAAAAAGATAGAAAGCAAAATGAGACTAAGCGGTCTAATTGCATCAGAGCTAAGATGGCACTATTCCCATATTGCCATTGCCATATGGCAGAGATGGAAAGACAGATACTATTGTGAACTTCGCAGAGGAAGGTATTGCACAGTTGATCTTGCATCCCTTGTAGAACTTATAGGATCCCAGGTGCAGTTGCTTACTGGAGGAGGGCATCCAGAGGCAGCGGCCTTTACAGCAGAGAGGGAGGGATTCTTTAAGGCATTAGATATATTAAAGGCCAATTTGAGGTAGAGATGTATTATTTCATCTTGCCCTTTTTAGTGATACTGCTTTTAATATTTTCTTTTATCTTTTCTGTGGCCCTATTTATTCGCAGCACAAAAGGGGCCCTATTTATTCCAACACCTTATTCATCTATTTCTAAGGTCTTAGATGAAGTTGAGATAAAGAGAGGTCTTAAGGTGGTTGATCTGGGTTCAGGTGATGGACGCATCTTAAAGGAGCTTTCCAAGAGGTTTGATATAGATACTATTGGCTATGAAATTAACCCTGTCCTTTGGCTCTTTTCCAAGTTGAAAAATTTTAGAAATCCAAAAATAAAGATAAAAAGGGCCGACTTTTTAAAAGAGAACCTCTCTTTTGCCGATGTGCTCTTTTGCTATCTCTTCCCTGATATTATTGGGGTTTTGAAAGAGAAATTTGAAAGAGAGCTTAAGCCAGGATCCATACTCATATCATTTAATTTTCCATTTCCGTCTTGGAAGCCCTACAAGATCCTTGAACCCTTAGGCTGCGGGGTGAAGGATCCGGTTTATATCTATAAGATTACAAGATCTTTAAAAGGATAAGACAATGGAGACAACATATATAAAGATGGAAGGCGGTTATTTGGACTCTAAGGGCAGGATAATTAAGAGGATTGAATCCAAGTATGAATTTTATCTAATTGAACTTGAAACAGGGCAAAAAATTGTTGCAGGCCCATCTTCATTTAGATATCTGAAGGAAAGCGAATATGAAAGATCAGAGAGATGAGCTCATATACTGGCTATCCCTTCATCTGATTCAAGGGCTTGGAAGCATCAGTTTCAGAAATCTCTTAAGGCATTTTGGATCTCCTAAAGGTGTATTTGAGGCAGAGCTATCTGATATTTTGGAGGTTGAAAACATAAGGTCTGAAGTTGCATCTAGGATAGTAAGGAGGGAATTTTTAAAAGAGCCCCGAAAGGTATTGAGGGAGATTGAAAGGGAAGGGGCAAGGATAATTACTATAGAAGATAGCACCTATCCCAAGCTTTTAAAAGAGATCTATGACCCTCCCATGCTCCTTTATATAAAAGGTAATGATATCCCTCGGAATCTCGGCTTTATTGCCATGGTAGGCTCCAGGAATCCTACCCCATATGGAGTTAAGGTCTCAAAGGATATGGCACATTCCCTTGCAAGGAGAGGGATGGGAATTGTAAGCGGATTGGCTCAGGGGATAGATTCTGCCTCCCATTGGGGCTGCATTGAGGCAGGTGGATTTACAGTGGCAGTATTGGGAACAGGTATTGACAGAATCTATCCAAAGTCCAATAAAGAGCTGTTTGATAAGATTGTTAAGACAGGCTGTGTTATTACTGAATTTCCTCCAGGCACACCTCCGGATGCAAGAAATTTTCCCATACGCAACAGGATAATTTCAGGGCTGAGTCGTGGAGTAGTGGTGGTTGAGGCCACAAAGAAGAGTGGGTCACTTATAACCGCTTCATTAGCCTTAGAGCACGGAAGGGAGGTATTTGCGGTTCCAGGTAGTATCAGGTCTTTTAAAAGTGCAGGTTGCCACTATCTACTAAAGCAAGGCGCAAAATTAGTTGAAAATGCAGATGATATAATGGAGGAGCTGGGGCTAAATTATCCATTTGTCCCAAAGAGGGAAAGGAGGGGTGAAGAGATCCAGCTTCCTGAAGATTCTCTTGAAAAGAGGATATATGAAATGATAGGGGATTATCCAATCCATGTGGATGAGATAAAAAACAGATTAAAGATAAATTTTTCAAAACTTTCGTGCACACTTTTGAATATGGAACTTAAAGGGCTAATAAGACAGCTTCCAGGAAATAGATTTGTAAGGTGACAGGTTATGAAAAGAGATCTTATAATTGTAGAATCTCCTACAAAGGCAAGGACCCTTAACAGATACTTGGGGAAGGAATTTAAGATAATGGCCTCTATGGGACATGTTAAGGATTTACCTGAGAAGAGGTTGGGGGTTGATATAAAAAATGGTTTTAGCCCTAAGTATGTTATTATCAAAGGAAAGCAAAAGATCCTAAATGAGATAAAGAAGGCAAGCAAGGATGCCACAACCATCTATCTTGGCCCTGACCCCGACAGAGAAGGTGAGGCCATTGCCTGGCATATAGCAGAAGAGATAGGTAATCATAAAAAGCAGATATGGAGAGTGCTATTTAATGAATTTACCTCTAAGGCCATAAAAGAGGCACTGAATTTTCCCCAGAGTCTTAATAGGAAACGTTTTGAATCGCAGCTTGCAAGGAGAATACTTGATAGGCTTGTGGGATATCAGATATCTCCTCTCCTTTGGAATAAAATGAAAAAAAAGAATCTCAGTGCTGGAAGAGTGCAATCCGTGGCTCTCAGAATGATATGTGACAGAGAAAAGGAGATACAGTCATTTATCCCAAAGGAGTACTGGAAAATCTGGGCCCATTTAAAGCCAGGAAAAGAGCACTCCTTTAAGGCAAGACTCATCCTGTATAAAGAAAAAAAGGTAGAACTTGAAAATGAATCACAGGTAAGGGAGCTAATCTCTCAGATTGAAGGAAAGGACTTTTCAGTCCTTAAGATTGAGAAAAAGAGACGGAAGAGGAATCCTCCTCCTCCATTTATAACAAGCCTTATGCAACAAGAGGCGTTTAAAAGGCTCAATTTCCCAGCCAAAAAGACTATGCAGATAGCACAGAGCCTCTATGAAGGTGTTGAACTGGGAAAGATGGGACTTGTAGGTCTTATAACATATATGAGAACGGACTCCTATAGGATAAGTAATGAGGCATTGTCCTGGGTAAGGGATCTTATTTCAGATAGATATGGAAAGGAATATCTGCCCCAAAGGCCAAATCAATTTAAAAGCCCAAAGGGTGCCCAAGAGGCTCATGAGGCCATAAGACCTACCTCTCCTGAACTTTATCCAGAAAGTGTAAAGCCCTTTCTTACAAAGGATCAATTCAGGCTCTACCAGTTGATATGGAACAGATTTGTGGCATCCCAGATGATGCCCACACAATTTGAACAGCTTCAGGTGGATATAATAGCGGGAGATGCCATATTCAGGGCAACAGGAAATACATTGATATTTAATGGATATCTTGTTGTCTGGGAAGAGGAGGAGTATGATGAACACAAAAGTGAAGATCAACAAGGGCTACCGCCTTTAAAAGAGGGTCAAAAACTGGAATTGTCCAAATTAGAGCCAACACAACACTTTACACAGCCTCCTCCCAGATATTCAGAGGCCACTCTTATCAAGGCCCTTGAAGAGAATGGTATAGGAAGACCATCTACATATGCAACCATCTTAGCAAATATCAGAAACAGAGAATATGTAAGGACTGTAAAGGGGAGATTTAGGCCCACAGAGTTGGGACTTTTTGTCTCTGATATGCTTGTAAAGAACTTTCCGGAGATATTTGATATTGAATTTACAGCCAAGATGGAATCAGAGCTGGATAGGATTGAAAGGGGGGAGGTGAAATGGACAGAGGTGCTCGCCAACTTTTACAATTCCTTTTCAAAGGGGCTTAACAGAGCAAAGCGTTTGATGAAAGGTGAGATACCCATAGATTTAAGATGCCCGGAGTGCGGAAGAGAGCTTCTTATAAAGAGTGGTAAAAATGGCCTTTTTGTAGGATGCTCTGGATTTCCAGAATGTAGATACACCTCCAATTTTGAAAGGGACAAAGAAGGTAATATCAGGTTGATTAAAAGGCAAGAGCCTGAAAAGACAGATCAGATATGTGAAAAATGCGGGAGGCCAATGGTAATTCAGAAGGGAAGATACGGGCAATTTTTGGCCTGCTCTGGTTATCCAGAATGTAAGAATACCAAAAAATTAGGATCTTCATCAAAACTGGATATTCCATGCCCCATAGAGGGGTGTAATGGAAAGATCGTTATAAGATGGACAAAGAATAAGAGGAGATTCTATGGGTGCAGTAATTATCCTAAATGTAAGTTTATGATCTGGAATGAGCCCTATCCTGGGAAGTGTCCAAAATGTGGAAAGAGCCCTCTGATTATTAAAAGATCCAAGGGAAAAGAGCCCCAGGTGAGATGTATAGATCCTAAATGCTCTTATAGCATGCCTCTTCCTTCTTCCGAAGGGAATTAGAGAGTCTATGTGCCTCTCTTATGGGTTCAGGAAGCCTGTACTTAGTGATGCATCTCACAATAATGGATATGGAATCTTTGAGTTCAATACCATACCCAGGTGAGATATAGACAGGCTTTACCCCTTCCCTTGTCCTCAGAGATGCACCCACAATCTCTTTTTTATATCTTATGTATGTAAACGATCCCTTTCTATCAGGAGGAGCTTTACTATAACCTATTAAAAGATTCTTTGCACAGCCTATGGTTGGTATATCCAAGATAAGACCCAGATGTGTAGCAATTCCCATACGCCTTGGATGTGCGATACCTTGACCATCGCAGAGTATCAGATCAGGTTCATTCTTCAAGCCTTTTAAGGCATTTAATATGGCAGGAATTTCTCTAAAGCTCAAAAGTCCTGGTATATAAGGATATCTGACTTCTTCCCTGCACCAGCCCTCTTCAATGGTTTGGAGGCTTTGCATATCCATTACCACAACAGCTGCCCAGATGGTTTGATCTCTCTTTGAATAAGATGCATCTACTCCGGCAATCTTCTTTACTCCTCTTTTTAGGGGTGCAATTACAATACGGGAGCTTAGTTGATTCTGGATCTCTATGGCCTCTTTTGGAGAGACATTCCAGGAGTGAAACTCTCTAATATTCATATATACTATATATACTATGCATTTTGAGATAGTTCCTTTCGGAGAGATTCCTCAAATTCCTTAAAGAACCTATCCTTCTCCTTCCAGTCAGGCCCAAATCTCTTATTGAAGTAATCACCCATTCTGTCAAATAGTTTGAGCCATATGGATCTCCCCTTCTGCAATACCACATCTTCTATAAATTCCTGCAATTCAGAGATCTTTTCTTTTGGAAGAAAAGATACCGCACCCAGTTTAATTGACTTTTTAAGAGACTCCGGGCTGAGTGCATGGGCTGTAAGCATCACTGTAGGAAATCCCCTGGAAACTGAGGTCTTTAAGAGCTCAAATCCATTGACCCCCATTATGTCCAATATAACCACATCATAGGTATAACTTAGGAGATATTGAAGTGCGGTATCATAGTCCTTTGCCTTGTGAACCACACACATATCCAGTTCCTCTTCTACTGTATCCAGGATATCAGGTTCATCGTCTACCACCAATATTACCTTATCTTTTAAGGGACTCTCTGTATTCATATCTTCCCTCCTCTAAGGATCACTACTTTATGGCCCTTATATCAGAGAAATACAGATGAGTCAAATCTTTAAGGATTTAGATCTTCCATATATCTCCATCTGGGATATATCCCTTTTAGATATCTCCTTTGCCTTATTCCCGCAAAATAAAAGAATCTCTGATGCCTCTTCCATCTCGTCTAAGATATTCAGGATCTCCTTAAAATCCGATCCAACACACACCATTCCATGATTCTGTATAAGGATTGCCCTTCTATTCCCCCCTTTAAATGAATCAATAACCATGGTGGCAAATTCCCTGCTTCCAGGGATCAAAAAAGGAATCATCTTAAGTGGGAATAGATTAATAACAAATCCCGGAGTTAGGGGTGGAAAACAGTTATCAGATGGATTCAAAAGCATGGTGGCAGAGATAATTTTGGAACAATGAACATGGCATACTATGGATATGTCCTCCCTTTCTCTAAGTATTCCCAGATGAAAATCCTTTTCAGTGGTAGGAGTGCCTCCTTTAATGACCTTCCCATCCAGATCCATTATTACAATATCAGATATGTTAATATCTCTTAGAGAGATTCCTGTAGGAGTTATCCATATCCTTTTACCCCTCTTTAAAGACAGATTACCTCCACTGCCTCTTACAAATCCCCTCTCATATAGGAGATGGCAGAAGTTACAGAAGTCCTGGCTTCTGATATTCATAGAAAGAAACTGTCTCCTGGCTCTGGCATAAACACATTTAATTTATCCTCTTTCTTGATTATCTCATCTATCTCATCCTTATAGTCTCTCCTTACATATCTGTGGATATGGACAAGTGCCAGATTTGGAATTCCGCACTCCTTTGCCATCTCTATGGATGACATAACGGTTCCGTGTCCTGGCACATCCTCACGTAGGCGGAAGGATTCGTGAATCAAAAGCCCCGCCTCTCTTGAAAGGGATTTGCTTTCTTTTGTTGGCCTTCCATCACCACTGTAAAAGAGGCTCACATCTTCCAAATCCACTCTTAAAGAGAGATTTCTCTGAGAATGTTCACTCTCTGCCGCCCTTAATATAAAATCTCCTACACTTAGACTCTCTCCTGGTTCAAGTTCAAGGTAGTGTATCTCAAACTTCATCCTCTCTTTAAATCCAGGATATGTAATCTCTATTGCCTTATCCATCTTATCCTTTATCCCTTTTTGTGAGATTAAGATAAGAGGCTTTTCCCTCTGCTCTTCCCAGAATCTTACAAGAAGGGGTGGGATTCCCATGAAGTGATCTCCATGAAAATGGGATATCCATATTGCATCTAAGGCCTCTTTATCCCGGAGCTGTTTCCAGAGTTTAGGGGGGGCTGTAAAACCACAATCTAATAGGAGATGAAAATATGTCTTATCACTCCTCTGATATTTTAAAAGCACAGATGTATTTGGGAGCCTTTCGTCAAATGCCTCACCCACTCCCAAAAATATCACTTCTAAAGGCGTCATATCATCTCTCCTCCTCCAGGCAAAATTCTCTTCAGATATTGCTTAGAATTTACTAAATCTTCCATAGTCACTATATATTATTAGAGGGGCATAGCTCTCTTATGGGGCACTTTTCATGATCAGGTCTTCTTGCCTTACATATTGCCCTTCCATGATAGATCAGTATGTCTGAAAACCTCCTCCACATCTTCTCTGGAAGCAGCCTTTGAAGGTCTCTTTCAATCTTTTCAGCATCCCTCTCTTTAGTAAATCCAAGCCTCTTAGAAAGCCTCTTTACATGGGTATCCACTACAACAGTTGGGACATTATAAGCCGCTCCCAGAACCACATTTGCTGTCTTTCTTCCCACCCCAGGAAGTTTTAACATCTCTTCCATTGTGGATGGGACTTTCCCTCTATGTCTCTTAATCAGGGCCTCACAGCATCCTCTAATTGCCTTTGCCTTATTTTTAAAAAAGCCTGTGGGTCTTATATCCTGCTCAAGTTCCTCTAAGGGGACATTTAGATAGTCCTGAGGTGAACGATACTTTTTAAAGAGGCTCTTGGTTACCTCATTTACCCTCTTATCTGTGCACTGGGCAGAGAGGATGGTGGCAATTAAGAGCTCAAATGGATTGGTAAACTTTAAGGCTGTCTTTTCCTTTGGATAGAGAGGGTCCAATATCTGATAGATCCTCTTTGCCCTTTGTGATGCAGATTCCTTTCTCTCTTTCATAATAAGATGCTATATAAAATTATTTTTTTAGATTGTCAACAATTATGATAAATTAATTTAAGAGATCAGAAATATTAAATATTGACTTTACTTTTCCAAAAGGGATATAGATAGATAGATAGATAGATAAGAATGGAAGGGATGTGGCTTATATTAAAAAAAGGCGGGATATTTATATACCCTATTTTGTTGTGTTCCATTGTATCAGTGGCGATATTTATTGATCGTATTCTGGCACTGAGAGAGGGGAAAATAGTCCCTGATGGATTTATCATGCATATTGAAGAGCTTTTGAAAAAGGGCAAAGTAAGGGAGGCGATATTCATATGCCAGGGACATAACTCTTCTATTGCAAAGATATTCCTTATTGGACTTAAAAATATGGGAAAGGATTTCTGGGCAATCAGAGAGCTTATACAAGATAGAGGGGAGAGGGAGGCAGTGGTGCTTGAGAGAAATCTTAGTATGCTTTCAACCATATCGCATCTATCTCCACTCTTAGGGCTTTTGGGAACTGTATCTGGTATGATAAAGACATTTAATATATTATCTGGTGGTCCGGTAACCGATCCCTCTCGGCTTGCAGGTGGAATATCAGAGGCACTTATAAGCACTGCTGCAGGGCTCAGTGTGGCGATACCATCGCTTTTGGGATATAGGATACTAAAAGGAAAGGCAAAGTCATTGATATTCAAGATGGAAGAAAAGACACTGAGATTTTTAGAATTACTTGAACAGAAAAAGGGACTGATAGGAGATCTATGCGATTTAGAAGGGAAGAGGAAGAAGCAGAGTTCACCTTAGGGCTTGCCCCCCTAATTGATGTGGTGTTTCTACTTTTGATATTCTTTACACTCACATCCAGTGGGGCACTTTCCTCTTTTAGTGGAATCAAGATCAATATGCCTTCCAGTGATAAACAGAGTCCTGTGTTTTCAGAAGATATGTTAA
>CAYTXJ010000087.1:0-9692 GCA_964440775.1 uncultured Desulfobacteraceae bacterium | reverse complement strand
CCTCGCAATGACGGTGTAATGGGTCTTTTAAGACCCTCGCAATGACAGATTCCATCTACAGCTTTTTTCTGAGAGCTTTGAAAAATTCAAAGCTCTCTTTATAGCCTGAATCTGGATACCGCATTCTGTGCAATAAAGTAGTCATTGCTCTTCTTAAATAATACCCCTAAGTAGGGGACATCACCTTTTATAAGGTGCTTTATATTAAAATCGGGATCTGCCCTCATGGCCCTGATCCAGTTTATCAACTCTCGGGTTGCAGGTTTTTTCTCAATCCCACGAATCTCTCTTAGCCTATAAAATGTCCTTATAGCACTTTCCATCAGATTCTTGTCCAGGTCAGGAAAATGAACAGATATTATCTTTCGCATCATATCAGGTTCTGGAAAGGCAATATGGTGAAATATGCATCTTCCCAAAAAGGGATCTGAAAGATCCTTCTTTGCATTGGATGTAATGACAATTATGGGCCTGTGCTTTGCCTTAATGGTCTTGTCTATCTCAATTATATCAAATTCCATCTGATCCAATACATCTAACATATCATCCTGAAAGTCAGAATCTGCCTTATCTATCTCATCTATTAATAATACAACTCTCTTATCAGATACAAATGCCTGTCCTATCTTTCCCATCTTTATATAATCCTCGATATTACTTACATCTCTCTTAGAGTCCCCGAATCTGCTGTCATTTAATCTGGTAAGGGTATCATACTGATAGAGGGCATCTATGAGTTTCATACTGGATTTTACATTCAGCACGATCAAAGGCATATTTAGTGCCTCTGCAATGGCATGGGCAAGCATGGTCTTACCTGTGCCCGGCTCCCCTTTAAGAAGTAGGGGCATCTCTAATGCAATTGCCACATTGACTATCTTAGCAAGCTCTTCATCCAGCACATACTTGGATGCACCTCTAAATTTCATAAAAGAATTATTATTGTTCATGCTTCTTCTCCTTTCCTTTTGATCTTCATCCTTGATTTTACCAATTCCCCTTCTTATATAGCTTAAGATCTTATTTTTTTTAATCACTGTTATGCATTTTTAAATATCTGTTTTTGAATAAAAGGATATAGTAAAATGCCCCTTGCATTTCAATCCATAAATAGGGGAGAGATAGCATTTGGATTTTTCAACATTGAAAGTGACTGCCTCCTGCTTGAAAATCTCTTCTTTTTTGCAGATGATTTTTGCCATATGATTAAAAAAATTGCAAAGGAAGAGGAAGTTTCAGATTATAGCACATCCTTTCCAGGATATCTTTTAAAGAGATCCCAGATAGGAGATCTAATGGGAGCGATTCATGGAATATGTATGGAAGGCTTTATTGGAGAGCTTTATAAGATTTTTCCTTTTCCAAAGGAAATAAAGGATTTTAAACAGAATCCTGAAGGCTTCAAAAACAGGAACTTGGTGGAATCTCTGCTTAGGAGATATTCTAAAAAGAGAGCCTATCCTTTTATGGTAAAAAATAAGCATAGAGATCTTATAATTACCTTTTCAGATATTCTCTTTACCTGCCATCAGTTCCATGAGCTCATTCGCTATGTTTGGGAAGGGGGATATCCAAGATGGAAAGACAATATCAGACCCCTCTATGTAATTGAGATGAAAGAGGCCATAGATAAGTCAGAAAATCAACTATTTAAAAAGCTTACCCTAAATTGACGAACCCATCATCCTGAGCCTTCTAATCCTCTCTTCAAGCGGAGGATGTGTGGAAAACAGATTGGCAAGGCTCTTAGTATTAAGTGGATTTACAATAAACATATGTGCTGTTGATGGATTTGCATTTAACATGGGGATCCTCTTTGAATAGGCTCCCAGCTTTTCCAAGGCATTTGCAAGGCCATAGGGATGCCCCACAAAACGGGCTCCTGATTCATCTGCATGATACTCTCTGGATCTTGATATGGCCATCTGTATGAGCATGGCAGCAATGGGGGCAAGAATGCTCATAAGTAGCAGTCCTATCCCACCAAGCCCCTCTCCTTCTTCATCATCATAGCTTCCGCCACCAAAAAACAGGCTCCATCTTGCCATATTGGCAAGGATCATAATAGCACCTGCCATGGTGGCTGCAATGCTTCCTATCAATATGTCCCTGTTTTTTATATGAGCTATCTCATGGGCAAGCACACCTTCAAGCTCTTCTCTATTCATCAATTTTAGTATCCCTTCAGTAACTGCAACTACCGCATTTTTGGGATTTCTTCCTGTTGCAAAGGCATTGGGTGATTCATCTGGAATTATATATACCTTTGGCATGGGAATACCTGCCCTCTGTGCAATTCTTTCAACCATCTCATATAGTTCAGGCAGCTCATCTGGAGCTACCTCTTTTGCCCTGTACATACTGAGCACGATCTTATCAGAAAACCAGTAGCTAAAGAAGTTCATTCCCATAGCCAATATAAAGGCAAACATCATCCCCTGTTTTCCACCAAATAGATTCCCTATCCATACAATAAACATGGTCATAATGCCAAGAAGGAGTGCTGTCTTAAACCAGTTTCCCATAATACCTATCTCCCACAGATTTTTATTTTTTAAGATAAATAGGAGGTATTTCCCTGTCAAGAGGATCTGAAAGGATTACTTGATATTATAGAGAGCTTTGAAAAATTCAAAGCTCTCATTATAACCACCTCTTCCTTCTCTTATATGCCTTTACATCCTTATAGCTCTTTAGCTTTCCAGATGATGCGGTTCCCAGATAGAACTCCTTAACATCAGGGTTATCTCTTAGTTTTTCAGCGGTATTTTCAAGCACAATCTTTCCATTTTCCATCACATATCCGTAATGGGCAATCTGAAGTGCCATATTGGCATTCTGCTCCACTACCATAAGGGTGGTCCCCTGTTCCTGATTTATCTTTCTGATTATCTGAAAGATCTCCTTTACCAGAAAGGGGGCAAGACCTAAGGAGGGCTCATCTAAGAGCAGAAGTTTGGGATGAGCCACCAGGGCCCTTCCAATTACAAGCATCTGAAGCTCACCTCCGCTACAATACCCGGCTAAGGACTTTCTCCTTGCAAGCAGTGCTGGAAAGTAGTTATATACCACCTCAAGATCTTTATGATAGGGCTTCCCCCAGCGTGTTGCAGTTCCCACCCTGAGGTTCTCTTCCACTGTGAGATACTTAAAAGGTTCCCTTCCTTCCAGAACCTGAATTATCCCCATTCTGGTAATCTTCTCTGGTGGCATATTGTGGATGGGATTACCCTCGTATTCAATAGAGCCTTCAGTTACCTTCCCATTTTCAGGTTTTAAAAGTCCTGATATGGATCTCAGTGTGGTGGTCTTACCTGCCCCGTTACTTCCTAAAAGGGATACGATCTGTCCCCTCTTTATCTTAAGAGACACTCCTTTTAATACCTGTATTACATCTGAATATACAACGCTAATATTGTTTATAAGGAGAGTCAGATTATCCTTCATGTATTCATCACCCCTTTTAATATGAAAAGGGCCAAAGTCTAAAGCTGGCTCTCACTATCCTCCAGACCTCTGCCAGCCCCTTTGGCTCAAATATTATAAATAGCACAATAGCGAGTCCAAATACAAACTCTCTTAGGGGGGCCATAGTAAGGGACATACCAGATTGACCCACATTCATAAGGTATTCTGTAATATGGCTCAAGACCTCATTTAGACTCACTATAAATACTGTTCCAAATACAGATCCAGGTATATTCCCCAACCCCCCTATAATTATCATGGCAATAAATTCAATGGAAAGCCACAGATTAAATGGCTCAGGTGTGATGCTCATCATATAATATGCAAAGAGCCCACCTGCCACCCCTGCATAGAATGAGCTTATGGCAAAAGAGAGCAATTTATATAAAAATAGAGGAATCCCCATTCCCTCTGCGGCACGATCATTGTCTCTTATTGCCACAAACGCCCTTCCATATCGGGTTCTTATGATATTTACGGCAAACCATGTAAAGAGCACAAAGAGGATAAATATCACATAGAAAAATCTTCTATCTGTATCTAAACTGAGGCCAAATATGGATGGAGGGGTAACTACTATTCCCATAGCCCCACCGGTCAGTGATTCCCACTCAGTAAACACATATTCCATGATAAATTGACCTGCAAGGGTGGCAATAAGCAGATATAGGTGTTTTAGCCTGGATGAAGGGAGCCCAAATATGATTCCCACAAGTGCAGTTATAAGTCCTGCAAGGGGAAGGGATACAATAAATGGAAGCCCTAACTTAGTGCTCAATATTGCCGCTCCATAGGCCCCCACCCCAAAAAATGCGCCATGCCCTAAGGAGATCTGGCCTGTGTATCCAGTAAGGATATTGAGACCAACAGAGGCAATGGAATATATCCCGATCATATTTAATACATAGAGGATATAGGAACTGGAGATAAATGGAATCACACCGAAAAGAAGCACAAGCCCAATCAGAAGCCACATCCTTCCAAAATCGGTTTCAAAAATATGGAGCTCATCCTCATATCTCTCTTTAAAGTTTCCACATGGATGAAAATGTAATCTCCTAAATCTCATCTCTTTAGATCTCTCTCCCGATTTTAAACCCTTTCAATCTCTACAAGGCCAAATAGCCCATATGGTTTAACCATAAGAATTATGACAAGCACAATATATGGAACCACCTCTCTCAATGCAGTGGATATATAACCCCCTGTCATGGTTTCAAGCACTCCTATTATGATCCCACCGATGATTGCTCCACCTATGCTTTCAAGGCCTCCAAGGATAACCACAGGAAATACCTTAAGTCCCATGGCACTCAGTTCATGCACATTTATGCCATTAATGATCCCAAGCACAATCCCGCTCATGGAGGCTACCATAAAAGCGATTGCCCATGACATGGCAAACACCCTGCGCACATGCACCCCTAAGGACAGTGCCGCAGGCTGATTATCAGCTACAGACCTCATATAGATCCCTTGAGATGAGTATTTAAAAAAGAGCCCAAAAATTATCAAAAATATAATACCGATTATAAAGGCAGCCACATTTACAGATGGTATCTGAACACCTCTCCAGGTTATAGAAAGCCCTTCGGGTAAAAACGGAGGATAATTATGGATATCACCACCAAAGATAAACAGAAGCAGCCCTTTAAACATGATTCCCAGTCCCAGAGTCATCATGATAACCTCAATAAGACTTTCTCCAATCAGCGGTCTTAAAAAGAGCCTCTCAACCAAAAATCCTAAGGAAAAGGTTCCTATCAGGGTTAAAAAAAAGGCAACTACTATAGGCAGCTTTAACCAGGAAGAGAGCACCAAAAATATAAATGCCCCTATTGCAAGCATCTCACCATGTGCTAAGTTCAACACACTACTGGATTTAAAGATCATCACAAATCCAAGAGCAGAAAGTGCATAAAGAAACCCTAAGGATAGGCCATTAATTAGAAGCTGTAAGAAATATTCCATTATAACCCCCTTACTCAGACCTCAAGAATCCTTACAGTGGTCTCTATGGTTCCCACATGACCATCCCTGTATCGGACCTGTCCGGTTACCTTTAGCTCCTTTCTGTCTTCATACATGGCATCAATAAGATTCTTATACTGATTAAATACAAAGCCCCTTCGCACCTTCCCTGTCCTTGTAAGCTCCTCATCGTCAGCATCCAAAAGCTTATACAACAGTATGATCTTCTTTAACTTCATCTCTTTGGGAAGCTGATCATTTACCTTTCTGACCTCATCAAGGATCAGATCCTCCACCTCTGGTCGCTGGGATAGATCAGTATATGTGGTATATGGGATCTTCCTCTCCTCTGCCCAGCTTCCCACATTACCATAATCGATATTTATAAATGCGGTGAGATAGGGCTGCCCTTCACCCCAGATCACTGCCTCCTTTATATAAGGACTAAATTTCAGGCGTGTTTCAATAAAATCAGGAGAAAATGCAGTTCCCTCCTTTGTCCTCATTATATCCTGTTTTCTACCAATTATAAGAAGATGCCCGTCATCATCATAATAACCCGCGTCCCCGGTATGGAACCAACCATCCCTGAGCGCCTCTTCAGTTGCCTCTGGATTTTCATAATATCCCTTAAATATGGATCTGCTGCTTACTAATACCTCCTGGTCTTCGGCGATAATTACCTCAGTTCCAGGAAGGGGCTTTCCCACTGTCTCTGGCTTTACCTCATCATCAGGCTGGACCTGAAATATACCTCCTGCTTCAGTAAGACCATAACACTGCTTAAGATTTAAGCCATTGGCTCTAAAAAACCTTATGACATCTGGGCTTATGGGATGCCCTCCGGTATATGCGGCTCTAAATCCAAGACAGCCCACTCTATCAAGCAGGGGTTTGGAGACAGTCTGATATGATAACCATTTCAAGAAAGTAAGATACCAGGGTACTGGCATTTTAGAAGATTCCAGATCCACCACCTTTCCACCTATCTTTTGGGATATATTGTAAAACCACCTCTTTATAAACCCACTGTCTGCAATCTTTACCCTTATCTTAGATGCCAGATCCTCCCAAAATCTGGATGATGTAATTATCACTGTAGGGCCAATCTCACGAAAGTCTTCCACAACAGTTTCAAAGGTTTCAGGGAAATTCATAATCAGCCCACCACATAGTACTATACCCATACCCCATAGTTGATCCACAATCCAAGCTGTGGGAGTAATACTTATCCAATTATCTCCGATTCCAATAGGAGCTGTCTGAAGCCACTTCCAAGACATATCTATGATATTTTCATATGCCAACATAACAAGCTTTGGAAGGCCTGTTGTGCCTGAGGTCATTAACATTAATCCCACATCTTCGGGGCTGCCCTGCCAGAGCTCATCCTGAAAAAGGGCTGGTTCCTCTTTTTCAAGCTCCTGTCCGAAAGATAGCAGCTCCTTAAAGCTTAAAAGCCAGGAATCCTTCCTATAAGATCGCATTCCAGTAGGATCTATATATATAATCTTTTCTATATGCTCAAGTTCATCCCTCATCTCAAGGAGCTTATCCACCTGCTCCTGATCCTGCACAATCGCATATCGTGCCCTTACCCTGTTTAGCCCATAAACCAGCTCTTTTGCCACAGCTGAGGTAAATAGTGGAATCGTTACTCCACCAAATGCCTGGATACCCAGTTCAGAAAAGAGCCATTCAGGATGATTATCCACTATGAGGCAGACATTATCGCCCCTTTGCATGCCCAGAGATCTGAGCCCCAGTGCCACCCACTTAGTATATCTGAGGTAGTCTTTCCAGGTGAATGTCTGCCATATTCCATATACCTTTTCTCTGATTGCAATATGTTTATCACCAAGCCTCTCGGCCTGTTTTGCAAGGACCTGAGGGAATGTAAGTCTATGTAAAGATGAAAGAAATTTTTTATCAATCTTTTTAATCTTTCCTTCATTCTTCATGCTAAATCTCTTGTGTCTCTCCAAGGTATGCCTCAATTACCCTTGGATGATTCTGGATAAACTCAGGTGTCCCTTCCGCTATCTTTACTCCAAAATCAAGCACAAGTACTCTTTCTGAAATACTCATAACAACAGACATATCATGTTCCACAAGTATCATGGTCTGACCCCATGCCTCATGTAACTCCTTTAAAAATCTTACCATATCCTCTTTCTCTTCCAGGGTCATTCCTGCAAAGGGTTCATCCAGAATCAGAAGTCTTGGCTCTAATGCAAGGGCCCTTCCCAGCTCCACCCTCTTTCTCATACCATAGGGAAGGGATCCTACCGGTTTTTTTCGAATGGATTGCATCTCTAAGAAGTCTATTATCTCCTCCAGTATCCTTCTGTGTATTACCTCTTCTCTTCGCACAGAAGGTAAAAATAGACATGCAGATCCAAAACTGTATCTACAGTGGATATGGCGAGCAAGCATCATATTTGCAAGCACTGTTATACCAGGGAAAAGCTCAATATTCTGATATGTCCTTCCTATACCCAGGGCGGTTAAATGGTGGGGGGAGAGGTTGGTAATGTCCTTTCCATTAAATATGATTCTCCCCTCTTGAGGTTTATAATAACCAGAGATACAGTTTAAAAGGCTTGTCTTACCTGCACCATTAGGCCCTATTACTGCAACCAGTTCACCTGTCTGGACCTTAAAGCTAAGCTTATTGAGTGCAGTAATACCCCCAAATCTCAATGTGAGATCTTTTACCTCAAGCTCAGCCTTGCGATCTTCAGGCTGAGCCTGAGCAAATATACTGGGCTCTCCTCTAAATGCCTTCATATCAAGACCTTATATCACTATTTCAATATCTTTACCTTCTCCTTTCCAGGAGACCAGAAGTTGGTAATAGGTGTGTAGGTCTGATCCTCATTGAGTCTTACGATTCTTGCCTTCCAAGATGCGCGATGATCTGTATTGGTATAGGTAATATTGGGGACCACTCCACCAAGGTCCTCATTTCTAAATGTCTCTAAGGCCTGATTTATGGTCTGAGCATTAATCTCACCAAACTTCTCATATGCCTTCTGAAATGCCCTCTCCCAGATCATTCCCATAATTACACCTTCCCAATAGGAAAAATCAAATTTCTCAATACTTCCATATCTCTTTCCCACCTCCATAAGCAGCTTCACCCCAGGGGTGTTATCAGCAGGTAGTCCTCCGCAGAACTGGACAAACAGCCTATTTCTCAAAAGCCCTTTTGCCCTTTTAAAGAAGTCCGGGTCAGTAGATGTCCAGGTGGCAAAAAAGGGAACATTATAGTTAACCCTGTCTGCACACTCTAAGGCGAGAAGTATTGCTGAAGGGAGCACCTGCATAAAGACATATTCTGCTCCAGCCTTTTTAAGCCTTAAAAGCTCTGTTTTAAGATCCAATGTCTTAGGAGGAAACTGTTCAATTCCTACAATATTTACATTATGGGCTTTGGCATATTCCTTACAGGGCTGATGTATTGCCTTTCCATAGGGATTGTTGTAGGTAAGGAGTCCTACCTTTGGAGGCTCACTTCCTTTGTGTATGGCCTTTATATATTCAAGCACAGCATAGCTATCCATATCATAGTCACCAAATGGTAGATAGGCATAGTCAATAGGAGGTTTTAAGAATCCTTTATAGGTAGAGTAGTTTATATCAGGAATCCTGTATTTCTGAAATATGGGCTTTGCCATAATTCCAGATCCTGCATCCCATGTATTAAGTGCATCTACCTTTTCATCTACACAGAATTTCTTGACCAGCTTTACTGCCTCAGGGATCTTATATCCATGATCCACCACGATGAGATCTATCTTATGACCTGCAACCCCACCCTTGACCTCGTTTACATAGCGGATATAGTCTTGCTCACCCTTTGCATGATACTGACCCCATGAAGAAGCAGGCCCTGTCAGATTTATAACTGCACCGATCTTGATTTCCTTTGAGATGGCCTTTGATGACAGCACAAAACCAAACATAAAGAGAAATACAATTATATAAACTATACCCTTACATCTCAATTGCATGATCCCTCCTCCTTTATAATTAGATAAAAAGGGTTTTTAATATACCAACCTCTCCACCTATACATTTAGATTTTTATTGAATAGAGAAGAAGTGTCAAGATAAATCCCCAAGAATACTTACCTAAAAAGGTATTTACAAAGTAACTACTTTTTAGCTATAAAATAGTTATAGGGTCAAGCATAATTGAGAGCTTTGAATTTTTCAAAGCTCTCAGAAAAAAGCTGTAAATGGAATCT
>CAYTXJ010000086.1:0-9812 GCA_964440775.1 uncultured Desulfobacteraceae bacterium | reverse complement strand
TAAAAAATTTTGACAACTATATGTCACTTATGTTAATGATCATCTTCCTTTTAAAATTTAAGTTGATGGAGGTCTTCTGATGTTTGAGATAGTAAGGAGGGAAGAGCTTGCAGAAGGAAGTATAATATTAAATGAGATAAGTGCTCCTAAGATAGCTCAAAAGGCAAGGCCAGGTCAATTTGTCATCTTAAAGGCAAATGAAACAGGGGAAAGGATACCACTTACTATGGCAGATACAGATCCTGAAAAAGGGACTATTACGATCATATATCAGGTTGTGGGAAAATCTACGGCATTATTTAAGACTCTCCAGGTGGGAGACAGATACCAAGATGTCATAGGCCCCTTAGGAAGACCAACCCATCTTGAAAAGGTGGGAAAGGTAGCATGTGTAGGTGGTGGAACAGGTATTGCCGTGCTTCACCCTATAACCCGTGCCCTTAAGCAAATGGGTAATTATGTGATTGGCATAATAGGTGCAAGGACAAAGGAGCTTCTCATCTTAGAAGATAAGATGAAGGCCGCTTCAGATGAGCTTCATATATGCACTGATGATGGCTCTTATGGTAGAAAGGGCTTTGTTACTGATCTTTTAAAGGAGTTCTTAGAAAAAGATGAGATAAAGTTAGTGGTGGGGATAGGTCCGGTTCCCATGATGAAGTTTCTATGTGAACTCACTAAGCAATATGGGGTGAAGACCATTGTGAGTCTGAATCCAATAATGGTAGATGGAACAGGAATGTGCGGATGTTGTAGGGTGACAGTAGGGGGGAAGACAATGTTTGCATGTGTTGATGGCCCTGAATTTGATGGACATTTAGTGGATTTTGATGAACTCAGCAAGAGGCTTGAGGCATATAAGGAAGAGGAAAAAAGGGCATATGAAAAATTTTTGCATGAATCTAAATTGAGTTAATCATTATTCTTTAAGGGGGATAAGATGGCAGAAAAAGGAAAGGCAAAGATTCCAAGGCAAAAGATGCCAGAGCAGGCACCTGATATAAGAAGGAGGAATTTTAAAGAGGTTCCTTTAGGATACAGTCCAGAGCTTGCAATGGAAGAGGCCAAACGCTGTCTTCAATGTAAAAATCCATCCTGCGTGAAGGGATGCCCTGTATCTGTGGATATACCGGGATTTATCAGATTGATCAGAGAAGGGAATTTCTCTGCTGCAATAAGGAAGATATGGGAGAAAAACAGTCTGCCAGCCATATGCGGAAGGGTATGCCCACAGGAGATACAGTGCGAGGGGCAATGCATATTGGGTAAAAAGGGTGAGCCTGTTGCAATAGGGAATCTTGAGCGATTTGCCGCTGATTGGGAAAGGACACATGGCGGAGGAGAGCTCCCCCCCAAGGCTGATCCCACTGGTAAGAGGGTGGCAGTTGTGGGATCAGGGCCTTCGGGTTTGACAGTAGCAGGTGATCTTATACTAAAAGGGCATGAAGTTACTGTATTTGAGGCATTTCACAAACCAGGTGGTGTGCTTGTATATGGAATTCCTGAATTCAGGCTTCCAAAGGATATCGTCTTTTCAGAGGTAAATTACTTAGAGAGGCTCGGGGTTAAGATTGAATATAATGTGGTGGTGGGAAGGAGTGTTACAGTGGATGAGCTCTTTGAGGAGGGATATGATGCGGTTTTTATTGGAGTTGGAGCAGGGCTTCCCAGATTTATGAATATACCAGGGGAGAACTTAGTGGGTATCTATTCTGCAAATGAATATCTTACCCGTTCTAATCTCATGAAGGCATATCTATTTCCAGAATATGATACCCCTATTGCCATAGGAAAGAATGTTGCAGTTATAGGTGGTGGCAATGTGGCAATGGATGCTGCAAGAACTGCAATGAGATTGGGGGCAGATAGGGTAATGATCGTATATAGAAGATCCAGAGAGGAGATGCCTGCAAGGCTTGCAGAGATTCACCATGCCGAAGAGGAAGGGATTGAGTTTCACCTATTGACCACTCCAGTCCGCTTTATCGGAGATGAAAAGGGAAGGGTAGTGGCAATGGAATGTATCAGGATGGAGCTTGGAGAGCCTGATGAAAGTGGCCGCAGAAGACCTGTACCTGTTGAGGGCTCCAATTTTGAGATGGAATGCGATCTTGTGGTGATTGCAATTGGAGCGGGAGCAAATCCACTTCTTACCCGGTCTACTGAAGGTCTAAAACTCAATAAGTGGGGATATATTGTGGCAGATCCTGAAACAGGAAAGACCACCAAAAAAGCAGTTTGGGCTGGAGGAGATATCGTAACAGGTCAGGCAACGGTTATCTTAGCAATGGGTGCAGGAAGAAAGGCATCTGATTCTATTCATAAATATCTCACCTGGGGGTGGTAAGGAGACTTTAGGTAGATATAAAGACCATCTTCTTATAATAGAGTAGCTCATTTATGGACTCTTTTATATCAAAGAGTGCAAGATGAGACTTTTTCTTCTGATATTGTGGAAGAGATGGATACCATCTACGAACCAGCTCCTTGAGGGAACTTACATCAATATTTCGATAATGGAAGAAAGACTCCAGCTTGGGCATATGCCTTCTGAGAAAGAGCCTATCCTGCCAGACAGAATTTCCGCATAGAGGGCTTTCTCCCTTTTTGCAATAATCTGACAAAAAACGCAGTGTCTCTTCCTCTGCCATATGGCAGTTATAGGAGGAATGTCTGATCCTTTCTATTAAGCCAGAGCTATTGTGTTGCCTCCTACTCCAATTGTCCATCTTACAGAGTATCTCCTCTGGATAATTAATAGCAATATTAGGGCCTTCAGCAATTATGTTACAATGGCTGTCTGTGACAATGGTGGCAATCTCTAAGATATAGTCTCTATCAGGATCAAGCCCAGTCATTTCAAGATCTATCCATATCAGGTTTGGTTCCACCAATTCCTCCTCTGAATCTTATATCTTCCAAACCCCAGGGATCTTCTCATTACATTTAGGGCATCTACCTTCCTTTAATAGATTCTTTTTTATATAGAATCCAAATCGCTCAATAAGAAGGGTGCCACATTCAGGACAAAATGTATTTTCACCCACATCTCCTGGAATATTTCCAGTATAGACAAACCTTAGCCCCTCTTCATAGCCAATGTCCTTTGCCATATGTATAATAGAAGTGGGAGTAGGTGGAATATGAGTAAGCCTATATTGAGGATGGAATCTACTTATATGCCAGGGAATATCAGGGTCAATCTCCTTTAAAAATCTTGCAATATCCCTTAATTCCTCTCTTGAATCATTTAGCCCAGGGATCAACAGTGTGGTAACTTCAACCCATATTCCCATCTCTTTCATCAACTGGATATTCTTTAGCACAGGCTCAACCCTTGCCCCACATTCCCTTTTATAAAAAGAGTCTTTAAAGGATTTAAGATCCACATTTGCACCATGAAGATCAGGATATATCTCTCTTAAGGAATCTTCACTCATGTATCCATTGGTTACAAAGACATTTTTAAGCCCCTTATTTGTGGCAGATCTTGCGCAGTCCAGGGCCAATTCAAAATAGATTGTAGGCTCTGTATAGGTATAGGATATGGAACTTGCCCCCAGTCTAAGGGAGGAAGATACAATCTCTTCAGGTGTTATCCTGTCACCCATAATCATTCCATGATCCCTTGGCATCTGAGAGATATCTGAATTCTGACAGAATACACATCTGAAGTTGCATCCCACAGTGGCAATGGAATAAGAGGTGCTTCCGGGCAAAAAATGGTAAAGAGGTTTCTTTTCAATAGGATCTAAGTTGGAGGCAATCACCTTATCATAGACCAATGTATAGAGCACCCCTCTGCGATTCTCCCTTACCCCACATATACCCTTTGCACCCTCTTTAATGATACAGTGATGATTACATAGATTACACCTTACCCTCTCTTGAGGTAGCTTTTCATATAGATATGCCTCTTTCATATCTCCATACTCCTTGTGGCTGCATCTGCAACCCCAAATGGCCTTTTTATTTTCATCTCAAATTCCATCTTCCTCTTGATATCAGATGCACGATGATGGACAAGCAAGATCAAAAAATTCTTCCAAGAGGATTCCACCCCCTTTCCATACCAGCTTATTGGCACATCTCCCAAGGACTGTCTTATAAAATAGAGCAGATTCCATCTGTTTATATTTCTTATATAGCTAAATATGTCTTTAAAAAAGATGGAATGGAATTTTTGGTAAAGATAAAAAAGGGAAAGCCCATTTACTGCCAATATGAATATATATCTTTTAGATACTCTTGCTGCCTCTCTTATTGCATCCTGCGGAGAATTAAGGAACTCTAAGGTGTTTATAAATAATGCTCCATCAAATTCATTATCAAAGAAGGGGAGTCTATATGCATCTGCTAATCTTAATACAGATTCTGATCCTATCACCCTTCTTGCCTCTTTTATCATGTATGGAGAGGCATCTACACCCCATACTTCAAGACCCATCTCTTTTAGCACCTTCATATGTAGCCCTGTGCCACATCCGATCTCTAAGAGTCTACAATTTGGAATATTAAAAAATATATCAGCGATGACCTCTTCAAGAATAAAATCTATAATTCTTCCCTTAGGGCTCTTTAACCACAGATTGTAGAGTCTATGAAGCTGCCTGTTAAATATAATATCCATAAAATGAATTTAAGAATAGAGAATCTCATAGGATATGTCAATATGGCTTAGTCTCTAAGGCCTTTTTTCAAATACCCAGAATTTCTGGCCAGGATAGATTATGCTTTTTTTGGAAAGATTATTAACAGATAGGAATTCTCTGAGACTCATTCCAAACCTCTTTGCAATTATATAGGGATTATCCCCTGATCGGGTTATATATGGCCTGAGCCTTCGCGATAATGAAACCCTCTTTGAATATATCTTTAACACCTGACCTACCGAAAGCATATTACTCTTAAGACCATTTAGGGTCTTTATGGCCTCAGTGGTGGTACCAAATCTCCTTGCTATCTTCCAGAGAGAATCCCCCTTCTTTACCACATAGGTAAATGTCCTAATGGAACTCTTTTTATAAGAGGGCTTAGAAGATATCCTCTTATATGCCTTTGATCCAGTCGGAATCTTCAGTTTCCATCCGACTCTCAGATAATTTCTGCTTTTAAGTGCATTTGCAAGCATTATCCTACGCACTGATGTATGATACCGCTTTGCAATCTCAGATAGTGTATCCCCATGTTTAACTCTATAGACAATATAAGATGGCTCAGGAAAGGACCACTCAGGTAACTGTTCTATCTTTGATAACAATAGTTCTCCCTTCCCTACGGGGACCTTCAAATTGTATGGCTCATCAGGAGTGATAGCATGTCGCAATTCTGGATTTAGTTCTTTGAGCATACGATAGTCAACCCCAATTGCCTTTGCTATTGCCTTTAGATGACATCTCTTATTTATGGTAACTCTCTCCCCCACAAGTTCTGCATCTACACTTGGAAGCTCTATTCTATATCTTTTTGGATCTTTTAGTATATGGAGAACCGCAAGGAATTTTGGGACATAAAAGGCGGTCTCCTGAGGAAGGGCCTCGTAAAGATCCCAGAAGTTATCAAGATAATTTATCCTCTGCCTTCTTATGGCATTTAATACCCTTAACTCACCGCAGTTATATGCGGCAAGCACAGTTGTCCAATCACCAAATATATTGTGCAGCTCTTTCAGATAAGAGATGGCCGCATCAGTGGACTTTTCAGGGTCCATTCTTTCATCTATCCATCTATTTCTTTTAAGGCCAAATTTATAACCGGTGGATGCAACGAATTGCCAGAGTCCCAATGCCCTTGCCCTGGATAATGCCTCTACACTAAATCCGCTTTCAATTAATGGAAGCCAGGATAGCTCTTGAGGAAGCCCTGCTTCTTTAAGTTTCCTTATTATCATGGGTCTATATCTGCCAGATCTTCTATATGCCCTCAAAAACCATTCCTTTTCTTTACCAGTAAAGAGCTTAATCGCCTTTTTAACATATCTATTCATAACTAAGGGAATAGCAGAATGATTCCCATTTACCACAGTAAATCTTGATGAATATACCTCCATGATCCTCTTTGCAATGGTATATCTTATATCCTCTTTCTGCTGTAATATCTCAGGCTCTGAGCTATCGCTGATCTTCACTATGGTTTCGTATGCCCTATCCAGACTCTTCAATGCCCCATTTATCTCACCCTTTTCCCATTGATCATTTGCCTTTTCAATGAGATTGAGCGCAGAGTCAATTATCTCCTGGGTTGAAAGGGGGCTTGTCTTTTCTGCCAACTCTTTTTCCCCCTTTTTCTCAATCTTAAGGGGCTCTTCTTTCTTCTTCTTAAATATATCTTTATCTTTTATTTCAGGGACAGGTATAATTTCTGGTATCGTGGATAGCTCCATAATACTAACGGCCTGATCATTTATATACTTTGGCTCAGAAGATAAGGAGCTTGAAGGGGAAGACTCTTTCTTTATTGGATTTTTCTTTCTTTGAATCTCTCTATCTGTAACCTCTGGATAGGCACAGCAATAGGTTATTAAGAAGATTAGCACTATAATCAATCTATACATCACTGTGAATTACAATTTTAAGATTTTTTGCACTATATTTTAAAGCCCTCCCCTAAGTCAACAATATAATAATGGTGCGTGAGAGCTTTGAAAAATTCAAAGCTCTCAGTAGTGCTTGATTTAATGTTATTTTCGTAATAGATTAAAGATCTATTTTCTTCTTAGGAAAGCACTCGTATGGAGCTTATAAAGGTCGATAACTATAAGATCAGAAATAGATGCATCTCATGTGGCACCTATGATATAAGACCCAGAAGGAGATATTGCACCCCTCAATGTAGGACCCAGATATTATGGGTTTTATCCCTTTCAAAAGGTCTCCTCAAGGCATTTAACACTCAATATGCCACCTTTTTCTTTAATGAATCCCATGTGGTTTTGGATATCCTGCCTTTTTGGTCTGATAAGGTATCCAGATTCAGCTACAAGAGAAAACGCTGGAGGAAACCTGCTGAAGATCTAAAGGAACTCATACTCTCTTCAGGGGAGGAATGGTATAGGCTTGTAAATAATACCTCAAAGAGTCATGCATCCCATATTCTTTTAAGTAAGAACCATACAGAGGAGGTCCTCCCTCAGCAGTTAAAGCCTGATAAGAGCCTTAGACCCAGGCTAACTCCACAGGAAAGAAAGTCCATAAGGCTTCTAAAACTTAAGGCAGAGGAGCTTTTAAGTGATGGGCATATACATAAGATAAAGGCAGCATATAAAAAGCTTGCAAAGCTCTACCATCCTGATGTGGGAGGGGATGAAGAGCTATTTAAAAAGATAAATGAGGCACATGAGCAATTGCTCATGTGGGCCCGCAATCCACAATATACCTCCAGAAGAGCGTTAAAGGACCTCTGGTCATATGATGGAAGGACAAATCGTTGGACCCCTCCACTTTAGATGGGAAAGACTATACAGGCGTTGCACCCTTTTGGGCCTCATTTTGGAGAAGAGCCTCCTATAAGTGAAGAGAAGGAATAATGAAAGACATACTGATTCCTGAAAAGTATGTGCCAAAACAGCCTCCCCCCTTTGTGCCAGATCTTAAAAGACCCTATCCCTTTCCATTTTTTAAAGACTCCAATTAAGGGCTTGACTTTTGGTAATTTCCTATATTACTCAATCTTTGCAATCTGGGGTGCACGTTGCTAAGATTAAGTCAGGATCTCTTTTTGGAGGAAAGAGTTTAAAAGATATTAGCAACGGCACATCCGGATTGAAATAAAAAGGGGAAATCTATTAAATTTCCCCTTTTTTGCTTATTACAAAGATATTACGCTTCAAGCATCTTCTTTACCTCTTTGGTTAAGGCAGGGACGATCTTAAAGAGGTCATCTACTACCCCATAGTCTGCCTTTTTAAATATGGGGGCATCCGGATCCTTATTTATTGCAACTATAATCTTTGATGTGCCCATGCCTGCAAGATGCTGAATAGCACCAGAGATTCCACATGCAATATAGAGATTGGGAGATACCACCTTACCGGTCTGTCCAACCTGATCAGAATGTGGCCTCCATCCCGCATCCACTGCAGATCTGGATGCACCCACAGTTCCACCAATAAGATCTGCAAGCTCCTCCAGAATCTTAAAGTTTTCAGGCCCTTTCATACCTCTTCCACCGGACACTATCTTATCTGCCTCAGTAAGATCTATCTTTGCCTTCTCATCTTTTATCACATCCACCATCTGCATCTTTACTGCAGAATCATCCAAGTTAAATTCTGCATCAATGAGTTCAAATTGCCTGCTACTATCAGGCTCGTTCATACTCATTACATTTGGTCTTGCAGTTGCCATCTGGGGAAGACTTTCATCTGAATAGGTAACAGTTGCATATGCCTTACCCGCATATATTGGGCGGATTGCAACTAAATTTCCATCCTTTATGTCAAAACGGGTGCAGTCCTGTGCCATTCCCACATTGAGCCTTGCAGAGAGCCTTGCAGAAAGGTCTTTCCCCTGTGCAGATGCCCCAAGCAGAAGGATCTGAGGTTCATACTGCTTAACTATCTGAGATATCACCTCCACATATGCATCAGGGGTGTATTTTTCAAGCCTTGGATCATCAGCCACAATTACCTTATCAGAACCATATTGTGCAATCTGCCCTGCCTTATCCTTTATGTCTGCGCCCAAAAGCACAGCTATCTGTTCCTGCCCCAATTTATCTGCAAGTCTTCTCCCTTCACTGACTATCTCATATGTAATCTTTCGTATATCCTTATCTCTCTGTTCAGCTATGGTCATTACTCCTTTTGCCATGATCTTATTCCCTCCCTAAGCTAAATTACTTTTGCCTCTTCATGAAGAAGCTTTGCCAATTTTTCAGCCTTCTCTTCAGGTGTCTCTCCATCTATAATCTTTCCTGGCTTTCTCTCTGGTGGAGGATTGAGTTCCACTATTTTAAGCCTTCTCTTATCTTTTCCAAACTCTGAAACATCAAGACCAAGGTCTTGCAATGTCTTTTCCTCTAAGGGCTTTTTCTTTGCCTTCATGATACCAGGAAGTGAGGCATACCTTGGCTCATTTAAACCTTTCTGGGCCGTAATTAGTGCTGGAAGTGGAGCCTCCATAACCCATGTCTGACCTTCAACAGGTCTATGGACCTTTACCTTTTTCTGATCATCAGAGATCTCTACTTTGGTAACAACTGCAAGATGAGGTATTCCCAAAAATTCTGCAATAGCCGCTCCCACTATGCCGTTGTCATCATCAACCCCTCGCTGACCAGTAAAGAGTATATCATATGGAAGGTCTTTTACTGCCTGAGAAAGCACCTTAGCATATGCCAAGGAATCGCTGTCGTCCAGTGCAGGATCATTTATCAGGATTCCCTTATCAGCTCCCATGGCAAGTGCTGTCCTTATGGATTCTACCACCCTCTTTGGCCCTGCACTTACAATGGTAACCTCACCTCCGAATTTTTCCTTGATCCTGAGTGCCTCTTCAATTGCAAATTCATCATAAGGATTGATTATCCATTTGATATCATCCTTTACAATGGAACTCTTATCCTCCGTGATCCTGATCTGAGTCTCTGTATCAGGCACCTGTTTTAAGAATACTATAATGTTCACCTTCCCTAACCTCCCCTCTTTATTTTTTTAAAATCCAATAAAAATACTTCAATTGAATAGCCAGTTAAGAGATAATGTGTCAAGACTTTTTTCAATTGAGACCTTTGCATAACCCCTTTTTACACTGCGACTCCTGTCATTGCGAGCGAAGCGAAGCAACATGTCATTGCGAAGCTCCGAAGGAGCT
>CAYTXJ010000085.1:0-9961 GCA_964440775.1 uncultured Desulfobacteraceae bacterium | reverse complement strand
AAGGGGGATGAGATTGCTTCGCTTCGCTCGCAATGACAGGGGTCGCAGTGTAAAAAGGGGTTATGCAAAGGTCTCATGAAAATTAGCATATTTCGTTTAATTCCAATAATTGCCCTTTTAATAGTTCAATGCTCTTGTGGTGCAATTATAGAAAAGGGGTTTTCATACTACGATAGGCTCTTTGGTCCTGAAAAGGAGCAGGGGCCAGAGGAGCTTTTAGATGATGGTATGAGCGCATTAAATAAAAAGGACTATGAAAAGGCAGCGGATCTTTTTCAGATGCTGAAGGATAGATACCCTTATAGCCGTTATGCCATTGTGGCAGAGCTTAAGATGGCAGATGCCCTATTTTTAAAGGGGGAATATGACTCTGCCTATGATGCATACGATGAATTTGAAAGGCTTCATCCTAAAAATAGGGATATACCCTATGTTATATATCAAAAGGGGATGTGTCATTTTAGACAGATCAAAAGCTCTGATAGGGATCAGACTCATACGCTGCTTTCAAAAAAAGAGTTTGAAAGACTCATTAAGAGATTCCCCACCAATCGTTATTCAAGGCTTTCGCAGATGCACCTCAGAAGATGTATTATCAGTCTATGTAAACACGAATTATATGTAGGAAGATTCTATATGAAGCAGAAAAGATATAGGGCTGCACTTAGGCGTTTTTTAAAGGTGATTAAAGAATATCCTGATATGGGTTTTCACCAACAGGCCTTAAGATATATCGTAGAATGTAAAAGAAAGATAAGAGAAAGCTCTTAAGAGCCTTTTAGCCTCTCTTCCACGATTGAGAATGCCCCCATAAGGGCATCTTTAAATCTTTCTGTAAGACTACCCCCACCTTGTGCCATATCCGCTCTTCCACCTCCCTTTCCTCCTACAATCTCAGATACCTCTCTGATTATTTCGCTTGCATTTAAGCTATCACGCAATTTTCCTGTAACTAAGCACAAAAGCATCACCTTTTTTTGGGTCCTTGAACCGATCAGGATTATGGAATCTCTGTATTTAAGTTTTAATTGATCTCCCAGTTCTCTAAGTTCCTTTGGAGATTCTGCCTCCATCTCCTGCACATGCACCCTGATACCATCTATCTTTCTGGTCTCAGAAAAGAGCCTATCCATTTCTTCATTCAAAAGCCTCTTCCTAAGCCTTTCAATCTCTCTATCTCTCTCTTTCCTATCCTTTAAAAGTTGGGATATCCTACCTTTAAGTTCCTGTGGGGAGCTTTTGAGCATCTCCGCAAGCTCATTGAGTTCTGTTTCAAGTGCTTGCATAAACTTAACGGCATTATGGCCAGTTACAGCTTCAATCCTTCTTAGATTTGCTCCCACTGCGCTTTCAGAGACTATCTTAAATGAGCCAATCTCCCCTGTTCTTCTCACATGGGTTCCTCCACAGAGCTCCTTACTTATCCCATCTCCTATTGTAACCACTCTCACCTTATTTTCATATTTCTCTTCAAATATGGCCATTGCACCACTTTTAAATGCCTCTTCTCTTGGCATTACCTTCACCTCTACGGGATGGTTATCCATTATGTGTGTATTTACCCTATCTTCTATCTCCCTGAGGGTATCTATATGAACCTTGGAAAAATGGCTAAAATCAAACCTAAGCCTATCAGGTGCAACCAAGGATCCTGACTGTTTTACATGATCTCCCAGAATCTCCCTCAGTGCGGCATGTAAGAGATGGGTGGCGGTATGATTTCTGCAAATAGAGTATCTTCTGTTTTTATCAACCTCTGATATAATCTCTTCATCCAAAGATATGGTTCCATATTTCATCTTCCCTCTATGGACTATAATAGAGGATCCATGTTTTTGTGTATCTGTGACCCTAAATGTGCCTTTTTGTCCTATCAATCTTCCCGTATCTCCAACCTGCCCCCCTGCCTCTCCATAGAAGGGGGTTTTGTCCAAGATTATTTCTGCATCTTGCCCTTCATGGATTGTATCTATCTTTTCTCCATCTATAAATATTGCAATAACTCTGGATGTGCACTTCAATGTCTCATAACCCAGGAATTCAGATTCCAGCCCCTCTGCCTCAAGGTATGCCAGATATTTAGGTATCTCTTTCTGGCCGCTTCCCTTCCAGAACCTTTGGGAAAGGGTCCTTCTTTCTTCCATCGCCGCTTTATAGCCTGTAAGATCCACCTTAAGACCTTCTTCCCTTGCCACATCCTGGACAAGATCAACAGAGAGGCCATAGGTATCATATATTCTGAATGCCACATCACCAGGAATAAGTGAACTTCCTTTGGCCTTTAGCTTCTCAATCTCCTCTTCCAGTATCCTTATTCCGTAAGATAGGGTATCTCTAAATCTGTTTTCTTCACTTATTACTACCTCTTTTATAAGGGATTTGGCATCCGGCAACTCTTTATAGTCCTTTCCCATAATATCACAAACTTTTTCAGTGATCAGATATAGGAAATTCTCCTTAAGTCCCAGACTCTGTCCAAACCTTATTGCCCTTCTAATAATCCGTCTCAATACATACCCCCTTCCTTCATTGGATGGAAGCACCCCATCTGAAATGAGAAAGGCAACTGCCCTTGAGTGGTCTGTAATCACTCTGATTGCAACGTCTTCTTTTTGACCGCTTCCGTATGAGATTCCAGACAGCTCCTCTATGGCACTTATAAGCTCTTTAAAGAGATCGGTATCATAGTTAGACTTTACACCTTGAATCACTGCGCATATCCTCTCCAGTCCCATACCAGTGTCAATATTTGGCCTGGGAAGGGGATTGAGTTTTCCATCAGGAGATCTGTCAAACTGGGTAAACACCAGATTCCAGATCTCTAAGTATCTGTCACAGTCACATTCAGGCCCACAATCAGGCCTACCACAAGACATTTCCTCTCCCTGATCAAAGAGAATCTCTGAACACGGACCACAAGGCCCAGTCTCTCCCATTGCCCAGAAGTTATCTTTTTCCCCCAGCCTAACTATTCTATCTGAAGGAATGCCTATCTCTTTTTCCCATATCTCATATGCCTCATCGTCCTTTTCATAGACAGAGATCCAGAGTCTCTCTTTTGGTAATCTGTAATGCACGGTAAGCAGTTCCCATGCCCACGAGATGGCCTCCCTCTTAAAATAATCACCAAAGGAAAAATTCCCCAGCATCTCAAAGAAGGTATGATGCCTGTGGGTATATCCCACATTTTCAAGATCATTGTGCTTTCCACCTGCTCTTACACACTTTTGAGATGATGCTGCTCGTGTATAGCTTCTCTTTTCTTGTCCTAAGAACAACCTCTTAAACTGGACCATACCCGCATTGGTAAAGAGGAGGGTGGGGTCATCATGGGGGACAAGGCTTGAGCTTGGAACTATAACATGGCCTTTTGATCTAAAAAATTCCAAAAACATTTTTCTGATTTCTCTAAAATCCATTATATACCCACCTCTAAGGCTATTTTTTCTTATCTTCCCTCTTCTTATCTTTAATAAGACCTGTCTTTTCTTTAATCTGATCCTCAATATTTTTCATTATCTCTGAATTTTCCCTCAAAAACCGTTTCACATTTTCCCGTCCCTGTCCAATCCTTTCTCCATGAAATGCATACCAGGCTCCGCTCTTTTCCACAATACCCAGTGCCACTCCTAAGTCTATTATCTCTCCCTCCTTTGAAATCCCCTCACCCCATATTATATCAAATTCTGCTTCTTTAAAGGGGGGGGCCATCTTATTTTTTACCACCTTTACCTTGGTTCGGTTTCCTATTCCTCTGTCTCCATCCTTTAAGGTGGTGCCTTTTCTGATTTCAAGCCTCTGAGATGCATAGAATTTTAATGCATTTCCACCTGTGGTGGTCTCAGGATTACCAAATATTACCCCTATCTTGGTTCGTATCTGATTAATAAATACTACACATGTCCTTGATTTGCTTATTGCTGAGGTAAGCTTTCTCAAGGCCTGCGACATGAGACGTGCCTGCAGGCCCACATGTTGATCTCCCATCTCTCCATCAAGCTCTGCCTTTGGAACAAGAGCGGCCACTGAGTCTATTATTAATGCATCAATGGCCCCACTTCTTACCAGAATCTCGGCGATATCCAATGCCTGCTCTCCATAATCAGGCTGAGATAGGAGGAGATTTTCCACATTGACTCCCAATCTTCTGGCATACTGGGTATCCAGTGCATGCTCTGCGTCGATATATGCCACCATACCTTCGTCTTTCTGGGTCTCTGCGGCGATATGTAGCGCAAGAGTGGTCTTTCCCGATGCCTCTGGGCCAAATATCTCCACTATTCTTCCCCTTGGAACACCACCGATTCCAAGTGCGATATCCAATGAAAGTGATCCTGTGGATATAGTGGGGATCTCTACCACAGTCTGATCCCCCATCTTCATAATAGAGCCCTTTCCAAATTGTCTCTCTATCTGCGATATGGCACCCTCTATCGCCTTTTCCCTATCTTTTAAAGACATAATTAATCCTCCATATTATATTTTAAAAGAGACCAGGAATTAAGTTTGGTATAGAGTGGACCACGAGGTCTTAAATCGCTTTTAAATAGGACAAGTTCCTGCAAGATAAATTCTTTATCAGTTATATCTCTTCCTTTTGAGATCATTCCCACCATTCTGTCCTTTATATTTGAATTTCCCTTTACCCTTCCTAAGGTCAGGTGGGGTCTATATGTCCTGTTTTCCTGTTTTATTCCATACTTGCTAAGGTTCATAATTAAGGATTCATGGAACTTGGCCATCCTCTCTATCTCCCCATCAATTCCGACCCAAATCACCTTAGGGTTACGAAGATTGGGAAAACAGCCCACCCCCTCCATCCTCACAATAAAAGGGGAAAATCTTTTACAGATATCTGAGATATCTTGGGCCATAGCCGGGATAGTCTCTTCACTGATATTCCCCAAAAAGAGCACGGTGAGATGCATATTTTCCCTTTTGACCCATCTTACTTTTGAAATTCCCCTATTAAAGGATCGGATGAGCCCAGATAATTCCTCTTTAACAAATTCAGGCAGCTCAAATGCCAGGAAGGATCGGATATCCATTTATATACCTTCTTATAAAGTCAAGGGCCATCATTGCACTCTGTCTCTTTATCTGCTCTCTTGTGCCCATAAAGTAAAATCTTCTGGCATCAATTAACTTATCGGATGCAAGGCATATAAATACCGTTCCAACAGGCTTCTCAGATGAACCACCCTCAGGCCCTGCAATTCCAGATATTGCGACAGCTATATCACTTCTAAAAAGCTCTTTAACCCCCCTTGCCATCTCCTTTACTGTTTGCTCACTTACCGCTCCATGTTCTCTTAATGTGCGTGTAGAGACATCCAGTAGCCCATGTTTTGCCTCATTACTATAGGCAACAATTCCGCCTTTAAAATATCTGGAACTTCCGGGCACATCTGTTATCATATTTCCAAGTAATCCTCCAGTGCAAGATTCAGCAGTAGAAAGAGAAAGCCCTTTTTCCTTTAAAAGCCTGCCAACAATTGCTTCCATAGAATCATTCCCTACAGCGAATACATAATATCCTAAGATTTTTCTTATCTCTTGCTCCACTTCATCCATCTGCATCAGGATTTCTGCTTCATCTTTTCCCCTTATGGTTATGGTAATATGGTTTTCGGGAAACTGAGGGTAAAAACCAAAAGATATATTACTCTTGGATTTAGTCAAGCCCTTAAATTTTTCTGCAATCTGTGGTTCGCTTATTCCAAACACCTTTATTATTCGTTGTCTCACAACAGGAAGGGTCTGATATCTTTCAATAAGCATAGGAATTACCACTTTGTCCATAAGGTGTTTCATCTGATCCGGCACACCTGGCAGGAAAAAGAGTATGGTGTGATCTATCTCTATGGAGAATCCACAAACAATACCCTTAGGGTTCAGTAATTTTGATCCTTCAGGCATCCATGCCATCTTCTCCATGGATGGAGACATCTTAATCCCTCGTCTATTCACAAATCTCTTTATTCTGCTAAACATCTCTTTATTTAATCTAAGGGGCCTGTTGAGCACTTCAGCAACTATCTCATTGGTTATATCATCTTCAGTGGATCCCAGGCCACCTGTGATTATCACAAATTCAGACCTTTTTATAGCCTCTTTTAACGCATTCTTTGCCTTTTCTATATCATCGCCGACTGTTGTAATCCTCTGGACCCTGAGGCCAGATGCAGTTAGCCTGCCAGCAGCATACCATCCATTAATATCCGGTGTCCTTCCAGATAATAACTCATTTCCGATGGTTATAATCTCACCGAACATGGTATAATTAATAAAAAAATAGTCTGAGTGCCATGTTAGAATAAAGTCCAGCTGCCACATCATCTATTACTATGGATATACCACCTCTTAGATTTTTTTCAAGCTGTCTTATGGGATAAGGTTTAAATATATCAAATATCCTAAACAAGATAAATCCCGAAAAGAGTATCCCAATGCTAAGTCTTATAAAGAAAAAGGTTACAAATATTCCTGCTACTTCATCAACTATTATCTCAGAAGGATCATCTAAACCAACAGCTTCTGCCATCTTATGGGATGACCATATGGCTAAAGGGATTATTAAAAGAAGCACAAGTTCCTTAATGTGATAATGTTCTGATATGATAACAAGTGGTATGGCAAACAATGATCCATAGGTTCCTGTTGGCCCCGGTATATATCCCAGATGGGCACAGGTAGAGAGCATCTCAGCTATGTTTTTAAGACTAAGTGATCTGGTAGATTCTCTATTTTGCATTTAAAGAGGCAACCCACATATATATCTCTTTTAAAGAGATACGGTGTTTTTGAGCAATCTTCTTACATTCTTCAAATTCTGGAAATATATTAATCTTTCCATTTACATCCTTTACCTCTTTTACCTTTATCTTTCCCCATGGAGATTCCACCTCTCTTTCCATTCTTTCAAGCACTCTCCTTTTCATAAAGCCATACCTTACTCCCAGGGTGGAAGATTCTGAAAAGATGATCTTTATCAATAAATCAATGCTCTCCATGGTGGTCATTACCTGAAGGATACAACCGGGTCTGTTCTTTTTCATATATGCAGGAATAAGGGTTACATCAAGTGCTCCTTCACTTAAAAGCCTTTCCATGAGATATCCAAGCCATTCGGGATTAGAGTCATCAATATTTGCCTCAACTACTGTAACATTGTCTGAAATAGTTCTTATAGTTGGTCTGCCACAGATTATCCTAAGCAGGTTTGGCCTTTGAGGGAAATCCCTGCTTCCCAGTCCATAACCTATGGCATCTATTTCCATATCTGGAAGATCTCCAAAACCATCGCATAAAGTCTTGATCAATAGGGCTCCTGTTGGAGTTACAAGCTCTTCTCTGATGCCGCTTCCATATACAGGAGCATCTTTTAAAAGTTCCAATGTGGCAGGGGAGGGTATGGGTATAGTTCCATGAATTCCTTTGATATGGCCATATCCTAAGGGAATATGTGAACACATGATCCTTTCTATCTTTAAATAATTTACGGAAAATAGCACTCCTACCACATCCACTATGGTATCATAGCTTCCAAGCTCATGGAAATGGACATTATCCAAAGAGAGATTGTGGATCTTTGCCTCTGCTTTTGCAAGGGTCTTAAAGACGTCTCTCACCCGATTTTTAAAATCAGAGGGAAGCCTTGACTCCAAGAGCATCCTATCCATCTCCTTCCAGCTCTTGACCTTTCCGCTATCTTCAACCTTTACCTCTAATCTTATTCCCGAAATTCCATGCCTATTTTCTCTTAAAGATTTAAGCTCTATGGAGGATGGTCTGACTATAAGAGCCAGAAATTTCTTAATCTCTTCAATGGGCACTCCCAGATCAATACATGCTCCTAAGAACATGTCTCCACTTATTCCAGAGATGCAATCCAAATATGCGATCTTATAAGCCATATCTTAGAGTTGACATATATTCTGTGTCTTAATTATCAATTTATCAATGAAAAAGAGATCATCCACAGAGAGCTTTGAATTTTTTTAAAGCTCTTATAAGAAGCTGTAATTATGGGTTATTTTAAGTTAATTTTTGGGGGTCTGGTCTCCGACCCGGAGGGTCATCCGACCCGGAAGGGGATGAAACCCCCAGTGTAAAAAGGGGTTATGCAAAGCTCTCCTTCCCTAAGAGAATATTTCACATTAAAAGAGCATTTAATTCAAAATCTATCAAGAATTTTAATAGGTCTCTTATGCCTCTTTTTAGTGGATTTTTTGCAGCTTCTGATCCCCACAATAATAAAGGGTATCATTAATAGATTAAATTCCGGAATTTTTGACCCCAATTTCCTATATACTCAAGGGCTCATTATTATCCTCCTTGCCATATTTATTGCCATCTTTAGATTTTTCTGGAGATATCTTTTGCTTGGAAATGCAAGATTGATAGAGGAAAGTTTAAGAGAAGAGCTTTTTAGGCATATCCAGTCCCTTCCCTTTCCCTTCTTTCAAAGAAGGGCTGTGGGAGATCTGATGGCAAGATTTGTAAATGACCTTAATGCAATCAGGATGTCCTTAGGTATGGGGATAGTGGCCCTGTTTGATGGTATAGTCTTAGGGGGCATGGCCATTGTGTTTATGATCAAAATTGATCCTGTCCTTACACTCATTTCCCTTATTCCCATGCCAGTTGTCATATATCTTACCAAGATGCTGACTGACAAGATGACCTCTGGATATGAAAAGATTCAATCACAGTTTTCATCCCTTACAGAGAGGGTAAGGGAAGGCTTTTCAGGGATAAGGATTATTACGGCATATAATAAGAGAGAGTGGATGTCTAAAAGGATAAGGAATGAGGCAGAGGAATATGCTCGATTAAATATATGGCTTTCAAAGGTGCTTGGAATATTCTTTCCGCTGATGGGCTCTCTTTCCAATCTGGGACTGGTATTTTTGATCCTCATAGGGGGAAGATTTGCTATCACGGAGAGGATCTCTATTGGTGATTTTGTGGCATTTATGGGATATCTGAGTCTGCTTTCCTGGCCGATGATGGCAATTGGCTGGGTAATAAATCTTATAAGGAGGGGAGCGACATCTATGCACAGGATTAATGAGATAATGGAAGAGTCTCCAGAAGAGTCTTCCATATATCTTCCCTTTCCCATAAAGGGAGAGATTGAGGTGGTGGATCTGGACTTTTCATTTAGCGATTCCTATAGACGAGTATTGAAAGAGATAAATCTTAAGATAGATGCGGGAAGCACCGTTGCAATTGTGGGAAGGGTGGGATCTGGTAAGAGCACTCTACTATATCATCTTGTAAGGTTATATGAACCGTCCAGAGGTCGTGTATTCATAGATGGTGTGGATATCTTGGATATACCCATAAAAGAGCTCAGGGCACAGATCGGCTTTTCAACCCAGGAGAGTATTGTCTTTTCTGATACTATTAAAGAAAATGTGATTGCAGGAAGAAGAGGGATAGATGACAGAATGGTTGAGGTGGCATTGAGGATTTCTGGGCTATATGATGAGGTGGCAGAGATGAAAGATGGAATATATACACTTTTAGGTGAAAGGGGGCTTGAGCTATCGGGCGGGCAGAGACAGAGATTGTGTTTGGCACGAGCCATAGTGCCTAATCCGCCCTTGCTTATCTTGGACAATGCCCTGTCAATGGTGGATATGGAGCTGGAAATGAGGATCATGGATATGGTCCTATCTCATAGATTGGGGCTTACAAATATAATTGTATCCCACAGGATTAACACTATCAGAGAGGCGGATCTCATTTTTGTATTGAAGGATGGTAGATTAGAGGAGATAGGAAACCATGCCTCTCTTATGGAAAGAAAGGGGGAGTATTACAGGATATACGAAAAGGAGATTATGTCTCAAGAGCTGGAGAAGATCGGAAGATGCTTATGAGAGCTTTGAATTTTTCAAAGCTCTCATAAAAAGCTATAATTTTGGATTATTTTAAGTTAATTTTTGGGGGT
>CAYTXJ010000084.1:0-10007 GCA_964440775.1 uncultured Desulfobacteraceae bacterium | reverse complement strand
CCTACAAAACAATCTCTTACAGGATTGGATGCGTGTCTATTGAATTAATGAGATAGATATCACATGGTGGTTTTTTGTCCTGGTAATGCTGCTTTTTATTCTTTCAATAACCTCGACAGTCTGTGCCATAAACAGGATAAATTCAGTAATAAAGGGAGCTAAGGGAGTGGGTCTGAAGGTAATTATTCAAAGATTATCCACCTCAATTATACATTTTGGCTTTCTTTTTCTCCTCATTGGTCAACTTTTAAGCCATACACTTTCTACTAATCTCTATGGAAAGATCCTCTATAGAGGTTCTTCCATGGTGTTACCTGATTCAGCAATAAAAATGGTTTTAAAGGATTTAAATATCCAATACTTTAAAGAGAATTCTCCTTTTATTGGGGTGGAAGGAACGGCCAGGGATGTATCAGCCACATTTCTTATCTATGATAGAGGAAGGTATAAGGAAGGGAAGGTTTCATCAAATAGTCCCTTAAGATACAGAGGATGGGCAATCTTTATTGAAGATTTCTCTCCAAAGAGCCTGTCTATCAATAAATCCCCTTTTATCTGTGTGAGATATAAGAGGGATAGGGGGGTTGGTTTTATGCTTTTTGGTGCGATTTTGTTTGGATCAGGTCTTATGCTCTATCTCTTTGGTCTAAAAGATAAGAGGAGATTTTTAGTTTTTCTTATTACCTTCACTGCATTTTCCAGCGGTTGTAGCCACAGGTTTGAACAATATGGTGAGTTTTCGGTTAGATTCTTAAAAGGTGGATATAAAGAGATAACAGATGGAATTGGAAGGAGATTTCTTCTGGTTCCAAGGGGAAAAGCCCCATTAAAAGGTTATGGAAAGGCAGGAACTATTTATGTTCCCATTAAGAGTGCGGTTATATATTCAACATATAATGCAGCCTTAATAAAAGAGCTTGGCCATTTAGACACTATAAAGGGTGTGGTTGTAAAAGAGAAAGACTGGTTTATTCCTGAGATAAAGGAAGGGCTAAGAAGCGGAAATATCGCATATCTTGGTGAATATACATCCATTGATTTTGAAAAATTAAAGAAGGTAGATCCTGATGTGGTATTTACGTGGGATGAAGGCATTATTCCCAAGCTTGAAGAGCTTTCTATCCCATGCATCATAACATCTACCAGGATCGCAAAAGACTTAGACTCACACATAAATTTTATTCGCTTTATTGCCACCTTTTATAATGAAGAAGACAAAGCAAAAGAATTTACAGAGGCCCAGTTTAACAAGATCAGGGAGATATCCTCAAAGATAGAGAGATATGCAAAGAGGCATCCAAAGGTTATCTGGGGAGATATATATGCAAGAAAGGTGCTGGTTGAACCAGGTAATTCATGGGCTGCCCAGGTTGCAAAGCTTGCTGGATGTAGATACCTCTTTGAAGATCTTGAAGGAGCATCGTGTATGCAGGTTACAATTGAAAAGTTTTTCTCAAGAATAAAGGATGCAGATATCCTCATCACATACCGCGGACCAGAAAGTGGGATTACCTCAAAGGAGATGTTAAAAAGCTCAAGCAGGCTTCTTCAAAATGTAAATATTCGTCCACTTAGTGAAGGGGAGATATTCTTTACAGGATACAGACTCTATCAGGTTTCAGATACCTCAGATATTATCTATGAGCTTGCATCCCTGTTTCATCCAGAGATCTTTCCTCAGAGAAAGGAGAGGAGATATTTTTTTAGACTTCCAGCGAGGTAAGGTCTATATCTTATGAAATCTGCTGATATTGCTATACCTTTAAAAAGAAGGAGGTATTTTCAAAGCTTTTTTATCTTTTCTATGATCCTTTTATCTCTCTTAATCCTGAATATGGCTCAGGGCTCAGTAAGGATCCCTCTTTTTAAGACCCTAAGGATTATAATATTTCACATAACTGATTCCACACCTGGTGCGATAATCTGGAAGATACGGTTTCCAAGGATCTTTTCTGCCGTTATATGTGGGGGATATCTGGCAGCAGGGGGGCTGCTCCTTCAGGTATTTTTTAGGAATCCGATTGTGGGTCCTTATGTGCTTGGGATCTCATCAGGTGCAACACTTATGGTTGCACTGGTTATGCTTGGGGGGCTCAGTGTTGGAATCTTAGAGATCCACCCTTTTTATATCAGCCTTTCTGCATTTTCAGGTGCCCTCTTAGTCATGGCCATTCTGGTTGTGATTGCATCCAGAGTAAGGAGTATCATCACCCTGCTTATAATCGGGCTTATGATGGGATATCTCTGCTATGCAGTAACCAGTATCTTGATTGCCTTTGCAGAAAAGGAGAAGGTCAAGGGGTTTGTGCTATGGCAGATGGGAAGCTTTTCAGGCTTTACCTGGCAGGAATTTTATCTGATCCTTATCATCGGGCTGCCACTTACAATTGGGACATATCTTTTAAGTAAACCCCTGAACGCATTTTTGCTTGGTGAGGACTATGCAAAGACAATGGGAGTCAACATAAGGCTTTTTAGATTTTTTGTGGTGATACTTTCAAGCGCTCTCGCCGGGATAGTTACGGCCTTTGCAGGCCCTGTGGCATTTATTGGGCTTGCCATTCCCCATATGGCAAGGCTTGTATTTGGAACGACAGACAATCGTGTGCTTATTCCGGGTGCGTTCCTCTTAGGTGGAGTTGTAACCCTGCTATGTGATCTGATCGCAAGGACACTTTTTTCACCTGTTGAACTTCCAATAAGTGCTATTACATCATTTTTTGGAGCTCCCATTGTGATCGGACTCCTGCTTAAGCGGAGGACCGCAATATGAAAGAAAGGGTAATTCAGACCCATAGACTTGCTGTAGGATACGGAAACAGAAGTGTGGTATCAGAGATCAATATAGATATGCTAAAGGGGCAGTTCGTATCCATTCTTGGCCCAAATGGATCTGGAAAGACCACAACTCTTAGAACCCTTGCAGGTCTGCTTTCTCCCTTAAAAGGTGCTGTATATCTTAATGGTAGGAACATTTCTGAGCTGAGCCAATCAGAATTTGCAAGATCCTTGGCAGTGGTGTTAACAGGGCATCTATCTCCCGGGCTTTTAACAGGTTTTGAATTTGTCTCCTTAGGGAGATATCCCTATACAGATTTTTTAGGAAGATTAAAAAAAGAAGATATTGAAAAGATTGAAGAAAGCCTTAGGCTTGTAAATGGTTCCGATCTTTCACAGAGATACTTCAATGAGCTTAGCGATGGAGAGAGGCAGAAGCTTATCTTTGCAAGGGCATTAGCACAGGAACCTGAGGTCATAATACTTGATGAACCCACCCTGCACCTGGATCTAAAACATAGGCTTGAACTCATAGGTATTTTACAGAACTTCTGTAGAAAAAAGGGGATCACTGTGATAGTCTCTCTTCACGATGTTGATCTTGCCATGAAGGTCTCAGATGTGGTCTTGCTTGTAAAAGACGGAAAAATCTTAGGATATGGTCAGCCTGATGAGATACTAAAAGAAGACACTATAGCAAGACTCTATGATCTGAACTCTGCCCGCTTCAACAGCCAGCTTGGAACTATTGAACTCAGATCAGAAGGAGAAGGAGAAGAGGTATTTGTGGTGGCAGGAGGCGGAACAGGAACACCTATATTCAGATTTCTTAGTAAAAATGGATTCAGAATCACAACCGGAATACTCCATGAAAATGACATAGACGCCTGTATAGCCGATTCCATGGGGGCACTGGTTATAATGGAAGATGCCTTTCAGGAGATAAAAGAGAGCTCTTATAGGAAGGCAATAGAGATTATTAAAAAAGTAGAATATATCATTGACTCAGGCTTTCCTGTTGGCTCTCTTAACAGGAGAAATATGGAACTATTGAGAGATTCAATTGATATGGGAAAGCGCATACTGAGCTTTAGAAAGACAAGAGATCTATCCGATTCCCTGATAGATAGTAATAAGGTTATCTATTTTGATACCTTAAATACGCTTTTGAAAAGATTAAAAAATTCTTGACAATGGAAAATAGCTTTAATTTAAATACAATTGTAAATAGAGGCCAAGAAGGTCTGAACACTCCACGAATGGGTAGACCTTTTTGGCCTCTGTTTTTTAAGAAAAATTCAATGAAAGGAGGATAGGTTTTGAGGGTCATTATTCTAACTATTCTGTTTTTCTTTGGAATTAACTGCACTTCCTTTCTTCTTTCAGCAGATATTCCACGCAGAGTCAAGGAGCTTGTAGATGATGCTATAACTATAAGGCAGATGAAGCAGAGAGAAGAGGATAGGTGGGAAAAAGAGAAAAAGAGGCTTTTGACTGAATATAGACGCTTAGAGGAGGAAAGGGAGATGCTTTTGTCTAAAAATAGGGATTTAAAAGAGAGGGTTTTAAAACAAAAGGATCTGATCTCAAGGCTTGAAGTAGAGATAGCTGAAATTGAAAGGATGATTAAGGAGATGGAGCCCTTTATAAGACAGACCTACGAGAGGCTTTCCAGATCTATTGAAGAGGATGTTCCTTTTTTAAGAGATGAAAGGGAAGCAAGGATAACCCGACTCAGGAAGATCATTGATGATCCTTCTATCAGTATTGGTGAAAAGTTTAGAAAGCTGATGGAGGCCCTATTTATTGAAGCAGAGTATGGAAATACCATTGAAACTTATAAAGAGAAGATAAGGTTAAATGGAAAAGATATACTTGTAGATGTGTTTCGTTTAGGAAGGGTGTCTCTATTTTTTCAGACAATTGATAAGAGACTCTGTGGGTATTTTGACCCGGCCACATCTTCCTGGAAGGTTCTTCCCTCAAGGTTTAATAGATCGATAGATTCTGCAATAGAAATGGCCTCAAAGAGACGCTCAATTGATATCCTAAATCTCCCTATAGGAAGATTGAGGATAAGATGAAGGTAAAAAATATTATAAGGACACTTTTTGTAATGCTTTTAGGGCTCTTGCTATTGACTCCTCTTTCATATGCCCAGGATATGAGAGAGAATGTGATTGAGGCAAGAAAAAAGAGGGAAGAGCTTCTTAAAAAGGCAAGGATTGAAAAAGAAAGGGCATTGAGGGAGAAAAGAGAGGCAATAGAGCGGATATTAAAGGATAAAAATTCCCTTTTAAGTGCTATTAAAAAGCTTAAGAAGGAAAATGAAAGATTAAAGAGGGAGAATAAAGAATTGGGTAATACCTTAGATAAGTTAAAAAGCATGGAAAAGGAGCTTATATCAAAGAGGGATGAAATCGAAGAGAATGTAAAGGAGTTAGTAGGTGTTATCCGAGTAAATGCAAAGGATATTGATTCCCTGTTTCGTCAGAGTCTTCAGAGTGCCTTTTTAAAAGATAGGATTAAATTTATGGATCCGATTTTGAGCCAGATAGAGTTTCCTGGAATGGGCCATGTCAGAAGAATGGTTGACCTCTTATTTAAAGAGATAGAGCTCTCTGGGCAGGTGAGAGTGGTGAAGGGCAATTTTGTAGATAGATCGGGAAAAGAGGTCAGTGGCAATATCCTTATATTAGGTAATTTTTCAGCAGCTTATAGAATACCTGAAGAAACAGGTTTTTTACTTTACTCTGACACCAGTCAGCGACTCTTTGCCCTATCTAAGTTACCCCCGCATAGGATCTCCAAAAAGCTGATTGATTATATGGAAGGAAGATCAATAGATGTTCCAATTGATATCTCAAGAGGTGCTGCCCTCAGACAGCTTACCCACAGGCTCAGCCTAATTGAGCATATACCAAAGGGGGGACCACTGGTATGGCCAATTGTGGGAATTGCAGCGGTGGCATTTTTAATCATAATTGAAAGATCGCTCTATCTATCTATAAAGGATATAAGGCCAGAGAAATTTGCAGATCTTATGCTAAATTATGCTTCAAGGGGCGATTGGGATAGCTGCCTCTCCCTTTGCAAAAAAAAGATTGGAAAACCCATCTCAAGGGTCCTATTATCTGGCATTAAAAATAGAGGGCTTAGCCGTCAAGACCTTGAAAATGTGCTTCAAGAGGCCATCTTGAATGAGATTCCACCCCTTGAAAGATTTCTATCCACTCTTGGTATGCTTGCTGCCATATCACCACTTCTTGGGCTGCTTGGCACAGTAACCGGGATGATCAAGACATTTCATGTGATAACCTTCTATGGCACAGGGGATCCCAAGATGATGTCTGCAGGAATATCTGAGGCACTTGTTACCACCATGCTTGGACTCTCTGTTGCAATTCCCGTTATGCTTTTTCATACACTTCTGACACGTAAGGTTGAAAATATGATCTCTCAGATGGAAAAGAAATCCATTGCCTTCGTAAACACATTATTCAGTAAAATAGAGGAGGGGTAAGTATCGATTTACAGAACCTTATCTATAAACTTGAAGATTATATCTTAAGCGGTGGGATTGTAATGGTTCCGCTTCTGTCTCTGTCTATAATCATGTGGGCACTTATAATAAACAGGATAATCTATTTTAGAAGGCTTTACATTAAAAGGATGAAAAGATCAGAGGCAAAAGAACACATAATAAAAGGAAAATTTCCTGATCCTAAAAGATACAATGATATCATCTCCATGCTTGTTAAGGAATATTTGAGGAAAAAGAGCTCTGACAGAGAGCTAAATAGATATATCCTGGATGAACTGGTTGTGGAGATAAACTCCTCCCTTGATAATTATCTGGGTTTCATTGCAACATTGGCATCTCTTGCCCCACTTATGGGTCTTTTGGGAACTGTTATAGGAATGATCAAGACCTTTGATGTTATATCCATTTTTGGAACAGGTAATGCAAAGGCAATGGCAGGGGGAATCTCAGAGGCATTGATCACCACTCAGGCAGGCCTTATGGTTGCAATTCCAGGACTTTATATGAGCAATTTTCTTAAAAAAAGGGCACAGAATCTAAAGCAGAGGGTCTCGTCGGTTGGGCTCTATATAAGCCAGCACCTTTAGAGGTATATAAGCCATGTTAAACATTACTTCAGCACGTAAGGCAAAGAGAGGAGGAATCGAATTAAATATAACACCCCTTATCGATATGGTCTTCATCCTCCTTATCTTTTTTCTGGTCACCACAAGCTTTGTAAGAGAAACCGGGGTGGAGGTTAATCGCCCTGTTTCAAAGACTGCAGTAAGCAAGAAAAAGATGACAATACTGGTTGGGGTTACAAAGGATGACAGGATCTTTATAGAAAGGCGTCAGATTGATATCCGTGCACTGAGGATAGAGGTGGAGAGGGCATTGGCTGAAAATCCTGAAGCCTCTGTGATTATAGTTGCTGACAAAGACAGCAAGACAGGCACAGTGATCAGGGTGATGGATGAGTGCAAGCTTGCAGGCGCAAAGGAGGTCTCTATTGCAGCACTTAAAGAGTCTAAAGGAAGGTAAAGGGCTGAAGGTATGGGTCACTTCCCTATTTCTATCTGTTTTATTTAATGGAGTGCTATTCTATATGATGCCATCTCTTGTAAGATACAGCCCTGTAAAGAAAGAGTTTTCAGAACCCATCACCCCTGTAAATGTAATAAGATTTAAAAGAGAAGATTCACCTGTTCATAGAAAAGAAAAAAAGGTAAAAAGGATTATCCCTCAAAAAAAGGCCTTAAAGACTATTTCAAAAAAGATCTTTATATCCCCATCTATAAGGCAGAACCTGAGCTTACCCTTCGAGATAAACCCCAAACTCCCCCCCCTTTCAGGTGGCCCTAAGGTAGATGCTGTGTGCAATCTATCCTTGGGGCTACCTCATATAAAAGGGGTCTATGGAATCGGTGAGATAGATCATCCTCTCACCCCATTGGTGAGGATACCTCCACTTTACCCAATGCATGCAAGGAGAAGGGGGATTGAAGGGTGGGTAAGGGTAAGATTTATAGTAAATGAAGAGGGCATGGTAACTGATCCAGTTATAGTTGAAAGCCATCCAAAAGGGATATTTGAAGATTCGGTCTTAAGGTGTGTAACTAAGTGGAGATTTATTCCTGGGACCATAGAAGGGATAAAGGTTAAGACCCTTGTTGAAACAACTATCAGGTTTGTCTTAAAGAAGGGATGATTAAATTAATCCACTATATCTTATTCTTATCTATTCTATTGGTCTTTTTGCCATTTACACTTATTGAAGCCAAAGAGAAAGAGCTTCCTTTACGCACTCAGATCGTGCTCTATAAGGCCCAGGGCTTAATAGAAAAAAAGGAATATGATAAGGCGATAGATCTGCTTATTAGGTTTCAAGAAAAGGGAAAGGGACTTAGGGAAGAGGATAGAATATCAAAAGGGTATGATAACTATATGATAGATTTTACAATTGGAAATTGCTATCTTTTAAAAAAAGATTACACAGATGCAGTCTCCTTTTATAGAAGATCATTAAAGAAAAAACCCTCCTTTTATTTAGCCTGGGTAAATTTATCAAGATGCTACTATGAGTTAAAGAGGTATAAAGAGGCCGGGGATTCTTTTTTAAAGTGTTATGAGATAGATCCCAAAAAAGATCCGCAATATCTCTACTATGGAGGAATATGTTATCTAACAGATGGAAGGCATAAGGAAGCAATAAGGGTCTTGGAACGCCTTTTAGAGGTTACAAAAGGAGCGGATCTAAAGACAGAATGGAAGGAAGCCATCTCCCAGGCATATCTTTTAGGTAATTATCCCCGAAAGGCACTTCCATTTGTAGAGGAGCTATCTGTGGAGACCAAAGGCATAAGAAGAAAACAGTGGCAGGAGCAGAGGCTCCATCTCTATCTTACACTTGAAATGGAGGAAAAGGCATTTAATTACCTAAATGAACTCATAAGAGAGGACCCTTTAGAGCCTAAGTGGTGGAAGGGGCTTTCTCATTTCTATCTTAAGAAAAACAATTACAAAGGGGCACTGGTTGCTCTTACCATAAAGGGCCTTTTAGAGCCTCTAACCGAGCAGGAACAGAGGATCGCTGCTGATCTATATATATCAGTTGATATTCCTTATGAGGCAGTGCGACTCTACAAAAAGATGGCTCTTAAGCATCTCACCCCTAAGATGGCATACAGGATAGCCCAGTGCTATATCCGCCTTCACAGACCTAAGGATGCCCTTCTATATATTGAAAAGGCTATAGAGGCAAAGAAGGATAAAGATATATCTCTCCTTATGCTTAAAGGTGAACTCCTGTATGAACTTGAAAGATATAGAAATGCAGCAGATACATTTGAAGATGTTGCAAAAATATCGCTTAAAAAGGGCAAAGAAAAAACTGCGGCAAAAGCCCTTTTAATGGAAGGTTACTCCGCATGGAATGCAAAGGATCTAAACAGGGCCATTGAGGCATTCAGGATGGCAGCTAAATTCCCTTCACAGAGATCCTCTGCCTTAAAGGCAATAGAGAGGATCAGAAAAGCAGATATGATTGCAATGAAGGATTCAGAGATCAAAAACTAATTTTAATTTTGAAAAATTCAAAGCTCTCAGGAGGTATGGTTATGGCAAGGAATCTATCTATTTTGGCTTTTCTATCCCTGATGATCCTTTCTTCCTGCGCTCCCATTATACCTCAAGAGCTTAAGAAGAGTTTAACGGAAGAGATAACCATCCATGAGGTGGTCAAAGATCCTGATTTATGTAAAGGGAAGATGGTTCTTTGGGGTGGAGTGATTCTGAGGGCGGTTAATAAGAAGGAAGGAACAATGATAGAGGTCTTACAGCTACCACTGGATAGAAGCGACAGACCCAAAGATGTGGATACATCAGGGGGGAGGTTTCTGGTTATGTATCCGGGCTTTCTTGATGTTGCCATATATCGGCCCGGAAGGGAGATCACTGTGGCAGGCAAGATTCAGGGTATAAGAAAATTGCCACTTGGAGAGATTGAGTATGAGTATCCCCTGCTAAGGGCCGAAAAGATTCATCTATGGAAGATAAGACCTGAGGAGATAAAGCTCTATCATGAGTATCCACCCTACCCTTGCTGGTATCCATACTGGTGGTGGTGTCCGTATTGTTGGTAGCAGTTGGAAGAGCTGGCTAAAAAGACAGAAAGGAGGTGATCCAGATGTAGGGTCTTTTGTGC
>CAYTXJ010000083.1:0-10023 GCA_964440775.1 uncultured Desulfobacteraceae bacterium | reverse complement strand
AGAGATATCCTTAAATTCCTCTTTAAGCCTCTGCCTTTTAAGGGAAAGCTCTGATCTGGATATCTTATCTATCTTGGTAAATACAATCAGATACCTCTTCTTTAAAAAGTTTAAGAAGCCTATCAGTTGCTCCTCTTCCTTTTCTATTCCCCTTCTGATATCCACAATCACTATAACTGCCTTTAGATTTTTCCTTTCCCGTAGATACGATTCAACCATCCCTTTCCAGCCCATCTTCATCTTTAAAGGAACTTCTGCATAGCCATACCCTGGAAGATCCACAAAGCATATCTTTCCATCTACAAGATAAAAATTGAGTGAGCGCGTCTTTCCAGGCCTTGAACTTACCTTTGCAATCACTCTTCTGTTTAAAAGACGGTTAATTAGTGAGGACTTCCCCACATTGGATCTTCCTGCAAATGCAAACTCTGGATATAGGGGGGGCGGATACTGCTTGGGAGTATGGGCACTTTTAAGAAATCGGCAATCCATCTACTATCTGAGGGAGTTAATATATTCTTTTAATCTTCTTAGGCCTTCCTGGATATTTTCTAAGGAATTGGCATAGGAAAATCTTAAAAATCCCTCTGCATTTTTGCCAAATTGAATTCCTGGGCTCACTCCCACATGGGCCTTCTCTAATATATCAAATGCAAGGGAAAGGGAATCTTCTGATAGCTCTCTTGCATTTACAAACACATAAAATGCTCCAACAGGCTCAACAGGGATCCTGAATCCCATCTCCTTTAAACCTCTTATCATGTATCTTCTTCTTTTATCAAATACATTGCGCATATGTTCCATATCTTCGATCGCCTCATCAAATGCCCTTATGGCACCCCACTGTGATATGCTGGGTGCAGAGATAATGAGGTTTTGCTGTATCTTCTGAATCGGACGAACCAGTTCTTTTGGGCATATGACATATCCCAGTCTCCATCCTGTCATGGCAAAGGCCTTTGAAAACCCATTCAATACAATGGCCCTGTCAGTAAATTCAAGTATAGAACGTTCCTTACCTTCATAGACTAATCCGTGATATATCTCATCAGATATAATTAAGGGGCCAAGATTGGCAATCTCAGCCATTCTCTCATCTGAGAGCAGGGTGCCAGTGGGATTAGATGGGGAATTTATTAATATCCCTTTTACCTTTGGGTTGATCTTAGATCTTATGGTGTCAGGATCCATCTGAAAGCCATCATCTTCATGGACATTTATAAATACAGGCTCGGCCCCAAGAAATCTTACAAAATTGGGATAGCATGGATAGTGGGGATCGGTCATTATGAGTTGATCTCCAGGATCTAATAGGGCTGAAAAGACCATAAATAGGCCAGGAGATGTACCCGGAGTTACTATTATCTGATCTGGTGATATATCCACTCCATATCTCTTATTATAATATCTACATATACATTCCCTGAGTTCCCATATCCCCTGACTATGGGTATAGTGGGTAAGGCCCCTTCCCATAGCATCCATTGCCCCCCTGCATATACATTGAGGGGTAGGAAAATCAGGCTCCCCTATCTCCAGATGCACTATCCTATGCCCCTCCCTTTCCAATTCATTTGCCCTCTCCAATATATCCATAACCAGAAAGGGGGGGATCTCTTCTGCTCTCTTAGATAGTGTAAACATCTATATGATCCTAAATCACCTTATTTAAAGAATATTCAATTATTCCTTCTGCTCCTGCCTTTATAAGCCCGGGAATAAGATCCCTTACTATTCTGGATTCCACAACTGTCTCCACTGCATACCACTCTTGATTGTAAAGGGGGGATATGGTGGGTGCATTAAGGCTGGGCAGCAGTTCAATCACTTCATTTAATCTCTCTTTTGGAACATTCATCTTCAGCCCCACCATGTTTTGTGCCCTTAAGGCACCCTTTAAAAGAAGCACTATCTGTTCCATCTTTTCCCTTTTCCAAGGGTCCTCATAGGCCTTTTTATTGGCGATAAATTGGGGATTGGATTGCATGAATTCATATATAATCTTTAGTCCATGTGCCTTAAGGGTGCTACCAGTTTCTGTTACCTCCACAATGGCATCTGCAAGGCCAGAGACCACCTTTGCCTCAGTTGCACCCCATGAGAATTCCACATCCACATCAATGTCTCTCTCCTTGAAATATCTACGGGTAAAATTTACAAGCTCTGTGGCTATCTTTTTCCCCTGAAGATCTTTTAATTCCTTTATTTCAGAGTCCGCTGGAACTGCCAGCACCCACCTTGCAGGAGCCTGACTCACCTTGGAATATACCAGATCATCCAGCACCACCACATCAGAGTCGTTTTCCTCAATCCAGTCTCTTCCCGTTATTCCGGCATCAAGGGTGCCATTTTCCACATATCTTGACATCTCCTGTGCCCGGCATATGGTGCACTGAATCTCTGGATCATTAATTTCCGGAAAATAGCTCCTACTGTTTTGAAGACTTATCTTCCAGCCAGATTTTTCAAATAGCTTAATGGTTGCATCCTGAAGACTACCTTTTGGTATCCCTAACTTAAGAACTCTCATAGCTCCACCTCATCCTGATGATTTTTTATCTACAATCTCAAAACTTCCGTCTCTATTTATCCTTCTATAAAAACAGCTTTCATGTCCTGTATGACATGCAATGCCCCCCACCTGTTCAACTAAGAAGAGCACGGTGTCATTATCGCAGTCCACATATATCTCCTTTATCTTTTGGACATGGCCAGAGGTCTCTCCTTTATGCCAAAGACAATTTCTGCTTCTACTCCAATAGTGTGCCTCTCCAGTTTGGAGGGTCATTTTAAAGGACTCCTGATTTATATAGGCAAGCATAAGGACCCTCTTTGTCTTATAGTCCTGAACTATGGCTGGAATAAGCCCATTTCCTTTTTTAAAATCAAGCCCTTCCATCATAACCCTTCCTCTTTTAAGGATCTCTGTTATTCTCTTTAAAATCTGTTAAGTATGGCTTTATCTATGGGGTTGCGATGACCACTTTGTCTTTTCTCTGCGGGATGACCCAATGCCACCACTGCCATGAGTTCGCAAGAGGGGGGAACCTTTAATATCTCCTCCACCTTTTGCCTGTTTTTAAGTATCTCACCAAGCCATACGGCCCCCAATCCCATGGAGTGTATTGCAAGCAGCATATTCTGAATACATGCACCAATTGCCTGAATATCTTTTACCCTGTCATAGCTGATGGAGTTGTCTAAAAATACCGCAATACAGACAGGTGCATTTTCAATGATCCTGGAAAATTTGGTGCATCTTGCAACATCTGATTTAATTCCCGGATCTCTTATGATCACAAACTTCCAAGGCTGATTATTTTGCCCGGATGGTGCCCATGTGCCCATCTCTATTATGGTATTTAAGATTTCATCGCTAACAGGTTCTTCGGTAAATTTGCGGATACTTCTTCTACTCTTAATCAGCTCTAACATCTCTCTTCCCTCATAATGGATATTATCTATAGTTCTTAAAAAGAGTATATAGATGTCAATGGAATTTTTTAAGTGGAAAATTATGAAGTTGTTATATATCTTAGTTTTCAATGGAAGGCGTCTTATCACATCCCGACTCTAAAATACATATTTACACTGTAAGTGAACTTACGGAAGATATAAGATCCCTTCTGGAAGAGCAGATTGGCATGGTCTGGGTTGAAGGGGAGATCTCCAATTTCAGGGCACCCTCCTCAGGACATTACTACATGAGCATAAAGGATGAAGGAGCTCAGATTCGGGCGGTGATGTTTAGGCCACAGGTAAGATATCTGAGATTTATGCCAGAAGATGGGATGAAGGTGGTGGTGCATGGCAGACTGAGTGTCTATGAACCCAGAGGAGAGTATCAGCTCATCTTAGATTACATGGAGCCCATTGGTATAGGAGCACTTGCCCTTGCACTGGAGCAACTTAAAAAGAGGCTCAGTGATCTGGGGCTATTTGATCCGGACAAAAAGAGGCCTCTTCCCCGGCTTCCCCAAAAGGTTGCGGTAATAACATCACCAACAGGAGCTGCTATAAGAGATTTTTTAAAGGTTATCCACAGGAGATTTGCCAATATCAGGGTGATTGTGGTTCCGGTGAGAGTGCAGGGGGAGGAGGCAACAGGGGAGATTGTGGACGCCTTGAGATTTGTTAATAGAAATCTGAATGTGGATGTGATTGTGATTACCAGAGGAGGAGGTTCTATTGAGGATCTCTGGCCCTTTAATCAGGAAGAGATTGCCTATGCCATAAGAGAGTCCAATATACCTGTGGTATCTGCAGTCGGCCATGAGATAGATCTTACCATTTCAGATCTTGCAGCAGATCTAAGGGCACCCACACCCTCAGCGGCAGCAGAGATGTTAGTTATGGAAAAGGAAGCATTGAAAGGAAAGATAGATGATTTAAAAGGAAGGCTTCTGTTTGCAATTGAAAGGAGGTTGGAAACCCAGAGAGACTCCCTTAAAAACCTAAATAGGGCCCTTAAAGATCCAAGAGGAATTATTGAAGATTGGTATCTTAAAGTGGATGATCTGAGGGCAAAGGCAGAAAGATATCTAAGGGATATATTAAAGGGAAAGAGAAGCCGATTGGATCTCAGATATCAAAGGCTTTTAAATAGACAGCCCATTAATCTCATAGAGATAAAGAGACATGTTATTGATACGATAAAAAAGGTTATTATTCAATCTATCTCATATAATCTAAGGGACAGAAAAGAGAAGATATCTCGTCTGGAAATAAGGCTCAAGGATCTTGATCCCTTTTCAGTGCTACGCAGAGGCTACAGTATCACATTCAGGATTCCAGATATGAAGATATTTAAGGATGCAGAAAAGTTCAGATTAGATGACAGGGTAAGGATTAGGCTATGGAAGGGTGAGCTTGAATGCCGCATAGAAGAGATTAGATCTGAGGAGTCCATGAAATGATATATAAAAGGGCATTAATAGGATTCATAATCATCTTATCACTCCATATAAGCCAACCTTGTGGTGCGGTCCTCATTAGACCAGATATCATATATCAGGGTAGCATCTCTGAGATACTAATAAAAGATGGGATAAAGGGGGTTCCTGAGCTCTATTGGTTAGGGCATAAGGTGTATCTTAAAAGATATGAGAGATATTGGCTTGGATTTATAGGTGTGGATATCTCCCATCCAGAAGGCTATGAGATACTCTCTCTCAGCTATCCCCATTCTGATAAGGTGCATAAATATAGGATAAGAATCGCTCATAAAGACTATGGTAAGAGAATCTTAAGGCTTCCCAGGCAGATGGTGGAGTTAAAGGGTAAGATATTAAAGAGAGTTTTAAAGGAAAAGAAGATCCTAAAAGGTCTTTGGAATACGGTCTCTTTTGAGCCATTATGGGATATACCATTTATATATCCTGTAGAGGGAGAGGTGGTATGTGGATTTGGAAAAAGAAGCATAATAAATGGTAAACTGAGATCGCCTCATAGTGGGGTGGATTTTAGGGCAAAAAAGGGTGAGCCTGTAAGGGCAATTAATCGAGGGGTAGTGATATCTTGTGGTGAGCTTTTCCTTGAAGGGAAAAGCATTGTTCTGGATCATGGTGGAGGGCTTAAGAGCATATATATCCATCTGGATAGGATATTAAAGAAGAAAGGGCAATTTGTAAGAAAGGGAGAGATAATTGGGCTTGCAGGAGCAAGTGGTAGGGTCACTGGAGCGCATCTTCATTTAGGTATTAAATGGTATGACCTTAGAGTAGATCCTATGGCATTGATTAAGGAGAGTACAAGAATTGAAAAGGAGATAGATATTAAATAGAAGATATGGGGGATACCTATGGAAAAACAGAGCTTTGAAGAGGCAATGAAACGCCTTGAAGAGATAGTTCAGGAGCTTGAAAAGGGAGAGCTTCCCTTAGAGGATTCCATTAAGAGGTTTGAAGAGGGTATGAATCTTATAAGGTTTTGCTCCAAAAAGCTGGATGAGGCAGAGCAAAAGGTGACAATGTTAATTAGAGAAGGTGATGATCAATACAGGGAGGTCCCCTTTTTTGAAGATAAAAGTGGAGATGGTTGATTATGGATATAAAGGCCTATATCAGGGAAATGAGGGAAAAGGTGGATGATGCACTTAGAAGAATATTTCCGCAGAGTGATGGATTTGAAAAAGAGCTTATAAGTTCCATGAGGTATAGTCTATTTGCAGGAGGAAAGAGGCTTAGGCCCATTCTATGCATAGCTTCCTGTGAGGCAGTGGGGGGAGATGAAAGCATCTGTATGCCCGTTGCCTGTGCCTTAGAGCTTATTCATACCTATTCCCTTATACACGATGACCTTCCCAGCATGGATGACGATGAGCTCAGAAGAGGCAAACCTACTAATCACATGGTATTTGGAGAGGCAATGGCCCTTCTTGCAGGTGATGGATTGCTGACAGAGGCCTTCTATCTGTTATCATCTGCTTCCTTTGCGAAAAAGGTCGGCTCAGATCGCTCTCTTGAAATTATAAGGATCATATCAGAGGCCGCTGGTTTTAGAGGCATGCTAAGTGGACAGGCAGTGGATATCAGATCAGAGGGAGAGAAGAAGGATAAGTCCGTGGTAGAATATATACATAGGCATAAGACAGGCGCATTGATAAGGGCCTCTGTGATCAGTGGTGGTATGGCTGGTGGAGGAACAGAGAATCAGATAGATGCCCTATCTAAGTATGGAGAGAGGATAGGGTTGGCATTTCAGATAATGGATGATATCTTAGATGTGGAAGGAGAGATAGATAAATTGGGTAAACATGTGGGTATGGATGAAAAGAGGGGTAAACTCACATTCCCTTCGGTCTTTGGCATGGAAAGGGCAAAGGAGATAAATCTAAATCTTATAGATGAGGCAGTCTCTTACCTTAACTGTTTTGACAGCCGTGCAGAGCCATTAAGGGAGATTGCTCTATATATAATAAATAGAACGGGATAGGAAATGTGGCAGGATGACTATAGGATCTTAAATAATATAGAGGATCCAAAGGATATAAAGAGACTTTCTATTGAAGAGCTTGAAATACTTGCAAAAGAGATCCGGGATAAGATTGTAAAGACAGTTTCAAAAAATGGCGGACACCTGGCTCCGAACTTAGGGGCGGTGGAATTGACATTGGCCCTTCACTATGTATTTGATGCCCCAAGGGATAAGATCATCTGGGATGTGGGACACCAGTCCTATGCCCATAAACTGATAACTGGAAGAAGGACACGATTCCATACGCTTAGGACATATAAGGGAATCAGCGGATTTCCAAAACGAAGTGAAAGCCCCTATGACACATTTGACACTGGACATAGCAGCACTTCCATATCAGTAGGTCTGGGAATAAGCTCTGCCAAGTCCCTAAAAGGCGAAAAGGCACATGTGGTGGCTGTTATTGGTGATGGAGCTATGACTGCAGGTATGGCATTTGAGGCGTTAAACCAGACAGGACATATGGAAAAAGACCTTATTGTGGTGCTAAACGATAATGCCATGAGCATAGCTCCCAATGTGGGATCTTTTTCCTCGTTTATAAGTCGAAAGATGACAGGGAAGAGATTTGTATATCTCAGAAAAGAGCTCAGAAATTTCTTAAAATCCATACCTGGAGTTGGAGAAAACATAATCAATCTGATAAGAAAGAGCGAAGATTCTTTGATAACATTTTTTACTCCTGGTATGCTCTTTGAGGCATTCAAATTTAAATATGTAGGCCCTATTAATGGACATAGGCTTGAGCTTTTAATTGAGACCTTTAATAACGTTAAACACTTAGAAGGGCCTGTTCTTGTCCATGTAACCACACAGAAAGGCAAGGGCTATGGGCCGGCAGAGGAGAATCCCACCCTGTTTCACGGAATCGGCCCCTTTGATATAAAGACTGGTAGGCCCATAAAGAAGAGGGATTCCCCACCTTCATATACGGAGATATTTGGAAAGACACTGGTAGAACTTGCTGAGCAAGACAAAAGGATTGTGGCTATCACCGCTGCTATGCCAGAAGGGGCAGGGCTTCATCTGTTCAGGGATAGATTCCCTGAAAGATTCTTTGATGTGGGAATTGCAGAGCAGCACGCAGTTACCTTTGCAGCTGGACTTGCAACGGAAGGACTTAGGCCTGTTGTTGCCATATATTCCACATTTCTTCAAAGAGCCTATGACCAGATAATACACGATGTCTGCCTCAGTAACCTCCCTGTGGTATTTTGTCTGGACAGAAGTGGCCTTGTGGGAGAGGATGGTCCTACTCACCACGGACAATTTGATCTTACCTATTTCAGGAATCTTCCTAGAATGGTAGTTATGGCACCAAAGGATGAGGACGAACTGAGGCATATGCTATATACAGCCCTTAGATATAAAGGAGGGCCCATTGCAATAAGATACCCAAGGGGTGAGGCAGTAGGTGTTGAGATGGCCTCTGAATTTAGAGAGCTTCCCATAGGAAAAGGCGAAATCCTGACTCAGGGAAAAGACCTTCTGATCCTGGCTGTAGGCTCTATGGTCCAGCCCTCCATAAGAGCCCATGAGTCGCTAAATAGAGATGGTATTGAGGTGACTTTGCTAAATTGCAGATTTATAAAACCTCTGGATCCCCAGATTGGAGAGCTGTGCCAGAAGATAGGTAAGGCGCTGGTGGTGGAGGAAAATATAAGACATGGTGGGCTTGGGGGAGCAGTGCTTGAATATCTATCAGATAGGGGGATATACGGTATTAAGATTAAGCGTCTTGGTCTTCCAGATGACTTTGTGGAACATGGGCCTCTTTCAGTGCTGAGAGAGAGCTGTGGACTAAATGAGGAAGGGATATATAAAGCGGCAAAGGAACTCTATGAGATATGAAAAAGGAGCGAATTGATATCCTGTTACTTAAAAGGGGTCTAACTGAGAGCAGACATAGGGCACAGGCAATTATAATGGAAGGTTCAGTTGAGGTAGATGGAAGAAGGGTGGATAAACCTGGAAGATTTATTCCAATAGATTCAGAGATTGTAATAAGAAGAGATCCCAATCCCTATGTGAGCAGGGGAGGACTTAAACTGGAAGCCGCTCTCCGCCATTTTAAGATAGATATAAAGGGTAAGATTATGCTGGATATAGGTGCATCAACAGGTGGATTCACAGACTGCCTGATAAGACACGGAGCCTCTAAGGTGATGGCAGTGGATGTAGGTAAGGGATTGATACACTGGAGACTCAGAAATGACCCTAAGGTAATACTCTTTGAAGGTAAGAATGCAAGGTCTTTAAGAAAAGAGGATCTTCCATATGCACCAGATGGTGCAGTAATTGATGTATCCTTTATATCTTTAAAATTGATTATTCCTGCTCTATATCCCATAGTGAAAATTTCTGGTTTTCTGCTTCCCCTTGTAAAACCCCAGTTTGAGGTAGGGGAAAAGGGACTTTTAAAGGGGGGAGTGGTGAAAGATCCAAAGGTCCATAGAGAGATATTAGCGGATATTATTGATTTTTGTAAGAAGGAGGGATGGAAGTTTATAGACTCTATGGAATCACCACTCCTCGGTCCAAAAGGAAACAGGGAATTCTTTATCTATCTTATTAAATGATTATCCCCTTGTGCCTCTCTTTGATGCCTTTAGGGGATTGAGCCTCTTTTCCCTTCCTCCATTTGAGGAGGAGACATGGGTTGCCATATTACAGACACCATATCTCCATTTGACGGAAGGATCTGGAAAGTGGATACAAAAACGCCCAGATGGGAACTCCTTAATCCTTCCACATCCCTCACACTGCTCAACCACTGGATAACACCTTCCACCATTATACTGACATCCCATCTGGGTCATAAAAAAACACTCAAACCCGGGCTTTAAAGTTTTACAGACCATAGCTATCACATCCTTTCTATAAGATTTTTAAAGTCTGGATTTATGAAAAAATAGTAAAAGATTGTCAAGAAAAATTTTTTAATTAGATAAAGAAAGGAGTTAGAGCTTGAAATTATTTCATTTTTATAGAATAGCTAAGCAAAAATCTGATAGGGGTATTTAAAGTGCAAAGATTTAGATATGCCAA
>CAYTXJ010000082.1:0-10311 GCA_964440775.1 uncultured Desulfobacteraceae bacterium | reverse complement strand
TTCAGGCAGATTTCCATATTTTCCGTTACCATATCTGTAGGGGACAGGTCTCAGGTATAGGCCTACCTCTCCTGATTCTGCAATCTGCCAGAGTCTTCCAGTCAGGGTATCCAGCATAAATTTGTCCTTATGAGAATCTGAGATCTGTCCAAATATATATCTTCCGTTTTTAGTTGATAGAATATGGAATCTGGCCTCTTTCTGCTCCGTTGAAGATCTCAGTCCAAATGGCTGTGCATATGTGAGGGGTTCAGTGATATATAGTAGTGCTAAAGAGATTAAAAAGGAAAATAGTATGGATAAGATTACAGATTTCATATATCTTACCTCCTGAATTTTTGATTTCTAATGGATTTATATTAAAAAGTCCTTATATTTTATCTATTAAAATTGAAAAAGCTTGTAAATGGGTGAAATAATAGAGAGATATAGGCTTGAAAATGGATTAATTCTGTTTATCTTTGACCATTCAAGAAGAATGGCAGGGGATAGATGGCTTGTAAGCCTTGAAGCCCGTATAGATATCGATGTGGAAGATGAGGCCAAGAGAGAGATTCTGGGTGAGAAGATAAGTTTTAGTTATAAAAAGGAGCGAAATTTTATTGATAAGCGGGAAAAGGATAAAGTATTTTCAGAACTTAAGAGGAATTTTTTAAATAGCACCTGGCCATATATATCTAAGAAAGACTTTGCAAAGAGATTCATTGAAAGCAAGATAAGAGAAAAAGAGGGTGGAATTATGATCTGGAAGAGGTTTTAATAGCAGGAGGCATCAGATGGGACACCTTGACACATATGATCCGATGGAAAAATTGGGTGGAAATGGGAATAAGGCCTATCAGTGTGTGGTGTGTGATTCATTGATAACATATTCAGATAGGCTTATAACGATACAGGGAAGCGATCGACATCTATTTATAAATCCACATGGAATTGAATGCGACTTCCATACCTTTTCTTCATGTCCTGGGGCTGTGGCAATCGGTGAAGGCACAGAGGAATACTCCTGGTTTGTGGGTTATCAGTGGAGAATGGCATTCTGTAGAAACTGTGGAGCCCACCTTGGATGGCATTATGAGGCAATATCACAGATACTGAGGCCACTTGATTTTTGGGGTATTCTTATTTCCAATATTCACTCTGAATAAAAAGAATAGGAGGAATTATTATGAATATACACCATCCTGAACTTTCAGCTGAGGAGTTAAGAACAACCATTGATCCGGAGACCTTACCCTTTGAGGATACCTCATCTCTTGATCCTCCCAGAGATAAGGTCTTGGGGCAGAAGAGGGCAACGGATGCGCTACTATTTGGAATGGGAATGAAGACAGATGGCTATCACATATATATTGCAGGCCCTAGAAAGACGGGCCTTACCTATATTGCCAAGACATATGTGGAAGAGCAGGCTAAGAAGGATCCAACCCCTCCTGACTGGTGTTATGTATATAATTTTAAAGAGCCAGATAGGCCTAAGGCAATCAGACTTTCCCCTGGTATGGGTAAAAGCCTTAAGAAGGATATGGAAGAGATAGTCGAGTCCATAAAGTCCTCAGTAACAGAACTCTTTGATAGCGACGAATTTAAGACAAAGGAAAAGGATGTTGAAAGTCAATATGAAAGCAAAAAGAGGCAGATGATTGATGATCTTTCCAGGAAATGCAAAGAAGAGGGCTTTCTGCTTCAGGTATCACAGGCAGGTATGGTCATTATGCCAACCACTTCGGAAGGACAGCCTCTGAGTCAAGAGGATCTCTCTAAGATGATCAAAGAGGAAAAAGATGCCCTAAGACAAAAAGGGGATATGCTGCAAGATAGGATGAAACAGATTGCAAAGAGAATAAAAGAGATGGAAAAGGAGATGAAAAAGGCAAAAGAGGAGATAAAAAAGAAGGCCGCCCTCAGTGTGGTTCAGCAGGCAATGGAGGGGTTGTTGGAAAAATATAGAGATGAAAAGGATGTAATAAAATATCTGGAAGATGTAAAAGAGGATATAGTAGAGAATATAGATGACTTTGCCAAAAAGCCTGAATCCAGCCAACCAGGGATCCCCATAGTTCCCCTGTTAGGGAAGGAGACGGTGCTTAAAAGATATGAGGTAAATGTCTTGGTGGATAACTCTGAAACAAAGGGTGCACCCGTTATAATAGAGTCCAAGCCTATATATCCAAATCTGTTTGGAACAATAGAAAGGCAGGCCCTATTTGGAGCACTATTTACTGATTTCACCATGATAAAGCCTGGAGTGCTTCATAAGGCAAATGGGGGCTATCTCATAATGAAGGCATTGGATCTTTTAAAGTGGTTTCCCGCCTGGGAGGCACTGAAAAGGGCATTGAGAGACAAAGAGATTAAGATTGAAGATATAGGAGAACTCTATGGGCTCTTTAGCACCCGAACCATTAGACCTCAACCAATTCCATTAAATATCAAGATTGTATTAACAGGGGACCCTTTATTATTTGAGCTCCTTCATATATATGACGACCACTTCCATAAGCTATTCAGGGTAAAAGCAGATATGGATTTCAGCACAGACAATAACAGAGATACCATACTTGAGTTTGCCAGGGTGGTAGGAAATTTTTGCACTGAAAATAGTATAAGACATCTGGACAGATCAGGTTTTGCAAGACTTATTGAATATGCCATGCAGAAGACCGAAGACAGGGATAAGCTCACCTTAGAGATCGGAGATGTGGCAGATCTAATTAAAGAGGCCAATTATTATGCGGGGCTTGAAGATTCACGTCTTATCAGTAGAAGACATGTGCAAGAGGCAATAGATAAGAGGATATTTAGGTCTAATCTTATTGAAGAAAAGATAAGAGAATTGATTGAAAAGGGTATATTCTGGATAGAGACAGATGGATATAAGGTAGGACAGATAAACGGAATATCCATATTAATGACAGGGGATTATGAATTTGGAAAACCTGATCGTATCACTGCAACTGTGTCAGTGGGTAGGGAAGGTGTTATTACCATAGAAAGAGAAAGCAAGATGAGTGGAAATATTCATACCAAAGGGGTGATGATACTTTCAAGCTTTTTAAAAGAGAGATTTGCTCATAACAAACCCCTTTCCATCACTGCCACTCTCTGTTTTGAGCAGAGCTATGGAATGGTTGAAGGAGATAGCGCATCCAGCACTGAGCTATTTGCCCTGCTCAGTGCTATTGGAAATGTCCCCATATATCAAGGTATTGCAGTAACAGGGTCTGTAAGCCAAAAGGGAGAGATACAGGCAGTAGGGGGGGTTACAAGAAAGATTGAGGGATTTTATGATATATGTAAACATAATGGACTGAATGGGAAACAGGGAGTGATTATCCCAAAGAAGAATGTCAAAAATATTATGCTTAAAGAGGAGGTTATTGAAAGTGTTAAAGAGGGCAGATTCCATATCTGGCCTATATCCACAGTGGAAGAGGGAATTGAGATACTTACTGGTATGAAGGCTGGCGAGCTTCAAGAGGATGGAACATATCCAGAGGGCACAGTATTTAGAATGGTAGATGATAGACTCAAAGAATTTTCTAATATCGTTAAGGAGTTTTCCAAAGAGCAAAGAGGAGAGAAAAATCAAAATAATGTTTAAAAAAGGAGGTAAATAATGGCCGGAGAAGATATGATAAAGATAGGAGAGATTCAATTGGAGGCAGATCCTGCAAGGGGGAATATGGTAATATTAAAGGAAAGCAAAGAATCTGAGCGCTATTTCCTTATGTTTGTAGGAGATGCCGAATTTGCTGCTATTGCAAAGGAAAAAGGGATGATTGAACCCAAGAGACCCCTTACACATCAGCTGTATCTCAGGATACTTGAGAATGTTTCTTTAGAGTTTAAGAGGGTAGAGATCTATGATTTGAGGGAAGGCACATATTATGCAAACGTCTATATAAAGAGTAATGGAAAGGAATTTGTAATTGATAGTAGACCGAGTGATGCTGTAGCCCTTGCACTTAACAGAAATATCCCCATATTTGTAAAACAGGGCCTCTTTAGAAAGAGGCTTACTGAAGAGGAGATGAAGGAGTATGAATCCCTTATAAAAAGCGTGAAATTTTAGGATCATCTGATCTTAAAAAGTCTCTCTCTGAAGACCACTATTACCTCAATTCCTCTGCATCTAAGTAGATAGAGACCTGAAACATATATTAATGCACCGCTAATTACTAACACAAAAAGCATTAATATGGAATTCATACTCAGATATGTCTCTAAAAAAATCTTTAAATATGATAATAGAATCCCCATACAGAGAGCAGAGGCAAGGTATTTGAATAATTCCATAAAGGAACCTGTAAAAGGTGCTATCCCAATCTTCTTTTTTAACATGATTACCAGAGACAATGCCTGAATGGTTGAGCTAAGAGAAAGGGAAAGCGCAAGCCCACCATGCCCTAAGGGTCTCATCAATAGAAGAGAAAAGAGGAGATTAAATCCAAAGGCAAGGGAAGCAATCTTTACCGGGGTCTTTGTATCCTGAATGGAATAGAAGGCAGATACCAGTATCCTTATTATAGAAAAGGAACAGAGGCCTAAGGAATAAAAGATCAAGGCCCTGTATGTCATATCAGTAGATAGAGGATCAAATGCCCCCCTTTCAAAGAAGAGTATTATTAGCGTCTTTCCCACAATAATCAGCCCCACACTTGATGGGATTGCAATGAGGAGCACCATCCGAAGAGAATAATTTAAAGTATCTTTAAACCTCTGCATTCCCTCTTTCAAAAGGCTCTGTCGTGAAAGAGATGGAAGAGATGCAGTGCTAATAGCAATAGCAAATACTCCTAAGGGAAATTGAACTAATCTATCGGCATAATAGAGCCATGATATACTACCTTCCCTTAAAAATGATGCAAGCAGTGTGCTTACAAATATATTTATCTGATATATAGCAGATCCAAATATGGCAGGTAACATTAAGATACCTATCCTCTTTATTGCCGGATGCATTGGATTCCAACAGAATCTGAAACTAAACCCCTTTTTGATAAGCCATGGCACCTGCAAAAAAAATTGCATAATTCCCCCCAGCAACACCCCTATTGCAAGTCCCATTACAGGGATTGAGAGATGGGGACAGATAAGTAAAGCAGATCCTATTATCCCCAGATTCAAAAGTATGGGTGCTGAAGCAGGTGCACCAAAATGTCCTAAGGAATTTAATATCCCCATAAAGAAGGCAACCAAGCTTATAAAAAAGATATATGGAAATGTGATCCTGGTAAGATCAACAGTGAGTGCGTATTTTATCTGAGATCCGATAAATCCCCAGGCCTGAACCCTAACAATAAGTGGTGCAAGTATTATTCCTAAGACAGATACTAAAGACAGGATCATAACCAATATCCACATCACAGAGCGAGCCATATAAAAGGCCTCTGCTTTTCCATCCTTTTGAAGGTATTCTGTAAATATGGGGATAAAGGAGATGGTGAGACTCCCCTCTGCAAATAGTCTTCTCATGAGATTAGGTATACGAAATGCCACAAAGAATGCATCTGCATACATCCCTGCACCAAAAAGAGAGGCAATTACCACATCCCTTATGAGCCCAAGGATTCGGCTCAAAAGGGTAAAGAAGGAAACCACCCCTGCTGCACGTGTTAATCTCTTCTCTTCACTGTGGATGGTATTTTGCATTTAAGGCAATATATTAATTTTATAATTCTATGTATATCATGAATTTTATATTTACTAAAAAGGGAATAGATCTTATTTTTTTAGAAAATAATCTTTTGCATGGGAGGTGTAACATGAAAGATCCTATTAAGAGCTTTTGGGATAAAAGATTTGTGAAGGTAAAAGAGAACCTTGAAAGCAATAACTTTGAGGTGTATCTGGCCTCTGATAAACACTCTGCCAAAGAGCTTGTCTTAAATGATATATTACCCTCTCTGTCTCCTAAAAGTATATCATGGGGTGGTTCTATGACCTTTGTGGCCACAGGATTGTATGATGAGTTAAAGGACAGAGAGGATATTGAGATAATTGACACATATAATTATAAGCTTCCACGGGATCAGATAATTGAGCTCAGAAGAAAGGCATTACTTGTGGACCTGTTTTTCACAGGCACTAATGCAATTACTGAAGATGGAGAGCTGGTAAATCTGGATATGATAGGCAACAGAGTGGGCGCAATCACCTTTGGCCCTAAGAATGTGATAATACTCTGTGGTAGAAATAAGATAGTGCAAGATCTGGAAAGCGCAATGGTCAGGATAAAGGACTTTGTAGCACCGGCAAATGCCATGAGATTAAATATGAAGACCCCCTGTGTAAAGACCTCAGTCTGTGAAGAATGCAAGAGTCCTGATAGGATCTGTAATGTATGGGCGATTACTCAAAAGTCCTATCCCAAGGGAAGGATAAAGATAGTGCTTATTAATGAAGAGCTTGGGTTATGAACCCTTTTACAAAGAAGATTATAATAGTTCCATTTACTATTTTGATCCTGCTCATCAGTTGCCAACTATGGGCAACCTCTTCTTTTCCCATTGATGTAAAGGAATTTAGGCTTAAAAACGGGATGCTTTTTTTGGTGGTGGAAAGAGACCATCTGCCCCAGGTATCTTTTAGATTGGCAATCAGGGCAGGTTCTTGTCATGAAGATATTGGATGCAGTGGAATTGCACATATGGTTGAACATATGCTCTTTAAGGGGACAAAAAACTTTGGAAATAGCGATCCTCAAAGAGCATTGAAGATTCAGAATGAGATAGAAGGCATCTATGAAGAGATATTGAGATTGCAGAGCAGCAGAAATCCAGATAAGAGACGTATCAGAGAGGATAGAGAGAGATTTTTAAGCCTGCTCTCTAAGAGCAGATCTCTCTATATTCCCAATGTATTTTCATCGCAGCTATCTAAAAATGGTGCGGTAAGAGTCAATGCCTATACCACAAAAGATATGACCATATATATGGCATCCCTTCCTTCCGATATGCTTGAGCAATGGTTCTCTATTGTAAGTGAGCAGATATTTGAACCTGCCTGGTGGCAGTTCTTTGTGGAAAAAGAGGTGGTTGAGAGGGAATGGGAGTTTAGATACCTGAACAGCCCTGAAAGTGTCTCTATGCTTGAGCTTTTTTCTCTTGCATTTAGGGCACATCCCTACGGAAGACCCGTGATAGGTTGGATTGGAGATATAAGGAGATTTTCTCTGAGGGATGCAAAGAGATTCCATTCTAAGTACTACAATCCCACCAATTCAGTCTGTGTTATTGTAGGAGATGTGAATATAAGTGAGGTAAAGAGGCTTGCATCCATATATTTTGAAAGATACCCAAAGGGGGAAACCACATTAGAGTGGGTCACTCCAGAGCCTGTTAAAAATGGCACCATATCTGCCACCATCTTTATGAAAGGAATCAGAAGAGCTTTAGTGAGGGTGGGATTTCGGGGGCCTAAGATGGGCACAAGCGATTTTTATGCAATGGATATAATCAGCACACTGCTGAGTGGAGGTAGAAGCAGTAGATTTACAAAGAATATTATTAACAAGGGGCTTGCAGTAAATGCATGGGCAGCAAACCCTGATAACCGTTATGGCGCCCTCTTTATCTTGGGTGGAAGCCCAGGCTATGGCAAAGAAAGGCCTTCAAGGGAAGAATATATAAAGGGGTGTAAAAGGCTTGAAGAGATTTTAATCTCAGAGGCAGAAAGGCTTAAAGAGGAGACTGTTTCAGAAAGGGAGCTTGAAAAGGCAAAGACCCTTATTAAAAGAGACATCATTGAACAGCTTCTTACAAATGAATCCATTGCAGAAAGAATTGCCACACTGGAAGTTCAGATCGGATGGAGCTATCTTAAAGACTATCTCTCACACATACAGGATATCAGCTCAGAGGATATTTCTGAAGCAGCTAAAAGATATATAGATAGGCAGAAAAGGGTTTCAGTATATGTGATCCCAGGGAAGGAGGGGATAGCTCAGATTTATTCAACGCCCTATGTGGAAGAGAGGATGCCTCCTCTAAGGAGTCTAAGGATTGTGGAAGATGTGGATCTAAATAGGAATAGATCCATCTATCCCACCCCTGATGGGTGGAGGCACCCCCTTTCATTTGAAAGGGTTCCAAGGAAGATAGAATTTCCCAGACCAAAAGTTATCCATATCCACAAGGTTCCCATATTCTATATAAAGGATAACACACAGCCCATAATTAATCTAAGCCTCTATTTTAAGGCAGGAGAGGTTGATATTCCTGAAGGCAAGGCATGGCTTTCAATGCTCTTTGAAAGAACCCTTATTAAGGGTGGCACAAAAAGACATGGGCCTGAAGAGCTCTTAGATCTATTGGATAGAAATGGAATTGATTTGGATATCACTGTGGGAATGGAGATGACAGTATTAAGGATTACCTTTTTAAAAGAGAAATGGGCTGAGGCCCTGTCTCTGCTATTGGAGATCTTAAGTGTTCCAAGATTTGACTCCCATATAGTTAAGATAGAGAAAGGGAGAATAATCACAAATATAAAGAGACAGGGTGATGATCCCTTTGCACTTCTTAGAAGGGAATCCTTATCATTTCATTTTAGGGGGCATCCCTATGGTAGAAGCCCACTTAAAGGGCTAAATACCATTCCCAAAATAGATAGAGCCGATATTAGGGATTTTATGAGATCTTTTATGGTCCAAAAGAATCTTGTAATCGGAATATGTGGTGAGCTTGATGAAGATAATATGATAAAAGATCTGGAAAAGATAATTAGATCACTTCCTCATAATCCAAAAAGACCAAGAGAGCTAAAACCCCCCTCTTTAACCCCTTCTGTATTTGGCTTTATTAATAAGCCCGGCCAGGTCCAGGCTCATCTTTTTTTCCTGTTTCCAGGTGTTCCAAAGAAAGATGACGATTACTGGAGGTTGAGTCTGCTTTCAGATATAATCGGTGGTGGGGGTTCACTGCTTTACAGAAGGCTCAGGGAGGAGAAGGGACTGGCATATGCGGTTGGATTCTATGAATCATCTCGCTGGGAGGCAGGGCTTCTTAGCGGATACATAGGATGTGATTCAAAGAGGGCTGTTGAGGCAATAGATACAAGCCTTGATATATTTTCAGAACTAAGACACACTATTTCACAGGATCTTTTTGATCTTAAAAAGAGGGATAAACTGAATGGCTTTATCTTTAATGTGGAAAAGATCTCTGATCTTATTGATATCTACTGTAGAACCTATATAAGGGGTGACGATCTAAATATACTTTCTAAGGTTCAAGACATCTATATGAATATTACCAAAGGCGAGCTTGAAGAGATTTCAAAGAGATATCTGGATACAAGAAGAGTTCAGATCTTTATAGTAGCAGATGGAAATACCCGGATTTCAACCCCGAAGGATCAGCCCCTTTTTAAGGCAATTGAGAATTTGTCGTTAAAAAAGGGTATCAGATTTATGAACATACCTCTTAGATAGATTAGAGAAGCGAAGAGGATTTTTCAAAAAATCAAGAGATATTTCTATATTTCTTGACAAATTTCTCTTTAAGTTCATAGAATGAAAAAGTGGGGGTGATAAGAGTGAAGAAGAAGGTTGGAACAGTCTTAGATGAAAAACTCTTTTTAGAGGCTAAGCAGGTGGCTCTAATTCAGAATAAATCTCTTAGCAAATTATTTGAAGATGCCTTAATGAACTATCTCTCTAATTTTCAAAAAAAGAGAGGGACTGTTGATGCTACCAGAGGGAGCATGAAAATTTCACCTGAAAATCTTAAAGCTATTATGGAGGAAGAGAGTGTCCTTGAGTCTTGATAGGATTCCTGTTGGCACAGAGTGTTTTATTGATTCTAATATCTTTATTTATCATTTTACGGGTGTATCAGATGAATGCAGTAGGCTCTTAAAAAGATGTGAAAATGGCTCAATAACAGGTGTCACCGCTACCAATGTGATATTAGAGGTTCTTCATCGTTTGATGATGGTAGAAGCAGTAAAAAAAGGAATGGTAACTCCTCCAAATATCTTAAAGAAACTTCAAAAATCCTATAATATTATTAGGGAATTAATGGATTATTCTTCAAAAGTTGAAAGGATCCATCAGATGGGTATAAAAATCTTGTCTTTTTCTTGGGAAACAGTAAAAAACAGTCAGGTTGTGAGAGCTCGTTATGGACTTATGGTAAATGATTCTTTAATTATTACTATAATGAAAGAGGCCGAGATTAGTGTGTTAGTTTCCAATGATGAGGCATTTAAAAGAGTTGAAGAAATCACCCTTTATCAACCCCATGATATAGCCCTTTAAACATAGGATATATGGGTTAGAGGGACTTTCTTCCTCTAACCCATAAT